>WQYZ01000038.1 GCA_009780985.1 Oscillospiraceae bacterium | reverse complement strand
CGTTCTCGGCGCAGACGGCAGGCTTCTTATGCTGGCGGTGAGCTCGTCTCCCGCCCCGTTGGATACAAAATACTGCGCATTAAGCGCAAGCCCCGTACTGTCGAGGGCATTTTTGGTGTCCACAATCATGCTGTCGCCTTGCATCTGTATGTTATATTCTTTAAGCAAATCGTTGAGTTCGGGTAAATCCACGCCTTGAAGGTCCGGCGAAGTGAAGTACATCAGATTGCCGAAATTATTCAAAAACGACCCGATTTTATCTATTTCTGATTTTATATTCGGATTGTTAGGGTCTGTTCCCAAAAAATCTTTTCTGGGATTGCATATTACAACTATTTTTGCCGTAGGGTCTATATCTTCGGTAGTTAAATCTATCTGTTTAACCGTAAACCCGTTTTGCGCAAACAAATCGGCTAACCCGTTATCTGTCAAAGCCGCTTCTCCGTGTCCCGTCGTAAAATACACTATCGGCGAATCTGTATTTGTTACTTGCAGTATCGCGGAAGTTAAAGTTCTTTCCCCGGCAAATCCCATAGCCGAATTGTCGGACTGAGCGATAACATAGAACGCTGTGTAATCCAGTAATTTCGGAGTGCTTCCGCTTTTGACTGCGATTGACGTAGTTTTCAGCTGTGAAATTTCAGAAGTTTTAAATTCGTTTGCCGCGGCGGGATTTTTTATAATATCCACAGTTCTTATCGTTATGTTGTTGAACGTGTTGGCAAACGACTTGATGCAGTCCACAATCATTTTTCCGCCCTGAACTGTTTTTTCATACATGTCTATAGGCATAAAGAACACGATTTCAACAGGGGCGTTTATGTCTTTTAGCAAATTCTTAGACGAATCGGAAATACTGTATATTTGTTTTTTTGTCATATCTATCATAAGCGGGTTTATGTTGTTGACCGTCGTGGTGACAACATTTACCAGTACGACTACGGCGACAAATATAATGGTAAAAATCATAGCCACTGCGCCGTACTTAAATTTTCTTTTAAAATGACTCTCTTTTTTATCAGTTTTATTTGTTTTATTAGAATTATCAGAATCAATCTTAGAATTTGCTTTTTTCTTTTCTTTCTTTTCGTTTGCATTATTTATATCGGCGTTCATTTATCAAATTTTCCCTCTTTAATATTTATATAATATATAATAAAATATTTATAATATTATCAATCAATCACTGCCAGCGTTTCATCTCATAAATTCTTATTGTCAGAAACAGGAATATAACCACAATAGAGGCGTAATATATAACCGAGCTTATGTCGAATATACCGTACGTAAAAGCCTGGAATCTCGAAAAAATAGATAAAAAGTCTATTACATAGCGCACAACCGTGTTTCCTATATTTTTCGAAACCACGCCCGACAAAAGCAGAAACAAAATAGTCGTTATGGATATTATAGCGGCAGTCAGCTGATTTTCAGTCAACGCCGAAATAAATAAACCTATCGCTATAAATGCGGAACCGATCAATAAAACGCTTATTACATTTCCTATCAGACCTGCGGTATTCGTTTGCCCCGGAGTTGCCGCGTATTTATACAGCACGATAAAATTGAAGCACGAGATTAAAAGTGTTGCGGCAAACAGAGTAAATGCGGCGAAAAATTTTGCAAAAATCATACCCGTTAAAGAAACAGGGGAAGTCAGAAGCATTTGTTCCGTTTTTGACTTTTTTTCCTCCGAAAGTAGGCGCATCGTCAAAAGCGGGATCAAAACTATAAAAGTAAATATAATAAACATAAAATATGATGAAATGTCCGCAGTGTCGCCGGCTGTAATATTTGTAAACGTGAATATCGCTCCTGCAACAAGCAAGAATACCGTGACGAATATATATCCTACCGGAGAAACAAAATACGCCCGCATTTCTCTTTTAAAAATAGCAATCATTTTATAAATCCCCCCTGCTTAAATCTTCCGCATTTTCAAAACTCTCCGCATCCTCTGAATTCTCAGCATCAGCCTGCGCGCTTTGTTTTTCTTTCTTGTAATTCTTATCGACCTCTCCGCCTATGCGTCTCTGCGAGTTCTTCCCTGCCCTGCCGGTGACAAGGCGTATAAATATATCTTCAAGACTCATGCCCATACTTTCAATCCCGATAATGGGCCAGCCTTTTTCTGCCATAGCGAAAAACAGCGGTTTTCTTATATCCACATTCGGCTGCCCTTCTATCAGAAACGCTGTAGCGTCGGCATCTTTCTGATCTTTAAGCACCTCGGCGTATAATATTCCCTCTTTATTTCTCAGAACGCGCAGAACTTCGTTTACAGGTCCGCAGATTTTTACTATAAAACGCCGCGACGACATTAACGCGTTGGAAATATTTTCAGTTTTTTCATTGGCGACAATTTCGCCTTTGTTTATTATAACTATTTTGTCGCATATTGCCTGAACTTCCGGCAGTATGTGAGTGGATAAAATTATTGTGTGTTCTTTCCCGAGAGCTTTTATAAGATTTCTTATATCTATTATCTGTTTGGGATCAAGTCCCACGGTCGGCTCGTCGAAAATCAGAACTTTAGGATTTCCGACCAAAGCCTGCGCGATTCCTACTCTTTGACGGTAGCCTTTGGATAAATTCTTTATCATTCTGTTAAAGACGTCCGTTATTTTAACAACCTCGCATATTTCTTTCAGGTGTCTAATCCGGTTCAATTTGCAGTTTTTTAAATCATAAGCGAAATTTAGATATTCTTTGACGGTCATATCAAGATATAAGGGCGGCTGTTCGGGCAAAAACCCTATTCTTCTTTTGGCTTCCACAGGATTTTCAAGAATGTCTATACCGTCTATTTTCGCGCTCCCGGTTGTCGAAGAAAGATACCCTGTGAGAATATTTAAAGTTGTAGTCTTCCCTGCCCCGTTAGGTCCGAGAAATCCGACTATTTCGCCTTTATCGACTGTAAAAGAAATATCGTTTACGGCTATATTCGCGCCGTAGCGTTTAACAAGGTGTGAAATTTCTATCATAAAAAAACAATGAACTTGATAGAAAAATCTAAAAAATCAAAATTTTTTTGTTTTTTCGACAAGTTTATTGTGAAATCCCCCTTTTTTGATATAATTATGGTATATAATAATGTATCACTCAAATATTGATACATTATTAATAATCATAGCGAATTTTAAGCCGTTTGTTTTGAAAAAATATTTATAAAACTTTAAAATATCTATTGACAAAAACCCAATAATATGGTATTTTAATCATATAAAGTTTGTATAAAATATATAAAATAAAAATAAATTAAGGGGGATTGTTTGTGAAAATTTCAAAAAAAGTCATATTATTTATGACTTTGATTTCAATATTGATTTCTTCGTTTTTATTATCATGCAACAGCGGAAATAACAGCAATAATAACAACGGCAATGTTCCAGACGCTCAGAACAACACTCAGGGCAGCTCCGACAATACAGGTACAACTGAAAATCCCGCGGCAAAAGATGACCTCGCCCCACAGGATTTCGGCGGAAAAGATTTTACAATTCTTGTAAATCCAGATCCGTCGTTCAGGCATTTTTACGATGTGTGCGTTGAGTCAATGAACGGAGAACTCGTGAACGATGCGGCATACAACCGCAATCTCGCAGTCGAAGACCGGTTCAATGTGCAAATAAAGGACAATCAGGTCAAAGACGTCGCCGGCACAATAAAAAAAAGCGTTTCTGCGGGTACGGTCGATTTTTCCGCAGCCTGGGTAATTATTACGGATTACGGCACGCTCTCAAAACAGAATATGTTTACTGATTTATACACCATACCCAATTTAAATCTGCAAAAAATATATTGGGATCAAAATGTCGTGCGCGATTTCACTCTTGACAACAAATTATACGGGATTATGGGAGACATAAGCACATCTGTCTCTGTGTTCACCCATCTTTTGGGATTAAACAAAGTTGCCGCGCAGGATAACGGAATAGACGTAGCCTCAATTTACCAGTCTGCGCGCGACGGAACATGGACTCTCGACAAATTTTATTCCATTATAAAAGGTGTTTACAGGGATTTGGACGGCGACGGCACTACTAATTATGCCGATTTGTACGGATTCGGAGTATCCCCGGCAATATGCGAAACCACATTCACGGCTTCCGGTGAAAAATGGGTGGGAAAAGACGCAAACGGCAATTTGGTCTTAAACCAGCCAACCGCGAGGATAACTGACGTTTATAACAAACTGATGGAAATTCTGACCGACAAGTATGCTACATACACAACTTGGGAATCTGCGGGCAAAGTCAAAGGTCCTATGCGTACAACCGACTACGAATACGTATATTACGATAAATTTATGAACAATACCGTTTTATTTGACGATATAGATATGGGAATAGTAATGGATTACAGGCAGCTTGTGAACTCCGATTTCGGAATCGTGCCCGAGCCTAAATTTGAAGAATCGCAGCCGAATTACAGCGTTTACGCTTACCCCTTTTATCCTATGCTGACGGTTCCGTCCACATATTCCGGAGACAGCGACTCTCTCAATTTCATCGGAACAATTATGGAAGGATTGGGATCCTCGTCATACAAAATTTTGACGCCGGCCTTTTATGACACCGCATTTCAGACAAAATATACCCGCGACGACGATTCAATCGAAATGCTGGACATAATACTTCACAGCCGCATATACGATTTTATGAACGTATATAATTTCGGGGGATTCGACACAGCCATTTGGAATCAGGTTCAAAAAGCCGATCTCAATATCGCGTCTTTGTTTGAAAAATACCAGCCAAAAGCCGAAGCGGACATACAAAAACTGATTGATTCATACTCGAATTAAAAAATACTTATCCCATATAACTAAGCTCGGAATATTTCAGGCCTCCAAAAAAACCGATTTTATTGTATAATAATTCAGCGGGATTGCCAACCATTACTCCTAATGTGATAACCGGTGATACAGAACTTGCCTTGTTGATAGAGTTAAGCATCATAGATTCGGCTATCCCAAGTCTGCGAAACTGAGGTCGGACGGATACTTGATGAATAGTTGAAAAATTATTCATAGAATCAGGGTAAATACCTGCAATACATACTCCCGCAATCTCATTGCTTCCATTATATTTAACTAAAGTGCTCATGTAGAGAGTTTTAGTTTGTGTAAAAGAGTCATAACGCCGGTTTATGGCTTCTTTTATTTCGTTTTTATCCGGCTGCCATACTGTGGAAGTATAACCTGCGGCATGAGCTTCATAAACAGTTTGTATTATTTCTTGCTTATCATTTTCGTCAGGAATAGTAAAATAAAAGTTATCCGGCGGTTTCACAGATATTTTTTCAGTAGGACGGAGCATTCTGCGCTCTGTGCATATAATTTTTGCATTAAATCCGTCAGTTAATATTACTTTATCTTCTTCAGGAATGAATTTTAGAACGATTTCCTTTCCAACACAATTATCCGAAGCATATTTTAGTATATGCTTCCATAAAAGTGTTCTGTCAGAAAACGGCGGAACGGTAAAAATATAGCATAATTCATTACCTGTTAAAGTAAACCCGCCTATAATCTTTTCGCAATCCAAAACAAAAAAGCATTTTCTATCATCTATACGCCCCAACATTTCATTCCAGTTTAGGAGAGCAAAAATATCGGGGATTGAATAAACCGAATAATATATCGCATATTTATTCTGATCTGCATTGACAAAAAAATAATTCATTTAGGGTTAACCTCTTATTATATAAATCGTATAATGTATCTGCGATTATTCAAGAACCGCGCTCTTTATTTTCAAACTACCCCACGTATCTGCCCAATAACCGAGAATAATTCTGAGTCCAGTACCGCTCACGGCTTCGTCCCATAAATTCATCTTGCTGAGGTCAATAATAAGAATAGTGCCTGTTTGTCCCGCGTTAATATTATCCGTTTGGTTCCACCCGCTCCACCAGCCGTCCTGTCCCCTTGAAGCCGAATCATAACCGTCTCCTACCCAGGCGAATTGTATCGGACCTTTCGGCTCAGATTCAAATTCAATGCGCAATTCTTTTGCCTGTCTGACAGCATCAAACGAAAGAGTTTGAGGCGTATCGGCAGGTTCGGTATAATAGGCAAAACCGAATGTAAACCAATATATCTGATGTTGCGGGCTGTCGGGCCATTGGATATAAGTGGCGAGTTCAAAACTTCCTGAGGAAGATGACGCCGATGCCTCTCTTTCAGGAGCCGGAGCAAATACGTTCGAAATAACAGGCATCGCTAACGGCGGCAAATCTGGGTTTTCCGGAGGATTTCCCTGACTATAAAGCCCAATCAGGGATTGGTCAATATTTACAAACCCCAAAATCAATGCCGGAGAATCGGCGCGGAGCGCAAAGTCGCCGTTCTGCGAGTCGGTAAACAGCGGGTTATATCCGAACAGCGAATTTTTATCAAAATTTTTGCCGTCCCAGTTCTGCCAACGCTCAACAGTTCCTCTTACCCCTGTGGTTGCCGTCGTATTCGGATGAGTATCCTGAAAACGATAATTATTAATGTCAACTCCGGGGAAATAAAACACATTGTAATCCGACATGGCAAAAGTATCTGTGTCCCACGGTTCAGTGTCCCAGCCCCAGATGCTGTAAAAGTAGTTTGCTCCGGGAAGATAGTAGATATTATGCGCCAGAGTTATATTGTTTATCGGAGAATTTGCCGGGTTATCCATATCATATGTGACAATCCCGCCCAATGCGCCGCTGTTTAATTTCGCGCTCTGATACATAATATTGTTATAAATAACATTGTTCTGACCTTTCACATAAATCGGAAAGTATTGATTGCGGGATTTGACATTGGCAAAAATATTATTCGTCACTGTAAAATTGGACGCGTAATCGTCTAAATACAGCGCGTGCGTAATTTGCCCTGCCGGTCCTAAATCATTGCCGCAGTCATGAATATAATTATAATTGATGATATTGTCAAGACCCGTATTCCGGTAACAGTAAATTACCCCTAAATCGTGACCGAATTGCAGACAATGCGTAAATTCATTATAGCTGATGCTGCAGTTGCCTGCGCTTCCGCTTTCTCCATCATACATAAACGTCGCGGGACCGACGCAGCCGTCTACTTTATTGTGCGCAAAATTAACATATGAATTTCCCCAATTACCAAACGCATAGCTGTATCCGCTCGCTAATCCGACATTTTCAATTAAATTATTCTCAACGGTAAACCTTGTATTCCCGCTATCTGGCATATTGATAACGGTATATCCTGAATTTTTTATATGGTTATTGATAATCTTTACATCGCCGCTGTTTGAGTTATTCACCAAAACTGCGCTTTCTCCCGCGTTGAAAAGATTGCATCCATCTACGGTTATATTTTGTGAAGACGACAGAGAAATCAACGCGCCTGTCAGTTTGTACGGCATAATCTGAAACATTGGAATTACAGACGCGCAGTCTGTGTCCTCGATTTGCAGTCCTTCAAACGATATATTGCCTGCGCCGTTCAATTCAAATATCCTGCTTACCGTAGGCGCAATTATTTCTAAATCCCCAATAGGTTTTGCCGTATTCATTGGTTTATAGTAAAGTGTATGTGTCTGGTTGTCCAAGAAAAACTCGCCCGGGTCGGTTAAAAATTCTTTCGCGCCCTGAATAAAGTAAGACGCCCCATATCCAAGCGACATCCAATTGTCTTCATTATCGCGTATTACCTGAGTCGTCGTAACAATGCGATTATCCCAGTCAATATTGCTGACAGGAGACACTATAACATAAGAATCCAACCGCTTGTCGTTATCGGTAATATCGCGTCCGGACGGCATGATATAAACCTGCGCAGGGGTTTTTGTCCAGTCAAAAACAGGGAAATCGCCTTCGTTGAATCTGAACTGCGTTTTGTAATCCGGAGCTTCGTTGTCCGAAGTCTGCAAATAAGGTCCGTTGCCCATGTCTGCAGATTTCTTAGGATAGCGCGCTATAGTACAGGCAGCTTGTTCTTCATAAAGCCGGTTGAACGACAGGTTATCATTTAAATTTGTTTTATATATGCCGTTTTCGTAAGGTTCCCATCCTGTGATTTTTTTTCCTCCGATAATGCGCGGCTTATTATCTCCCGGATATGCGGAGTAGTAAACGGTATATCCGTTTGCTCCCGAATCGGCGGAGCTGAAACTGATTGTTGAATCCAAAAAATAGTCGCCTGCTCTTATGTAGACGTATATATCAGCATTTGCGTTTGCAATAACTGATGCAACTTCCCGCTTCGCCCGTTCAATGGTCTGAAACGGCGCACTGAGCGTACCTGGATTCGAATCGCTCCCGTCAACCGCTACATAATAACAGATTGTGTCCGGTTTGTCTGAGGTGGCAATCAAAACATCAGTGTTTTTGTTGGCAGAACTCGAATCAAAAAAACAATGGCAGGTAAAAAGCAAAACTAACGAAACTAAAATAAGAGCGTGAATTTTTATTGTTTTTTTCATAATATAACTATCCTATAAATTCTGCGTCTAAAATTTCTATATTATTATTTGCATATCCGTTATTATTCTCATATGATACGTTCAATTTACCGTTGCGCGCTTCGAATTTATAAATCGAATAAAATCCTTTTTCAAAATCAAAGCTCTTAAAATCATCTGTGTATAATATTCCGTATGCCGTCTTAGTTTCCGACATATATACCATAGGTTTGATTTTCAGCGTACTGCCGTCAAAAACTGCGTTTACATTTTCCAATATAGGCAGAATCGCACCCTCGCGTACAAAAACGGGTATTTTATCTATCTCGTATTTTAAAATATATTCTTTCCCGCCTTCGTATTTTACATTTGTGAAATAGCAATACCATATGCCGTTAGGCAGATACAGTTTCACTTCAAGCTGATTTGCCGTCAAAGGATACGCGATTATATCGTCTCCGAAACTGATTCCGCTTATATATCCCTGATTTTCTTTACCTCTGCATTCCGGGTAATCCATCTGCAATGCGCGGACGGGAGCGATACCCTCCGTATTATATTTGTAAAAAGCCGTGTATAAATACGGCGCGAGCGATGTTCTGATATTCATAAATCTGCGGCAGTCGTCTCTCAACTGATCTGAATCAGGCAAGATTTCTTTTTTCCAGTTGCCGTCGTAATTATAGTTTTTCCACATAGGCATCGGCATAAACCATATGTTCATTTCCAACTTCGGCGAAAAAATTCCCGTCAGCATACGCCGGTATAAGTCTGCTTTTCCGTCGGCTGTGCGTATTTCCGGCGAATACATGATTCCCGAAAATCCCATATTTAACACCATACTTATATAATCTTTATGTTCATACCAGTCGCTGTACAAAATAAACGGGTACGGCGCAGAATAACTGTGCTGCGCTCTGACTTCTCCCCATGTTCTTTTGTTACGCCGTTTAAATAATTCATACAGAGTTTTCTGGTAATACATAGGAAGCATAGAGTGCATTTGTTCTCCGTCTATTCCCGACGGGAATTTCGCGTGATCGGGATATGACCAGCCGCCTGTAAAATCTGAGCCGTCGCATTCGTCGCATTTGAATCCTGAAATCCCCTCTTCCAGCAGATAATTGTCGTGATAACCTCCGTAAATGTTGCGGGCTTCGTCAATCGACAAATCCGGGACAATACCGCCCCATACTTCGTAATCGGCGGCATATGGTTCAAGCGGTTTGTATATATCGCTGTCAGGGTGAACAAAAACATGTTCCCAAAGATTTACATTGTAATTCATATCCCTGAGCTTTTTCAACGTGTTTTTATAATTGCCGTAACGTCCTTTATCGAATTTATATGTGCATGAATACGCATGACTGTGCCAGCCCGGCTCAAGTCCCAAAACGCTCACCGGCATATTTTCGTCCCGTAAAAGAGAAGCCATATCTAAAACTTCGGTTTCGTTGAACTGCCCGCATGCCCTGTACCATACCCCTAATCCCCAGAGCGGAGGCATCGCGCCGCCGCCGGAAAACAGCACATATCTGCGGCATACGTCCGCAACGCAGTCCAGCCCGGATTGACTGTTTCCGGCGAATAAATATCCGTGCATACCTTTTACCGTCAATATTTCAGCCGTAATAACCCCGCCGTATGATTTCTGAGAATATAAATCAGCCTCCGACACTTTTATATCGTCTTTTTCTTCTGTTTTTGGTGAAGATAAATCGTAAGTTTTATGCGGTTTTGACGTTGCGCATGAAAAACACGTATATCGCATTGTATCTAAAACTATTCCATAGCCTTTTGTAGATACGTAAAACGGAATCGCAGAGTGCGAGTTGCCTATGTTGCCTTGGGCGTCTGCGTTTGTTTTCAGAAGCCGTTTACAGCCGGCTTGATTTATTTTGCCGCTCTGAAGTCCGAATCCGTAGATTTCTTCACCGTTTGAATATGGCAGAGTGATAAGCGCGCCGCGTCCGGTGACTTCTCCGATAATCAAATCTGCGTCTATCGGAAGTCTGCAATCCGATAAAGCGTTTAATTTTTCGGTTTTTGACGGTTCGAGCATATATTTGCTCGGTTCAAATTGTTCGCGTTCCCCGAAAGAGAACTCATATATCCCCGGAAATATTTTATTTATCTGCATAATAATTCTGTTCCTTTCAAATCAAATATAATATAAAAATATTACTCTATATTCTGAATTTGTTCTCTTATTTTTTCTATATCGCTCTTGACTTCTATAACCCTGTTTGTTATTTCGACGTCGAGCGATTTTGACCCGATAGTGTTGATTTCGCGGTTTATTTCCTGAACGAGAAAATCGAGTTTTCTGCCGACCGGAGCGTTTTCTTTCACGATTTTAAAAAACTGCGAAAAATGACTTTTTATTCTTACTATCTCTTCAGTGATTTCTATTTTATCGGCGTATATTGCGGCTTCGGTCAGTATTCTGTTCTCGTCCATGACTATATCTCCGGCTAAATCTTTTAATCTTTGTTTGAACTGTTCGAAATAACCCGCTTTGCAGTTATCGGATATAACTTTTATTTCATCGACGGATGCGTCGCATTTTTTTATCCGCTCGGACATATCGGATAAGAGTTTTTCTCCCTCCGTGAGTCTCATGCCGCTGAACCCTTCGGCGGCTCTCTCAAACACAGACTTAACCGACTGCCATAAAAATTCTTCGTTTTCCTCCAATTTTTCTATGTTATATATATCCCGGTTCTGAGAGACGCGCATTGTCGTAATATCGTCGGGAAGATTATACTCGTCCCTTATTTTTTTCAGGATATCTATATAATTTTCAAGATATGTTTTGTTCATAGTGATTTGAGTACTGCTCCCGGTTTTTTCTTCCACGGAGATAAATATTTCTATTTTCCCGCGCGATATAATTTTCGCGGCTTCCTGTTTTATTTTTTCTTCAAGAAATCCGTAAATTCTCGGAGCCCTTACAAAAATATCAAGATATCTGCTGTTTATACTCTTTATTTCCGCAAAAATTTCCCTTTCGCTTGCGATTTTACCTGTTTCGCCGATTTCGGAGACTATTTCCCTGTGTCTTCCGAATCCCGTCATGCTTTTTATCATAAAATATACACCTCTTTTTTATTTAACTGTATTTATTTTGCGTTATTTATATCATAGCGGACACTTCTGCCTCTTTTGCCGTTTTCGCTTATCAAACCTGTTTCTTTCATAACTTTTATAAATGAATACACCGGACGCCCCTTAATTCCGCTTTCATCTTTCAGATCGTTTGCAGTAAACCCGCGTCCGTCTTTTAATTCCGACGGTATAAATTTCAAATAATCGTTTTTGCCGCTGAAATTTTCTTCGCCCACTACTGAAATCGGGATTTTATCTATTTTCGTGGCATTATTCTTCTTTGATTTGCCCCAGCCGTCCAGAAATTTATACTCTGTTATCTCCATAAGAAGCAGTTTCAGATTAAAATTTTCGTCCGCGATAAAATCTTTTATGTAATATATCTGCTCATAAAATTTGTATATATCAATAAATTTGGGAGAATTTGATATTTTTGACGCTTCGCCGGTATTTTTATTAACCCAGCACATATGTCTGATTGCAGCTATAGGGTGGACGAAAGTTATTTTATATTCTTTGCGGTTTTCGAGATAATATTTTATCTTGTCCCTGATACTCCCGAAACTGCCGGTGTGTATTTCGATTATGATATTATCTTTGCAGACATCCGCGAAATATCCGCCGACTTTTATTTCGTGATATTTTTTATCAGGTTCGAAATAATATTTTAATATCTTGTGCAGTTTTTTCTCTCCGAGAGTGCCGATACCTGCAACACTTTCAGTATTTTCCTCATTATCTGAGCTGTCAAACTTTTCCGAATCTATTTTTTCAGCTATCTTTTTGAAAATTTCTTTGTCGGCATAAACAAGATTCTGCTCTTTCACTTTCTTCATAAAATATATACTCCCGCAACCTAAACGATTTATACAAATTGTACCACAAAAAAAAGAACAAAATATGTTTTATCATCAGTATTTATTATTTATTTACAAAATTGTTTTTATTTTATATTGACTTATAATTATTTTTAGTATATAATATAAATGTATCGAAAGATATGCGATTACTAAGTTTTACTTAGTATCTCTCCGCTAATCGGCACGCGGAGTATAAGTAAAATAGCCGTGTTCAAATTCTCTCCGCTAATCGGCACGCGGAGTATAAGTAAAATAGCCGTGTTCAAATGGTTTTAAAGCCTCGCTTTGCGGCGGGGCTTCAATCATATAAAAAAGGATTTATATTAATTATGAGTGAAATAAAACAAGGAAACTTCTATTTTATAAAAGATAATTTTTATAGCATTTACGATAAAGATAAAAAATTGGTGCAGAATACCGGCGTCAATCATAACCGACCTTGTTTTTTCGCATTCAAAGACCCTAAAAAATCAAATATATTCTGGTGCGTTCCGATTTCTTCTAAAGTAGTTAAATACGCTCGGATTTATAATGAAAAAATTGAAAATCAAACGAAAAAGGGCATAAACAATCCCAAATGTAACACTATTCTGTTTGGTAAAGTAAAAGGAGAAGAAAAAGCTTTTTTAATACAAAATATATTCCCGGTTATTGAAAAATATATATTAAACTGTTACATATACAAAAATAATACGCCTGTTACTGTCGCGCCTCAAACAGCAAACGAAATAATAGAAAATGCCAAAGATGTATTAAAATTAGTCCGCTCAGGAAACCCAAATCTTGTCCAAGCCGATATTAGGAAAATATACGACAGTCTTTGCGATGAACTTTAAAAAGAGAATCAATAATTATATTAAAAACCACAAATTTTTTAACGGAGGTTAAAATTTTTTATGAAATTCAAATATTTTGGAACGGCGGCGGCAGAGTGCTTCCCCGCGCTTTTCTGCTCCTGCGAACACTGTCAAAGAGCAATAAAAGCCGGAGGCAAAAATATCAGAACCCGCTCGCAGGCTCTTGTAAACGACGATTTACTGATAGATTTGCCGCCGGATACGTATTATCACATGATTAACAACGGGCTGGAGTTGACAAAAGTCAAATATATTATATTCACTCACAGCCATGAAGACCATTTCTATCTCTACGATTTGCACAGGACATATCCCCCGTTTGCATATGATGCAAACAAACAGAAAATTCCGCAGATAAATATCTACGGAAACGAATCTATAAACCGTTATGCAGGAGACTTTGAAAACGTAAAAGACATATTAAGTTTTCACGAAATACATGCTTTCGAAAAATTTACCGTCGGCGAATATACTGTAACGCCATTGAAAGCGGACCACGACCAATCCCAAAACTGCCTGATTTTTATAATCGAAGACAAATTTGGCAAGAAAATACTGTACGGCAACGACACAGGCTATTTCCCCGACGAAACATGGGATTATCTGCAAAAAAATCACACAAAAGGCAATAAATTCAACTTTATCAGTCTTGACGCGACGTCGGGAATCGAAGAATGTCGTCGCGGACACATGGGAATCGCATGCTGCGCAGAAGTCAGGGAAAGGCTTATCGGAATGGGAACGGTTGACGAAAACGCAGTATTCTGCTACAATCACTTTTCGCACAACGGCGCAAAAATATACGACGAACTTGTGCCGATTGCAAAAGGCATGGGATTCTTGGTATCATACGACGGAATGGAAATAAATGTTTAATTTTCTCAGTTTACATATTCGACATACATATTTATTTTTTTATAAAAGAATATTTGTCAAGTAAGTAATATTATCATAATAATATTATAATCAAAATAGCATATAATTGTTTATTAGTGAGGGATTGTTTTGTTCGGTTATATCAAACCGCTTTCAGACGAATTAAAAGTGCGCGAATTTGAACTGTATAAATCATTTTACTGCGGACTGTGCAAAACTATGGGGAAAAAAATCTCGCCGTTCTCGCGTCTGACTTTAAACTATGATATGGTTTTTTTAGTTCTCCTGCGCATCGCCCTGACAAAAGAGCCGATTGAAAATAAATGTTTCAGGTGCAAACTTAAACCCACAAAAAAAAGAAATTATATAAAATCAAACGATACTCTGCTATATTCTTCCTGCGCTTCCGCAATTTTGGCATATTATAAATGTATAGACGATATAAACGATACAAAAAATATATTGAAAAAGTTTTTTTACATGACGCTTTCTTTATTTTTTTCGCATATGAAAAAAAAAGCGTGTAAATTTTTTTCCGGTCTTGACGACATAATATACAAGCCTTTATCTAAGTTGAACGCTCTCGAAAAAAAACGCTGCGAATCAATAGATAAAACCGCTTCATGTTTTGCGGAACTTATGCAAAATATAATGTGTTTCGGACTGGAATCCGAAGAACAAATCAGAATCGCCAGACAAATCGGTTGGCATTTGGGAAGATGGCTCTATATTATCGACGCCTTGGACGATTACAAAAAAGATATAAAGAAAAAAGAATATAATCCGTTTATCGAATATTATAATAAAAATAACGAAAGCGATATATCGGCAGACGCTGAAACCATAAAATATTCCTTGACGTCAAGCCTGCATGAAGTCAGTATTGCATTTTGTCTTGCCGGAAATTCGTATGTTACGCCCGTTATCGAAAATATAATCAGTCTGGGCATGTGCGAACAGCAGGAAACAGTATTGAAACAATTAAAAAATAAAATCGGGAGGTAATTTTTTATGACAAATCCATATGATGTATTGGAAATAAGCAGAAATGCGTCAGATGAAGAAATAAAAAAAGCATATCGGGAACTTGCGAAAAAATATCATCCCGATAATTTCAAAGATAATCCTTTGGCTGACTTGGCGGGCGAAAAGATGAAAGCCATAAACGAGGCGTATGACGAAATACAGAAAGAACGCGCGGGAGGTTCGTCCGGAACAAAATCCGGCGGCTATTATAATTATGACAGTTCTTCTTCGTATTCTAATTCAAATGCGTACTCAAATTTCCCCCGCGTGCGCGAACTGATAAACAACAAAAGGTTTTCTGAAGCTGAGATTGTGCTCGACGCCATAAGTCAAAATGAGCGGACAGCCGAATGGTATTATTTAAAAGGCGTGCTTCTTGCGGAAAGAGGCTGGTATTTCGACGCACAGAAAAATTTTGAGACGGCGTGCAAATATGATCCCGACAACAATGAATACAGGGACGCTTTGTATTATATAAAAAATAAGTCCAACAACTTTTATTCCAACGGCGGCGGTTTCAACAACAAGGGATATAACTATTCGCGTCAAAACGGCGGCTGTAACGGCTGCGACATATGCACGGGATTACTGTGCGCCGACTGTTTATGCGACTGCTTCAGATGCTGTTAATAATTTAAAATATTTATTATGAGGATTCGTTTTTATGGATAAAGATAAAAGAAATCCGATTAAAAAGATTGCGCTTTCTGCGATTCTATCCGCACTTGGCGTTATTTTTTTAGCAATCGGTTCGATAATAAACATTCTGGATTTATCTTCGGCTGCAATTGCGGGATTTGTCATTGTAATAAGCGTAATAGAAATACAGGGGAAATATCCTGTCTTAACATATTTGGTAATATCGATTGTTTCTGTGTTGATACTGCCGGACAAACTCCCTTCGGTTTTTTTTATATTTTTCGCAGGATTTTATCCTATATTTAAAGCATATATCGAACGTTTTCATTATATACTAGCTTGGGTTGTGAAATTCAGCCTTTTTAATATAATATTGGCGATTATGATATGGACCGTAAAATTTTTGAGTGCCAAAAGCTTCCTTCCCTCGTTGGATAATATGACTTTTTTTAATTATTTTAAAGAAAATTTTAAATTTATAGTATTTGTTATTGCAAATATTACATTTTTATTGTATGATATTGCTATGACAAGAATTATCACGCTTTATATTATAAAAATTCGCAAATTATTAAAATTAAAAAACTATTTTTAATTTTAAATAAATTAAAATCGGGGATAATAAATTAAGTATGAAAAACCGTAAAAATGTATTGTCAGCTATTTTTTTAATTATTTTAATGCTCATTTGTGTTTGTATATCGTGCATATCCTGCAAAGATAAAACCGCAGACACAGTAGATGAAGTGACAACAGAACCGGAAACCAGTATTGACAACGATATTCCTGATACTGCCGGCTCCGTCGATACATCGGCTGGAGACTCTGCGGCAAATACCTCTGATATGCAAACAAGTACAGACAACACTGGAACAGCATCAGATACGCAAAAATCGACGGCTGCCGCTCAAACAACGAATAATCCTACCAAAACAAACCAAAAATATTACAGTTTTCTTACCGGTTTGGAATGTACGCAGACAGAACAAAGAAAACGCCCCGTTGCAATTATGATAGACAATATAAAAGCGGCTATGCCGAATGTGGGGGTATCCAACGCCGACATAATCTATGAGTGCATAGTCGAAGGCGGTCAGACGCGGCTTATGATGGTGCTTACGGATTACGAAAACGTGTCGGCAATCGGGGCGGTGCGCTCATCGAGGGATTATTATATAGATTTGTCGCAGGGTCACGACGCAATATACGTCCATGCCGGCGGTTCTATTCCGGCTTACAATGAATTCTCTAATCCGGCGCGTACGATAGACCATATAGACGGCGTAAATCCGGTAAAAGGCATGACTTTCCCCAACACTTATTACAGGGACGCGCAAAGGCGCAAAACAATGGATTTGGAACATACCCTCATGACTTCGGGACCGGGTATTGTCGCCGGAATAAAACAGACGAACTACAGAACTACTTTAAAATCCGGCTATAACGGCGAGTTTAAATTCAACGCGCAGATAAAAGACATCGGCGGGACAAATAATACTGCAAATTATGTTGCTGTTCCATATTCGAACAGTTTCAAACCCGAATTTATTTATAATCCGAGCGATAAATTATATTACAGAAAACAGTTCGGCGTTGCTCATATAGACGGAGCAACCGGAGAACAGCTTAAATTTGAAAACGTAATAGTAATGTTTGCGGAATATACGGATTTGGGTATGTCAAAAGGCGAATTGGCATGCAATCTGACCGGCGAGGGCTACGGATTTTATATAAGCAACGGCAAGTATATAATCATAAAATGGAAAAAAGCAACCCGCGACGGAGTTTTGAATTTTGTAAATTTAGACGGCTCCGATTTATATTTAAATCCGGGCAAATCTTTTATATGTGTGACGTCAAAAGTATATAATAAAAGCGTCGTTATAACATCGGACATAAAAAGCGTGAAATAATAATAGTAAAATAATAAAAACAATGAGGAGAATTTAAAATGAATTTATTAACGATAACGAAAGATAACTTTCAGGAGGAAGTTTTAAATTCAAAAGTGCCGGTGCTTTTGGATTTTTGGGCGGAATGGTGCGGTCCGTGCAGGATGTTATCTCCGATTATACATGAAATAGCTCAGGGACTTGCCGAAAATTCCGCTAAAGTCGGGAAAGTAAACGTAGACGAAGAACCCAACCTCGCCGAAGCGTTTGGAATTGTCAGCATACCGACTATTATAGTTATGAAAGACGGTAAAATTGCCGCCCAGACAGCAGGAGTCAGACCCAAAGAAGCGATTTTAAAAATGCTCGCGCAATAATAGACGCAGGGGCGGCACTACTGAATGCGTTCAGCCTGCCGCCCTTGTCGTTTTAAAAATTTTATGCGATAATTATAATCTTACCTGCGAATTGTTTTCCGCAGTTTTATTTGCGTTCTCAATTTCTTTATCCCATGTCAAATGACGGTACTCTCCCGCTTGTGGATCTGTTTTAAACCAGTTGACGAAATCGTCCATCATGTCTTTCGTCCATGCCGTATCAATCTGCGCGGTCGTATAAATCTTTTCATGAAGCCTCGTAAAACCGAAAATATCCCTGACATGGCTTTTTTCCGCATTTGCGACTACTTCTTCGGCGTGCTGCGGCGGGATAAATATAACGCCTGAGATTGTGCCGAGCACAACGTCGCCGGGCATACAGATTGCGCCGCCTATCCTGCACGGCACGTTGTAGCCGGTCATAGTGACGTCGCCGATGCCCGTCGGGTCTACGCCCTTGTAAAACGTCTGAATATTGTCTATATTGACGACCTGTTCAAGGTCGCGTATGCCGCCCCAGATAACGCTTCCGCCGTTTTTAGTGCGCGTCGCTATAGCGGTCGACAGGTTTCCCCCGACATAAGTGCCCTGATATATTTTATCAAACAAATCCACGACGACCACGTCGTTTTCCACTAAATTGTCAATCACCCACTGGTTAAAGAACCCTTTGCGGTGTTCTTCTTCATGTCCATACTTTAATAAATAATTATTTAAATCCGGACGCATCGGAACCATAACCGAAGTTACGGCTCTTCCTACGAGTTTGCGTGTTGGATGAGTCATTTTAAACGAACATTCCCATTGATATTTATATCCTTTGCCCCACAAAGGTCCCCATGCTTCCTCAAAAGTAATGTTTCTCATTCTGCGCAGTATATCGTCTGGCACTTTCGGTCTGCCGTCCTCAAAACGCTCGCCCTGCCACTCGCCTGTAAGCTGTATAATGTCTTCTTTGCAATTAAATTTCATAACTTCACGCCTTTCATTTTATTTTATATTTTTATGTATTTTTACAACAACATACTTCCGCCGTCTACTCTTATACCAGTTCCGGTTATTATTTCGCTCTCCGGACTTGCCAGATATACAATCAAATCGCCTACATCTTTCGGATTTGCTATTCTCCCCAGCGGGTGCGATGTCCCTACCCTTGCTTCTTTCGGAGTATGAACATTAAATGTTCCGAAGTTTGAAGCGGCTGTTTTTCTTTCGATCCTGCACGCACCTAAAATTATATAGTTTACGGTGATTTTATATTTCGCAAGTTCAATGGCTGCTTCTCTTGTAAACATTTTGATTGCGTTTTTTGTCATCGAATATCCCACGTCAAATACCGAGGGGCGTTTTGCGTGGATTGACGAAATATTTATTACTCTCGGACAATCGGACTGTTTCAGATACGGCAGACATTCCTGTAAGCACAAAAAATATCCCCCGATATTTATATCCCATATTTTCCTGAATGTATCCATATCGTATTTGCCGACAGGCAGATTCGGCTGCAGTGCGGCATTATTGACAAGTATATCAAGCCTGCCGAAACGTCTGACAGTTTCTTCGACCATCGCTTTTACGTTATCCCTGACTGAAACGTCACATTTATATAAAAACGCGTGATTTTTTGCGATTTCGTTCGCTTTTCCGAGCGTTTCAACCGCAAAATTCTCAGAGCTGTTATAACAGATACATACATTGAACCCAGCTTTTGTAAGGCTGTAAACAATTCCCCTGCCTACGCCTTTGTTGCCGCCGGTAACAATCGCCACTTTATCCATAAAAATATCTCCGTTTATTTTAATTTAATTATCAATCAATTGGAAATGATGGCAGGTCAAGATAAAGCGTATCGGACGGATATAATAACTTATTTATTTCCAACGCTTCCTTTGAAAATGAAATATTAAGCCAATAATCTTCAACCTTTATTTGTATAACTTCGATTGGCGTTATTTCTTTAATTGATACCCATTGCCAGCCGTCTATTTTTTCAAAATATTCTGAACTGATTTTATATATGTAGCCAACTCCATTGGGATTAATACTGCCGTATTCTATTAAAATTTTATCTTTACGGCATGAAAATGACTTTTTACCCGTCGGATTATCAGGATACCAACGAATCGGTAAGGCAAACGGAATGACAGAATCAAAATCTTCACAAGCATAAAGCGCGAATTGTGACCCTATCTCGCTATTGTCTTTAGCTTGTTTTGGCATCAATGTTTCTAAAAGATATTGGCTCCCGTGATATAAATATTCAGGTTTGTTGACTTGGAATTCCGCTAATAAATCTTTTGTTTTCAAAATCTTTATATAATCTTCTTCTGATAATTTGCAGTCGATTAAATCAATAAATTCTTTCTTATTTAAATATAACTGATCTTTCATTTCAGATATTAATTCATTGCCAATCTCCTGATTGTTTCGGCTCATAAATGTTTGTATATCTGTTTTAATTCCATCAGGTTCAAATTTATAATAAATATGTTTTGTTTTTTGAACTTCTATAAATCCTTTTTTCAACAGGTTCTGACGTATTTTTCGCGGATTTATTACCATAATTTTTTTACCTTTGATTTTATTGTGTCAATTTTTTCCTTTAATCTTTGTGTCATTTTACTGTCTGATAAATCTTTGGTGATATAATCATCCCAAAAATAATCCAAATAGCAGATATAATCAAGCATTGCTGCCGATTCCGTTTCATTCCCGAGAGTTATCTCAAATTCATTATCGACAATACTTACCCATTCGTTGCCTTTATAACTCAACGCTATGGTATGCGGTGAAAGAAATTCAAACTTAACTTCCATTTCATGGTCTTTGTAAGCTAATTCCGTAAATTCTTTCAAGACAGTTACAGATTCTATTTCTTTCACTTTTGGAAACAATTCTTTTAATTTTGTAAACATTACATTCGTATCAACTATATCGTCGAAATTTGATAATGTCGAATTCATTCTATCAACTCCAATCATTTATAATAACCCGACTTGCCGTAATAAAGCCTGAATCCCTCGTCTGCCTGCAAATCCGTGCCGTTTAATATATACGCGCCGCCGCTCAGTAAAAAAGCGCATAATTCATTTAAACTTTTTGCGGACGGCAGTTTTTCTTTCGGGAATCTGAGTTCGCTGCTGTGATGTATCGGGGAATATTCGCTTGCGAAATACGATTCTTCGCCCTCTACAATCCCCCGCATTACATTATAACAGCCAACGTTATAACTTCCGTATATAAGCGCGGCTTCGCGGCACAGCATTTGCACCGCCGCGCACCCCATTGTATATAAAAATCCGTTGCCTATCGGTTTTTCTGCGTGAATTGAATTTAAGTATATAATACTGCCTTTTTTGTTTTGCATGAATATTTCTCCGACAACCTGCGTTATATTTAACATCGGAACGACAAAACTCTCTCTCGCATTATTCCACATTTCGTCGGTAGTACTTTCGATTTCGCCGTGCATTACGGGAGGATTTGCCAGTACCGCGCCGACAAGCCCGTCTTTGTACGGTTCAAAAAAATCAATATCACCGCCGCCGGTAATGGGAGTATATCCTATTGTCTTTATATACTCCGCGATTTCCGATGCCACAATATCCGATGTATTGTTAAAATATACAAATTTCTCTGGCTTAAACGGCGCGTCGGGGTCGCCGCGCCCTACATTTATATTATCCATATTTATCAGCTCCAGACTCTGTCGTGACTCCACTCGTCATTCCACATATCAGTCGATGCCCATAATTCCGGGAATTTAGGATTTAAGTGTTCTTTTAACACTTCGTCGTTGTAATCGTCAATTCCAAGTCCCGGTTTATCGGATACAGAAATATACCCGTTTTGCACGAGTTTCCCGTTGCTTCCGCTTCTTATTACAATATCGTCCCACCAGTCCACATCTACCGAGTGATTTTCGAGAGCCAAAAAGTTTTCGGTCGCGGCTACAGAATGAACCGCCGCCATACATGTCACAGGAGATTCCGCCATATGAATAGCCATAGCAACGCCGTAATCCTGCGCCATATCGCCTATTTTTTTATTTTCAAGTATACCGCCGCTCGAAAGCAAATCCGGGTGAATTACGGATAATCCGCCTTTTTCAAATAAAGGCTTGAAACCCTCTTTTAAATAAATGTCTTCGCCTGTGCAAATCGGCACGGTGGTGGAATTGCGCAATCTCACATACTGGTCTGTATATTGCCACGGTATCAAATCTTCTGCCCACGCTATATTGTATTTTTCTATACGGCGGCAGAGTTTAATGCAGTCCTCGACGCAGATATGTCCGAAATGGTCGATTGCAAGCGGTATTTCATACCCTATGACAGACCTGACGTCCGCGACATATTGTTCGAGAATATCAAACCCTTTTTCCGTGATGTGTATTCCGGTGAAAGGGTGCGCAATATTATAATAATCATAATTCCTGTTGCGGGCATATTTTTTGACAAGCGGGTCGTCGCCTTTATTCTTTTCCCAGTTTTCCTGCGGTTCCTGTAAAAAGCCTAACGGAGCGCATAACGCGCCTTTTTCGTTGTGCAGAATTCCTATGCCCAAATCCATTTTCAGGAAAGTGAATCCCATTTCCATACGTTTTTTCAGAGCTTCGCCCATATCTTTTCCGGTGTGCTTGCCCGAAACGTCCGTATCGCAGTATATGCGGATTTTGTTCCTGAATTTGCCGCCCAGCATCTGATATACAGGCACGCCGTAGGCTTTTCCGGCAAGGTCCCACAGAGCGATTTCAATTCCGCATACACCGCCCGCCTGACGCGCCGGACCTCCGAACTGCTTGATTCTGCGGAAAATCTTGTCGATTTCGCACGGATTTTCGCCAAGTATGCGGCTTTTAAGCATTTCCGCATACGTCCTCGACGCCCCGTCGCGCACCTCGCCCAATCCCACCAGTCCTTGGTTTGTGTAAATTTTCATCAGTGTGCAGTGCATAGGCGCGTCCACAATATCCGTAAAACGTATGTCCGTGATTCTTAAATCGGACGGTCGCGAATTTGTATTGACTGATAACGGTATTTCTATATTTGACATAAATATTATTTTGCCTCTCTTTCGTGAATTTTTTTATTTAAGATATATTTTAAATATTATTCCATTTTAACAAAATTAATTTTATCGGCAAGCGGCTTAAAAATATCACGGCACCATTCTTCTATCGGCTCAAACGATGGATTCCACTCTTTTTCTCTTTGAGCATTTAATCTTATAAACAATAAAAATCCTAAAACAATATATGGTTCCATAAAATAGGGGATTATCTCACAATTTCTGACACTTTTATATCCCTCTATTACATCATGAGACAATGTAAATGAGCCGTTAAACAGGTTAATATCCATATAAAAATGACCGTAACCGCAAATTCCGAAATCTATAGGTGTCAACAACCCATTCTTGTCCACAACAACATCATTTTGGGTCAAATCCGCATGAATAATATGTTTTTCCTGCATATTGTCAAGTTCGTCAAAACGCACACGCATTTCATCAAGAGCCGCGAAAATTATTTTCGATTGTTCAAGATTCACAATATTATGGTGTGCCATATCTTCTATTTCATCTGCAATTATCGGCAATATTGTCTGGTCGTAGCTGTATCGTTTATAGTTATTGTTCATTTGCGCTTGTGAAGAAAAAAACGAATGCATTTCAGCTATCATTTTCCCGCCGTTAAATAATAATTCCGGAGTTGTTCCAGTAATCCTAACAAGTTCACCTTCCACCCATTCAAGCATCGTTACTGGGATGTTATCTGAATTATCCGAGATAGTTTGTACAAAATTTCCGTTTAACCCTCTAATAGGAGTTTGTACGGATAAGTTCGTATTATTTTTTAAATCTAATATTAATTCTATTTCGTTTTGAATTAATTCATTACGGCTGTAATTTGTATAAATATTAGAACACAAGCCCGTTACAGATTTATGAATACGCAGCAAATATTTTTTATTAATGTCAGTTATTTTATATGTCATGTTTTCGCTGTGACGTATAAATTCTGCTACCGGCTGTTTTAAATTATATAATTTCAACGCTTGATGTAATATTTCGTCAGTTGTTATAATCTCCATAAATATTTTTCCTTTCTATATAACCATAACTGTCGCAGGATAATTCATCACGCCAATGTCAGAACTGTTAATTACTATATGAGCTATGTCTTTATCGGGAGTAGGATTTATAAAGTCAATGGCAAATTCTTTCCCGTTATATTCTCTTATCTTTGTCGCACCTTGTAGCCAGTCAATTATACTTACAGATTTAATTATGGGGTTATGCGTACAAATCAATATTGCAGTTTTTGCAGATAAACAAGCATCCAATATATCCACAGTTTTATTTGCCTGACGTTCCACCCACCGACGCTCTAATTCAGCGAGTGTTTCCTGTACATCTTTTTTTAATTGACCTTTGGCAAATAAAAGCATCTTTTCTAAACTCTTATTAATTTCATCATATGGTGTAGCGTCAAAATACAGCCCGTCTATTTCATCAGGATAGCGCACACCGTCAATAAATTCATTTAATATCATAATCTATATATCCCCAATACTTTATTTAATATTATCCCGGAATCTTCATTCATTCTAAAATACAAACTTTCTACATAATAAATACAAATTATAGCATATATTTAAATAAAAATCTATGCTATAATTATAAACAAATAAAATTAAAGGGGATATTGCTAATATGTTAAATAAAACAGAATTTTATAATCATTTGACAAATGATTTGCTCCCGTTTTGGAATAATCTGTATGACAGCGAATACGGCGGATTTTACGGCAGTGTGAACAGCGGAAATATAATCAATAAAACCGCGCCGAAATCGGCTGTTTTGCAGACAAGACTGCTGTGGTATTACAGTTCTTGCTATAAAGAATTGCAGGATATAAAACTGCTTGAATACGCGCATCGTCAGTTTGAATTTATCAGCACATATATGATTGACCCAGCCGACGGAGGGATTTATTGGGAAGTCGAACACGACGGGAAAATAAAAGACAGTCGTAAACATACATATGCTCTCGCATTTACGCTTTACGCGTTCAGCGCGTATTATGACGCAAGCAAAAATAAGACGGCGTTTGACGCGGCAAACAGGCTGTTTAATTTGACGGAGACTAATTTCAAAGACGAATATGGTTATTTAGAAGATTTTGTGTTCGATAAAGCCGACGCTGGAACAATCCGCACAATGAACACTCTTTTGCATATCATCGAAGCATATACGGAATATTACCGCGTCATAAAATCAGAAAACGGACGGAAAGCATTGGAATATTCGATCAATCTTGTCATAAATAAAGCATATAACGACAATTTGCACCGTATTGACTGTTATTTTGACAAATTTATGAATCCCGTCGGTGATATACTTTCATACGGGCACGATATAGAATCGTCTTGGCTGATTTACAGAGCCTGCGAAGTTCTCGGCAATAAAGAGATAACCGGCAATTTATCGCCGAAACTTGAAAAAGTCGCACAGAACGTAATCTCAAAAGGATTTGTTGACGAAAGCAGAAACGGAATGTATTACGACTGTAAAAACGGTGTCGAAAATAAAACTCGTTCATGGTGGGTAATGGCGGAAGCGATAGTTGCGCTTGTCCATCAATATAATTTATACGGAGATAGCAAATCCATGATTTTAGCCGAAAATATGTGGAATTACGTGAAAAAATATTTTATTTCTCCGTACGGCGAATGGCATATGCAGGTAAACGATAACGGCGAATTTATGAAAAGCCCGAGCGGTTTATGCGGCGCATGGAAATGCCCGTATCATAATGGTCGCATGTGTCTGGAAATGATGAAAATATTGCCGTAACGGGCGGACAGGGTCGTCCGCCTCTACTCAAATAAACTCGAATCGGTATGAGGGATAAACAACGCCGCCAAATATTCGTCCATATAACCTGCTTCGTTGCTTAAATCAATATAGGTTATTCTGTCGGCGATTTCTTGAACTTTCTTTTCATTTTCTTCGGATAGAAGTGTCTGATACGCTCCCAATATTGACGTGTTGCCAAGATAGATTATTCTATCTTCGGGTATATTGGGCAGAAGTCCTATAGCTTTCGCGTCTTCTATGTTTAAATATTTCCCGAAACCTCCGGCTATATATATCTTATCGACATCGCCGAACGTCAAACCCATATTTTTCAAAAGCGTCCGGCATGCGGAAAACATCGCGCCTTTTGCACGTATCAGATTATCTATATCCGCTTCGCTTATCGTGATCTCGTCCGTGATATAAAACTTGTACGGCTTTTTATCTTTCTTTATCCTGTCCGGCATCTTATCTGTAAATCTTCCTGCCGCGTCAATGATTTTATGTTTGAACATCTCGCCGACAACTGTGATTATCCCCGAACCGCAGATTCCGAACGGCGGCTCTTTGTCTATAGTTCTTATGTTTATTTCATTTTTTTCCCCATTTTCGCAGATTTCAAAGCTGTCTATTGCGCCTTTTGACGCTCTCATGCCGAACTCGATTCCGCCGCCTTCAAACGCCGGACCTGCAGAACACGCGCAACCAAGTATAAACTCGTTATTACCAAGTAAAATCTCGCCGTTTGTGCCGACGTCTAAAAACAACATAAGCTCTGATTCGTTTTCGCCGCCGGATAACGGGGTACATAATGCGCCGACAGTGATGTCCCCGCCGACGTAACTTCCTACAGACGGTGCGGTTTTCACCGGTGCGTCGGGATTTATGACAATCCCGATGTCATGCGCGGAAAATAACGGCGGTCTGAATACTGCGGGAGTATATGGGTCAAGCCTGATATATTCCGGGCAGATTCCCAAAAGCAAGTGAATCATGACCGTATTTCCCGCGAGTGACGCGCAGTAAATTTTATTATAATCTATATTGTTTTCTTCAGCGGCGATTTTGATTAAATCATTTATAGTAATCAGAACCCGTTCTCTCAACTCGTTCAGATTTTTCTGCGCATAATTTATTCTTGTTATAACGTCAAGCCCGCACTCGATTTGCGCGTTATAATCTGTTTTTCTGGATTTTATCTCTCCTGTTATTATATCAACAAGCCATAAAGTGATTGTGGTTGTACCGACGTCTACCGCAATTCCATACATATCAGTATTTTCTGTTTCGGTTATACTTACAATATTCAATACGCCACAATCGAAATAATAAAATATTTTGACTGCGCCGTTGTTTTTTCTGAGTTTTATGGGAAGCTGACTTAAAACAGACAAGGGAATTTTAATATCGCTGAATTTTTCGGCGATATTTGTTTTTACGGCTTTTTTCAAACGGTCGAAATCCGATAAACCGTCAAGCGGTGCAGGCTGTGGAACCGTCAGACGTGTCTGTTTTACAATCGGATTTACCGCAATTTTATTTAAATTGCTTGATATATCAGAGACATCGTCGAACTTCCCCTCCTCGCCGTAAAGTCCCGATAAAATCTCGACTGTCACATCTTCGTCCGAAACGTTTGACTGACAAATCAACACCTGATTTTCTTTAGCGTCCCTATATGTATAACTTCCGGATTTAACGTCAACTTTTCCGGTTAAAATCCTGACTAAGCATTTGCGGCAGACGCCTTTTCCCCCGCAGGGAGTTTCGACGGAAACGCCCGCAAGCCGCGCGGCTTCCAAAAGCGGCGCGTTTATTTGCGCTTCCACTGTTATATTTTGCGGTAAAAATGTTATGTTTGGCATATTTTATATTCTTTCTGTTAAATTTTTTTATTTACTTTCCTACGTCGCACTATATTGTCATACACCCGCTTCAACAATTCCCGCACTGGAGTGTTATTGTCCTCGTGAATCAAAAGCGGCAGCATTATATATATCATTACGCACCTGAGAATTGCCGTCAATGCGAAAATATAATTATATCTCGTCATTTTTACGCCGAGTATATTAATATTCGCGCGCTCGAATATCGAAAATACGTT
>WQYZ01000037.1 GCA_009780985.1 Oscillospiraceae bacterium | reverse complement strand
TCACAACTCTCAGCTTGAATCTTATACAATACTGCCTCTAAAGCGACAGCGTTATTGTGAATGTCTGTAATAACGCCTATTTTCATTTTATATTAACCTCATCAAGAAACTTTTCAAAAATAAGACCATTTCTTACCGGAGTTCCCGCATTTATCGTATAATCCATGACTTTATCTATAAATTTAACGGCACACCCGATAGCTTCGAAAATATCAGTACCGTTCAAAAGCAATCCGCATAAAATCGAACTGAAAATATCCCCGCTTCCGGGATAATTTTTATCGCGTTTTTTCGTCACGAATGCGCCGGTTCTTATATTTTTATTTATATTTTCGCCGAATATTACTCCGTAGACTTCGCCGCTGGCGTAATAGCCAGTCATATCGACGCTGGTTATAACAACTTTTCCTATATTATATTCACACAGTTCAAATAATTTATAAACCATATCATATATAAAATCATAGCTGTACGGCGGTTCTCTGTAATCCATACCGAGCAGAAAAAACGCTTCGGTTATATTCGGCGTGATAATATCTGCCGACATCGCGAGTTTTATCATGTTCTGTTTCATACTTTCGGTATAAGACGAATACAATTTCCCGTCGTCTGCCATCACGGGGTCTACAAAAATATACGCGCCTTTTTGTTTCTGATTTTTTATATAGTCCGCAATGATTTTAATTTGCTCTTCGCCGCCGAGAAATCCTGTATAAACGCAGTCCGGTATTAAATCCAGTTTTTCGTAGTGCGTGATAATTTTTTTTATTTCCCCGGTTAAATCAAGAAACGTAAAATCCGAAAATCCTCCGGTATGCGTCGATAGTAAAGCTGTGGGAAGTATTATAGGCTGGACTTTAAGCACGGAAATAATCGGGATAATCACAGATAGCGCGCACCTACCGTAACACGACATATCATGGAATAACGCTACTTTTTTTATTTTGTCACACAATTTATTTTCTCACCTGCCCGTTCAAAAATTTATAAATCCTCTTAACTATCCGCATTTATAATTATACAATCAACAATATAAAAAGTCAAGAAAAATTTTCATTTTCTCTTGACTTTTATATTTTACGTTATTAAGTTTTATCGGAACCCGTCATGCAGTTTCTTCGTCTTCCTCGCCGACAATCTGATGCGCCATTTCCCTCTGCGCCATGACAAGTTTATAATATATGCCCTTTAAATGCAGAAGTTCTTCATGCGTGCCGAATTCGGCGACTTTTCCTTTATCTAAGACTAACAGTTTATTTGCGTTTCGCAGAGTCGAAAGCCTGTGGGCGATCGCGATTGTCGTTCTGTTCTGGGAAAGTTTATTTAACGCGTCCTGAATCAATTTTTCCGTTTCCGTGTCAAGAGACGCCGTCGCCTCGTCTAAAATCAATATTCTCGGGTTATGTATCACCGCTCTCGCTATAGCGACTCTTTGACGTTCGCCGCCGGACATTGAATATCCCCTTTCGCCGACTAACGTGTTATACCCTTCCGGAAGATTTACTATAAAATCATGCGCGTTTGCTATTCTCGCCGCTTCGATAACTTCCTCGTCTGTCGCGTAAGGCTTGGAATATCTTATATTTTCCTTGACTGTTCCTGTAAATAAAAACGTCTCCTGCAAAACTACGCCTATCTGACTTCTCAGAGCTTCCTGCGATATATCTTTTATATTTACATTATCTATCAAAATTTCGCCTTCGTTTACTTCATATAAACGCATGAGCAAATTTATCAGCGTGGTTTTTCCGGAACCGGAATGTCCGACAAGCCCAATCATTTCGCCCGCTTTTATCTCCAGGTTAATATTTTCAAGCACCGGATTGTAACTCTGATAACCGAAAGTAGCCTTTTTTACGCTTATATCGCCTTCGATTTTTATGTCGAGAGGCAAATCTATGTCGAGAATTTCAGGTGTTTCTTCAAGGATCTCAAACACTTTACTCGACGACGTCAAAAAGTTCGATATGTTATTCGGGATATTCGCAAGAGCTACGAGAGGTCCGTAAACAATGTTTGTGTATGAAAAAAACTGATTGTACATACCGAGAGTTATCTTGCCGCCTATAACCAAAGACCCTGCATACCAGATTATAAAGTACACGCCCGAGTTGATTAAAGTAGTGATAAAAGGCCAGATTGTCGACCAGATACGGCTTATTATTAACTGCTGTCTTGCGACTTCGAGCGATATATTGTTGAATTTGTCTATTTCTTTATCTTCCTGACCGAAACTTTTTACAACGCGTATGCCCCTCAATATATCCTGAAGTAAATATTGCATACGGGTTCCGGTTCTCCACATTCTCATATTTTTACTGTGAATATATCCCCAGAATCTTGTGATTATAAATATAGCAAACGGTATCGGCACAAGGACAAATAAAGCTGTAATCCAGTTCATCACAAACAGAATTACTATAGCTATCGGCAGAGAAATCACCTGCGTGAATATACTTGGCAACTGCTGTATTATAAAATTCTGCATTACTCCGGTGTCGTTCGATACTCTTGTCATCAATTCTCCGGTTGAATGTCTCTGGATCGAAGACAGCGACAAAGTCTGTATCTTTTCATATAACAGGGTTCTCAGCATAATCAGGAATTTCCCGGAAGCAAGAGCAAGCAGACGCGCGCTTGCAACGCCTAAAGCCCTCTGGAACAAATCTATAGTTACGAGCAGCGCGACCCAAGAAGCAAATCCCCAGACCACTCCGGATATCTGATCGGTCTGTATCGGTATCTTAGGCACGAGATATGTATCCGTGATATGCCTTTGAATAACAGGAAGACCAAACTGCACCAAAATCCCGATGCTTGCCACAATAAACGGAAAGAACATCGCAAGTCTCAGTCCTTTTGTCATAGCCCATAATTTCATATAGACGTCAAATTTTTTCATACAGAACGGGCATATTTGGGAACCGTGCAAATACGGTCTCCCGCATTTCGGACAGAATCTTTCGGGGCTGCTGTTCACAAGAGGAGTTTCGTCGCCGGTTTCGTTCAGAATCTCGCACGCTTTCACCATTACCGCGTAACGCGGCAGATTGCGTCCTACGATGAATTGGCAGATTAACGTCGTGTTTCCGTTGATTTTTGCGTAAAATCCGCCGCTTCCGTACATAACTTCTGTTTTGAAATCGCTTGAGCCTATTATATCGTAAACTGCGAGAAGCTTTCCTTCCAATATCTTATACATTTTTTTGTTTGTAAAAACCATATAGCCTTTTACAAAATTCCCGTCAAGCATGTTGAACGGCAGACAGTACATAAGTTTTTCGCCCTTGTCCGGTTTGACTGCGTTTTCAACCACAGTTTCATCTTTGGCGGACAGTTCATATAAAAGTTTCATAAATTTTTATTTTCGCCTTCTTTCCCGTGCTGAGACAGCTCAGTATATTATCTGTTTCATATTATAATTTTCTACGAGAAATTATATAATTATATGTATATTTCAATCTTTTTGAAACTGTTGGAATCAAGTTTGCGGGGGTCTTTAATCTGGAAACTGTTGCCGTCTATGTCGTTAATAAATATTCTGCCGTCTTCCAGCAGTCTGATATTGGAGAACGGGTTATTTATAAGAAAAGTCATATTCCCTGCATTTGTTTCAACTTCCCAATACATACAGCCGAATTTGTCTTTGACTGAGTTTATTTTAGTAATTTCAGGGGAAAAATACCTCCTGTCAAGTTCTTCCAGGAATAATATCTGTTCTTCTTCGGAGAAATCTTTCATGTATCTTATCATTCCGATTTCTTTTCCCCTGCCCATTTTTTTTGAATCCGGCTCTCTTACCGACAATAATTCGTTTGGGTTTGTGACCGGGAAACATCTAAATATTACTATTCTCTCAAAAAATTCTTTTTTGGGGATTGTTTCGCCTGTTTCGTTTTTTTCTTCCACAGTCAGATCGAGGCTGATAAGCCCGCCCTCGGAGCGTTTAAACACCGCATTTTTCGGGGTTAACGGAATAGATACCCGTTCGTTTTCAAACAGATTGTCTAAATTTTCTTCTGCCATAAAATTACATTTCACCTCTTTATAATTAATCTCCGGCTATTACTTTTTTCATAGCGTCGCTTTGCAGTTTATATAACTTGTAGTATATGCCTTTCTTTTTAATCAGCTCGACATGGTCGCCGCTTTCGGCTATTTCGCCGTTTTCGATAGCAAAAAGATAATTGCATTCTTTTAATGTCGACAGCCTGTGGGCAATTACTATTGTCGTCCTGCCTTTAACGAGAATGTTTATCGCTTTTTGGATTAGACGTTCAGTTTCCGTATCCATTGCGGCGGTAGCTTCGTCTAAGATTAATATTTTCGGGTTGAGAAGCAAGGCGCGGGCAATAGATATTCTCTGCTGTTCCCCTCCGGACATGGAGCGGCTGCCGGTTCCGACAATAGTCTCGTAACCTTCGGGCAGATTTACTATAAAATCGTGGGAGTTAGCCGCTTTTGATGCGGCGACTACTTCGTCCATTGTCGCATTCGGCTTTGCGTATCGTATGTTATCCGCTATTGTCCCTCTGAATATAAATATCTCCTGCGACACAATCGCGATATTTTTTCTTAGAGTATTGATTTCTATATTTTTTATGTTATACCCGTCAATTTTAATCACCCCGCTTATAACGTCGTACATCCGGGTGATTAAATTCGCGATAGTGGACTTTCCTGCCCCGGTATGCCCCACAAGCCCGATATAGTCCCCCTGTTTTATCTTAAACGACATATTCCTCAGAATCGGACGGTTTGCCAGATAGTGGAAACAAACGTCGTCAAACTCTATATCGCCTTTTAAATGTTCGAGCTTAACCGGATTTTCTATATCCATAATATCTCTCGGAGTATCTAAAACCTCGAAAACTCTCTGTGATGAGTTTATTATTTCTGTGATTTGATTTGCCAATGTGGAGAAAAACTGCAGGGGTCCGAAAATCATGCTCGTATAGCCTATGTAAGTCATTAAAATTCCGTAATCCATAGTATGACCTATAACTCTGATTCCGCCGAATCCCCATATCAATGTGCCTGTCAGACCCATTAAAAGTGAAACAACCGGAAATATCGTCAAACTTGTTATATTAACTTTCAGGTCGGCTTGATAAAGCCGGTCACTGTATTTTCTGAACCTGTTGCTTTCCTCGACTTCTTTTGCGAACGCTTTTACCACTCTTATATTGTCGAGAGAATCTCCCAGCACATTGTTCAGAGAAGAAGAGCGTCTCCAGCGCCTTGAAAACATTCTCCAGAGTTTAGGCAGCCGGGTTGTGAAAATCCATACGATTATTGGCACGGGTATAAAAACTATGAGCGTCAGCTGCCAATTCACTATCGACATGGATACGGCGACGCCGATAAAAGTTATAACGCTTACAATAAAGTTCGGAATTGTGTCCGTATAAAAACCGCGTATGACTTCCGGGTCTGAATTTATTCTGTTCATCAGACGTCCGGTTTGATTGTTGTTGAAATAAGCCAAAGAGAGTTTTTGCATAGCCGAAAACATATCTCTTTTCATTGTCTGCGTAACCGCTATAGACATTTTGTTTACAGTTCTGCCCCTCAGTATGCTGTTGCATAGACTTATCATATTCATCGCGAGCAAAATCAAAACAAATCCGACGATATTGCCGCGCAGAATATTTAGAATACCGAAATCCTTACCTTTACCCTGTAAAACTATATCTATGAAGACATGACCGTTAAGCATAGGAGACAACAGAGAAATTCCCGACGCGACCAATAAACTGACAAAAATAAATATTAACTGGTGAAAATGATTGTTAAAATACTTCAAAAGCCTTGTGAACAGCATATTTTTATCGACGCAGTTCATGCAGATTTTTCTGTTTTGATTCGGGTATCTTCTTCCGCACTTGGGACAGCATGTATTAAACTGTTCGAATATCGCGTCTTCTGCTGAAACTTCTCTGCCCTCCTGAATACGTCTCATAATTTCAAGAAAAGCGAATAATTTTTGTTTTTTCGAGTTTGTGGAGTATGCGATCCCAACCGTCTTTTCGCCGAGCTTCAAAAATAATCTGTTTGTCGACGTAAAACTGTCTATGTAGGATTCCGTAACGTCGTTCATAGGATACGTTTCGAACTTCGGATTTGAAAATTTCGATTTTATGTTGTTTTCTTCTGTAATTCCAACCTGTATTGTATTTTTGTTTTTCTTGCTTTTTGCCGTGTCGTATACAAAATCTTTGGAGCTGGCAGAGAGACAGTAAAGGTTCCCTTTTGTCAGACACAGCAGTGTTTCTCCGAAATCGCCGGCAGTGTCCAAGTCAAGAATAACAGAGATTGTAATATCGTCGGTATTCACGCCGAATTTTTTTAACGCCGATTCGGCTTCCCCTGAAACGGTATCAAGCGGCAGCATAATAATCACCTTGCTTTATTTTGAATTTATTTATAAACATTTATAAACATAGTTTTATAAATTTCCCAATATTTTCTAATTTTTCTTCATTCTTAAATATTATTTTTTCACAGCTCTTATTATACATAATATCTGATACAAATGCAATGTTTTTTGAAAAATTGTTATTTATTTCTTCATAAAATTTTTATTTATTTTACGTTAGTTTTTTGTATAATTGTTCTAAAAGCAAATTTAAATTTACATAAATTTTAAGTATATGAATATATATCCATCAACTGTCGGTTGTTAAAATTAAATATAATTCAATTACAGATACATTGCGCTTCCGTGTAAATAGCAGTATAATTATTGCAAACAAAAATAAACCCTAATAAACATAACCGGAGGTATTTTAAAATGATTGATAAAATAGTTGTTGGAAGCAGAATTTCCGCGTTAAGAAAATCGCTTGGATATTCACAGGCGGTTTTTGCCGAGAAATTAGACGTCAGCACACAGGCAGTGTCAAAATGGGAAACAGGTCTCGCTCTGCCGGATATTGAAACACTTCTCAATATTTCATGGATATGCAAGATTTCAATCAACAGCATATTGGAGGGAGGCGAATTTGCAGGCGAATACGCCGGAGCCGGAATCGACAGGACTTTCTTCAAATTAAATCAACTGCTTGTCTGCCCCAAATGCAGAAAACTGCTGAAATTAAATTATCAGACACCCGGGGAATTTGAACTTTTTTATTCCTGCGAAAACGGTTGCAAATATTACGTGAAAGACGGAGTTGCGGACTTCGGCACAAGGGAAATTCCGGGCGAACAATGGTCGTTAAGCTTCAGGAATTACGATGAATATCTGCATGAACACCATTGGCAAACCAATCCGAATTATGACAGAGGTCTCGATTCTCACGAGGAACGTTGGAAGATTATAAATAAGCTGAAACCGCGTATAATTTTAGATGTTGCGTGCGGCACAGGTCAAGGAATAAAACATATAATAAAGCGCATAAATTGGCCTGTTACCATAATAATGGCGGATTTAAGCCATAGAATATTAAAGTGGGACAGAATCTTTTATTCTGACGAGTGGAAAAACCCGTATGTAGACATGATTTATTTAGCCTGTGATTGCGCTAATCTGCCGCTGATTGACGAGTGTATCGACGTTGTGTGGTCTCTCGGAGGGTTTGAAGGTATGCAGGCAAAGATGATGGCTGGATTCAAAGAAGGACATCGAGTGCTTAAACCAAATGGAAGTACGGTATATGGAATATCTGTGGTTGACGACCATGAGAGTGAAAATACAAAAAAATGGGTTAAATTGTCAGAAAATATTGACGACAATGATGATTCGGCATTAATGGAAAAGATGGTTGATATAAATCAATGGCTTGAAAGATGCAGGCAATATGGTTACAGTAAAAATGAAACAATAAAAATTTACGGCGAATTGCCCGCGCCGGACACGGATAAATTCCCGTTTGACCATGAAATTTTACAATGGATGGCTGATTATTTGGTGGTCTCGCAAAAATAAACGTAAATTTAGTAGGAAAGATTTAAAATGTTTGGTTTTTTCAAAAATATTATACACAAAATAAGTAACAGAATTAAAAAGAATGACGAAGAAAATCCCGAATACCGGCTAAAATTTGCCCGGAGAATATGCGACAAAAAAATTCGCTACATAAGCGAAAGAATTATCGACGGTAAAACCGGCGAAGTTGTCGATACAATCATAGGCAAGGACGGATTCTTCAACATAAACAAAAATAACGAGCTTTCGATTTATTTGAGCGGCGATAAAGGCGGGAAAGAATTGTTCCGGGCGTTTATCCCGGACTTAAAAGCGTCTGAATTTTTGTCTTTGGAAGGGGTCGTTTTAGAATCTCTTGATTTAATCACAAACAAAGAACGTCAGATAATCGCATATTACAAATATTACAGGTAACAGTAGGGGCGGCTCAAATTCGCCATGGGCGAATTTATTGCCGCTCCTGTCTTGTTATTTTGTGAGTTTGATTTTTTTACGTTGCCGATTCGGCGGCCGTGGTATCTGTCGCGGCTGTAGTGTCTGTGGCTGTATTATCGCCGGTCAGCTGACTGCTTGGACCGGTGACTTGCGCGCTCGAATTTTGCTGTATTGCGCTTATAGGCGTAAAGTCGGTGATGTAGTTTCCATCGAGCGCTAAACTGGTTATCTGAGTGAGAGATGAAAGAGCCGATATATCGACTATTTTATTGTCTTTGAGAGATAACGTAGTCATGGCTGTGAGCGAACTGAGCGGACTTAAATCCGATATACTGTTGCTGTCGGCATAGAAAGTCGTAAGAGATTTGAAGTTTGCAAGCATAGATATATCCGATACCTGATTGGTGCTTATATACAATCCTGTCAAAGCGGTAAGACCGCTTAACGGACTTAAATCGCTGATACTGTTGTTGTTAATATATAAATCTGTGAGCTTTGTACAGCCTGATATTGCGCTTACTGACGATAAACTGTTTTCGCCTACTCCGAGCTGTTTCAGATTTACAAAAGACGATACGGTTGAAATATCGGATAATTGATTTTTGCCGACTTCAAGCGTTTCTATGGATGTCAAACCTGCGAGAGAACTTATATCTGTTATTTGATTGCCGTATAAACTCAGATTTTTAAGAGATTTAAGGCTGCCCGCCGGAGACGGGTCTGTAATCTGATTTGAATCTACATATAAAGTTTCAAGATTTGTCAGACTTTTCACAGCGGTAATATCCGTTATCTGATTGTTGCTGAGAACGAGCGTTTTTAATGTTGCGATACTTGCAAGAGATGAAATGTCTTTTATATTATCAGACGTGAGATTCAAATATTCAAGATTAGGCAGTGCGGAAAATACGCTTACGTCTTTTACAGTGCAGCTTTGTATATTAATATTTTGTATTGACGTCAGATTTGCGAACGCAGAAAAATCAGTTGCGCCGATAGTAGATAAAACTATGCTTTTCAGCGAAGTCATATTTTGCAGAACGCTTAAATCTTTCAGATTTGTCTGATTTTGAATCACGAGATATTCAAGGTTTGTAAACTGTGACAAACTCGAAAAATCTTTTATATCTGTCGTAAACGATGCGAAATTGAGCAGTTGATCAAGAGTCGGCGCCGCGGTAGTCGCAGCGGTTGTGTCTGTGGAGGCAGTATCAGTCGCCGCAGTGGTATCGGCAGAGGCAGTGGTAGTATCGGGATTATTTGCGGCGTCCTGCTGTTGTTGTATAAGAGCGGCGGCGTCGTCATAGCCAATAGCAAGCTGATATCCCCCTGTGCTGCTGTTCTGGTCAGGTATTATATAGATACATTTTACTTTTGATAAATCGTCTTTGCTGACAAAAGCCGGGGATTTTTTCAATATAGAAGACACTGCGCTTGTAAGGGTCTGGTCTTTCAGTAAGCTTGACCTCGACAGTATGCCGTCGGTTGTAATATAAACGGTCAATGCCACTACGAGCACAATTCCGATTGTCAGAAATGTCATTGAGTAATCTTTACCGCCTTTTTTTGATTTTGCTCTTGATTTTGATTTTGTCTGTGCCATTTTAATTCCTCCGAAATTTAAACAAAATTAAATAGTATTTTATTTTTTATTTTTATTTTAAAAATCTCAACTTATATAGAATACCATTTTTATGCATAAAAGTCAACAGTTTTTTTTAATACTTTCAAAATTACCTATAATTTATTTATTTTTACAAAATCTTTATTTAATTATATATTCTTTTATTCCGAAAAAGCGGCGAGAAAATTAAATCTCCCGCCGCTTTTTTTATTATAATTTTTAATCTGTCAAAAAATTTAAAATCACTCAAACTACTGTATACATCGCCAAACATTCCAGCATTTGCGGTACAATCAGCCAACCGTTTTCGTATAAAATTTCAGTTGTATAAAATATAATATCGGGGTTTATGGATTTTATGATTTCGGCGAGATTTTTAGCCTGTTCTTTTATCGCAGACGGAGCATGATTTTCCATGATTTGCGCAGTTACACATGTCAGTTCATCAAGCATTACTCTTATTTCCTCAAATAAATTCTGCGGTAATTCGAGAAGTTTATCTTGCGCATCTTTTGTAATCCCGTGAATCAGAGTTTTATATGAATCGCCGGATTTTTCTATGATTCCTTTACTGACATTTACTGCGATTTCATCGGGCGCAAAATCTTCGAAAGCGTTATTTGCCGCTCCAAGAATAAATTCAAGCAAATCAAGTGCTTCATTGCCGTAAAACGGAGATGGAGGCTGACATTTTTCTAAGAATTTATAAAATATATAGAAAGCCTTGCCTTTATATTTTATGCTGTTCATGTTTATATTTGAATGTTTTACTAATTGATTATGTTTAAAATCTGGTTCGCTTTTGTTATAACCGAATAAATATCCCTGACCGCCATATGCAAGCGGAGGCAAATTATTAGATAATGTTTTATCCATCCGTCTTAGCCGGTTCAGATGAAATTCGCACATAAAGAAAGTGGTTGCAAACCATCTTAATTTATTTTGCGAAATATTTTCACCGTTGAAGGCTATCTCTTTGATTTTGTCATAATTTTCGTCAATGAATTGCTGCACTTTATTTGCGGTATCTTCGTATAATTTTTTTGTTTTTAATTCTATATCTTCTTCGCAAGCTGTTGTGTATATAAAAATATTCGCCTGATAACGCCCGTTTTGCATGAGTTTTATTAATCCGGCATCCAATAGAATTTTTATTTCATCTTCAAGATACGGCGCGGCAACTCCGAGTTCAACGCTCATTTCTTCGATTGTCAAAGGTTCGTAGTAGGCTGATAACAATATATTTCCGGGCAGTTTACGCCTGTCGAATATTTTTACATATTCCGTATCGCTTCCGTTAAATTTATGCGAGCTGAATGTAAATTCACCGGGTTTATAACTTTTTTCCCCAAATTCGCGATTCATATTAATACCTTCTTTCAAAATTTTTCTTGCTTTAAAAAGCAACTGTTTTACGGTTTCTACGGTTACCGAAAGTTCTTCGGCTATCTGATTGCATGATTTGTCCTCAAGATAATATTTTACGACGGCTTCCCTGTATTTGTACGCAAGTAGGGATAATTCCCGTTTCAGCAGATTTGTGTCTTCTTTCAATATAATATCGTCTTCGACGCTGTTTCTGATTTGCGGCATAAAAATGTTCATACCGCCGATGCCGGAATTATCGTCGTCCATATCGTAAATGTCATATCCGCTCTGCATATTTCTTTCTTTTGCGCGTTTACGCGAGTATTTGCCGTATGTATTTTTCGCCACAGACCACATCCAGCCGTAAAAAGCGTTGACGTCTTTCAGCGTATTCGCCGAAGTTAAAAGTTCGGTTATTATCTGCTGCGACAAATCCTCGGCTTCCGACGCGTTGTTTGTCCGCGCAAGCGAAAAAGAGAATATGCTTTTCATAGAGTTTACTATATTATCTTTTATTGCAGTGATTATCGTTGTATCTTGCATATTCTTAAATCCTCAAATAATATATTTTTTACTTTGCTCGAAAACGTTTTCGTATATATAGTACCAAAAATATATTATCGGTTATTCGGAAAAATAAAAAATTTAATAAAAATTGTTTATATTGAAAATTTCATAAATATATTATAAAATATCTATATAAGGAAATCACGAGTTGAAACCAGAACACTCTTCGCAAGCCCTCTTTAGTAAAGAGGGTGGCAAACGCCGCAAGTTTACTTGCGATTTGCGTTTGACGGGTGTTTTGTGGAAATTTGACAAAACACCCGTCACGCGGTCTGAGGTAATACTATAGTTCCTCACACAACATCTCGCATGCCACCCTCTTTACTAAAGAGGGCTTTTGGCTAAGATTTTTTGCATTTGTTCTTAAACTTTGATTCGCATATTTAATATGAAATTGATTCAGGAGGCTTTTATATTATATGAAACGCATTTTATCAATTCTGTCGGCATTTTTAGTACTAACCGTGACAATGTCTCTGCTTTTGCCATTGTCGTCGTGCAGTAAAAAATCCGATGATTCCAATAAACCGACAGACGGCAGTAATACCAGTGCCGATGTCAGCACAAATACTGTCACTTCCGTACAGGCGACAACGCAGACTACTACAACCGCGCCCGCGCCTGACACTCCGGTTGTTTTTACTTATGACTTTACCGGCAAAACCACAAAACTTCCAACTCCTACGCCGAAAAAACTTCCAGCTTGGAAAGGGTTTAATCTGCTCAATTTATTTCAGGTTGACAGTATGACGCCATTTGACGAAAACGAATTTAAAATGATTTCAGCCTGGGGATTTGATTTTGTGAGAATCCCTATGGACTACAGGTGCTGGGCAACATCCGGCGACTGGAATGTTATGGACGAGCAGGTTATGGAAATGATTGACAAAGCTGTGGAATACGGAATAAAGTATGATGTTCACGTCTGTCTTAACTTCCACAGAGCTCCCGGATATACTGTGGCAACTCCGCCGGAAGAAACCGACCTCTGGACGCAACCGGAACCGCAGGAGGCTTTTGCGGACATGTGGGCAAAATTTGCCGCGAGATACAAAAACGTCCCCAACGAATATTTAAGTTTTGACCTTGTAAACGAACCCGGAGATATGGACGAATCAATATACGCCGCAGTGATGAAAAAAGCTGCCGACGCAATATGGGCGCAGGATCCTAAAAGGCTGATAATCGCAGACGGATTATCCTGGGGTATGACGCCCTCGAATATGATTAAAGATTTAGGCATAGCGCAGGCGACAAGAGGATATCAGCCAATGACCCTCACTCATTATTTAGCCGAATGGATAGACGGAGCAGACAGTTACCCTATACCTACATGGCCCACTGTGGCAATTCCTCAGTATCTTTACAGTTTCGGGAAAAGCGATTTGAGGTCAATTTACAGTATAACGCATGATTTCAACGAGGCGTATAATCTTGACATAAACGTCGGCACTGTGTCAAATCAAGCAAGGCTTATCGTAAAAGCGGACGGCGTTGAAATATATAACCATCTCTTTGAAAGCGGACCCGGCACAGGCGACTGGACAACGTCAGTATATGTGGACGAATGGAAAATCTACCAGAATATATTTAGCAAAGACTACAGAGTAAACATACCCGCAGGCACAAAGCTGCTCACTCTTGAAGTAACGGACGGCGACTGGATGACAGTAAACGATATGAAATTCGCTTCTGTATCAGGAACCGGTAAAGCTTTCTCGCTTACGCCGAATACCCCTGACTGGGGCGTAAAAATTCCATCTATAACAATCGACGCAGACGGAAATATTGTTTTGGAAGGCGCAGACATACACAACGGCAACTGGCTTAAAAACACATATCTCACGCCGTGGATAAATCTTATAAACAGCGGCGGCGGTGCAATGGTTGGCGAATGGGGTTCATATGATAAAACCCCGCACGACGTAGTTCTGAGATGGATGGAAGATAATCTTAACAACTTCAAAGAAGCAGGACTTGGCTGGGCGCTCTGGAATTTTAACGGTTCTTTCGGGATATTAAACAGCGGACGAGATGATGTAGACTATGAAGATTTCAACGGCTATCAACTTGACCGGCAAATGCTCGATTTATTGCAAAAATATCTTGATTATTAATGCAATTCACGGATTGACGCACCGAAGCCCTCTTTCGTAAAGAGGGTGGCACGCGAGAAATTTGCATGGAATTATAATATTACGTTGAACCGCGTGACGGGTGTTTTGTGGAATTTTGACAAAACACCCGTCGTCGTAATCCTCGCTATCGCTCGGCGATGCCACCCTCTTTACGAAAGAGGGCTTCGGTGCGAAATTTTTATGTCATTACTCAATTCGTTCTTCGCATTTCCTGTTATATATTGCACTCCCGTAACAATTCTTTAAACCATTCCTGCGATTCTCCCGTCTTTTTTTCTATAACGTCGAGTGAAGAAATTTTCGCAAAATATTCCAATCGTTCTGACTTATCTATCGGAATATGCCGGGAAATATGAAGATAGCCGTAATCTGTATAAGCAGGTGTGTAAATAATTCTCAGCAAACATACAATCGGTTCAAGAACATAATGCTGATAAAATGCGAACGCTTCGAGATATTGACCTCGGCGGACATATTTTAAAACGCGGGAATGTTGCGTATATTTATATTTTATATCATTCAGCAAATCAGTATTAGAAGTCATAAATGCGGATTCTTCTAACGGTTTATATCTGATGATATTATCTTTGTCAAATATAACTTTTGCCGCTTCGATATTATCATTTTTATAATAGGCATAATCTTGTGGACGGCTGTGTAGTTGCCAGCAGAAGTCAATCATAAAATATTCGCTTGTGCCCTCAAAATGATAGAATATCTGTTGGATTTGCGGGTGGTCACGCTTCGCGATATATTTATAATCAAACGGCGCAATTTCGCGCAATGCAGATTCGGTCGCTTCAATAGCTTCTGCTTCGTATTCGTCGGCAATATCCGCCCATAAGTCGATATCCGAATATTCGTCCGCCGTACCGTTTGCGTCCGACCCTTCAAGCCAGAGAGCATAGACATAACTCAACGGCTCTAATTTTTCTTTCAATTTTTCAATGATTTTTTCTTTAACTGTTTTTGTAGAATTAAATATATTTTCCTCAATCCATTTTGCCACGCCGTCATCATCGTTTGAACCGTAAATATAATCTGCGGCAACTTTCACTTCGTCAATCGCATTTGCGACTGCGACACCGATCCCGCACTGTTTCAGCATTTCGACATCATTAAAATCATCGCCGAACGCCGCGACTTCGTTTATATCATAGTCGTAACGGTCAGCAAGCAATTTGATTGCGTTATATTTTGTTGACAAAACGTGCATTACCTGACACCAATTTTCTTTGTTATTCGTATACAAATGCAATTCTGGATAATTATTTATCAAATCATTCAGCCAAAATTTATCTTTACATTCAACAGAAATTTTCGTTGCCGGAAAATCTATTTTGTCTGAAAAATCTGTATTTTTTATATTCCATGTATTCAAATCCGCCATTAATTCGTTGCCTTTGTAATTTGATAATAAATATTCGCCCAATTCAACAGTTAAATATCCAACTTTGCCACTGCTTATTACTTTAGTGATAAATTCGTTTACGATATCATTACAAATATTTATCCTATTGATTATTTTACCGTCGCACTCTATTATCGCTCCGTTGTCCGCAATAACTGCGTCGGGTGTAAATTTATTGTATTGCGCAACTCTTATAGGTCTTGCTGTCGCAAATACCACTTTTATACCGTTTTGCCGGCATTTGTTTAAAATGCCGGCAGTGTAATCCGAAATTGTTTTATCTGTTCTGAGAAGCGTGTTGTCTAAATCCGTGACGAGCATTTTTATGTTTTTCATAATCATTATACCTCGACTTTAACAGGCTGACCTGTTTTCATAGACTCATTGCACGCTAGAACAAACGCGACGCTCTTTAATGCATCGCTGTACGGCGAACGTATCTTCGACGGGTCGCCCGATATAACTGCGTCGATAAACGTGCGGTCGCAGAGCGTGCCGAAATCGACGTTTGAATTAACCGTTATTCCCACTTCGTTTTCGTTTCTTCTCTGCATTCCGTCTCCTTTGACCACTCCGGCTATTTCTGCGGCTATATCTTTTTCGTCAACCCCGTAAATTACTGTTTTGCCGCATAATATATAATCAAGACGCGAACCTCTTGTGCCTATTGTGATTTTTGAATCCCACGACGCGCCGTTGAGGGAATAACAGCCAGTCATCATTGTCCCGACAATACCGCTCTTGAACTTGAAAATCGTCGTGCTTACGTCGTCCGTGTCATATCCCACCCACTCCGAATCTTTTATAAATCCGCGCGTCGGGATAGAATAAACTGTGTCGACGTCTCCTAATAAATATCTGAGCATATCCATTTGGTGAACTGTCTGCTCAACAAGCTGACCGCCGGATAAATCTTTTTTTCTCCACCAATCGACTTCGGGAACTCCCCCGACTCTCGAACCCTGCATTGTAACTATTTCGTTTTTACTAATAAAATCTTTGGCGGCTTCATTTATATTGTCGTAACGGCACTGAAATCCCACAGCTGAAATGATTTTTTTCTCCGCGATTTTATCGCGTATTTCTTTAGCTGTAGATAAATTCAAGCTTACAGGTTTTTCCACAAATAAATGAATCCCGCGGTTTATCGTCTCAAATTCGATTTCGCCGTGAGCGTAAGGCGGTATGCCGATAAGCACCATATCCGGTTTTGTTTCGTCGTACATTTTTCTGAAATCCGTGAACGATTTACCCTTCCCCGCAATTCTGACAAAATTTTCCGCGCGTTCCGCAATTAAATCGCAGAACCCCACAAGTTCAATGTCTTTGAAGTTCACAAAATGCTCCAAGTGATAACCGCCGATTCCTCCGCAGCCAATCATTGCTAATTTTTTCATAATATTTTTCTCCAATCTTTTTTATGTTTAAATTTTATAAAATCTTTTTCATGTATAGTATGCTTATTTGCTTATTAAATTGCAATCCACCAGCACACTCCAAATTTATCGATAACAGTCGCACAACATTTGTTCCACGGAACTTCATGAATCGGATTTATAATAACACCGCCATTACTCAAAATATTAAAGGCATTACAAACCGATTCTTCGCTTCCCATCTCAAAAACATTAAAAGTCATTGTTTCCCATTTCATTTTGTGAATTATGTTTATGTCACAAGGGTCTGCGGCTTCGCTCAATGCTAAAAAACCTTCACCATTTACGGATAATTCACAGTGTGCATAAGCAGTTTCGGTATCATTTTTCACTTCAAATGTAATTTCTGCACCAAAAGCTTTGCAATACATTTCTGCCGCTTCAAAACTACTTTTCACATAAACCTGAGCATAATTTTTCATATTTCCCTCCTGCACAAAATATAAATACTATTCACTCACCAAACCCAATTAACATTATATTTTTGAATGTTTTCATCTGCGGTTATTAACGGCATTTCTTCTATTATTGAAGTTGCGATAATAAGTCTGTCAAACGGGTCCCGGTGTATAAGCGGCAATGCAAACAGTCGTTCCATATGCTCGTCTTTAATTGGTAAAACCTCACATTCGTTTTCTTTTACAAGTCTGCGAAATGCCGCAAATCCCCCGTCAAAATCGTATTTGCCAATATTCATTTTAATTGCAACTTCCCAAAGAGAAACAATACTGATAAAAATTTCATTTTTAGAATTAAAGAGTATATCGTCCTTTATTTTATTTGATAGTTTGTCGCTACCTCCAAAATGCCATATTAAAATATGCGTATCAAGTAAATATTTCATTCCATATACTTCCGCATCTCTTCAAGAGGCGCGTCAAAATCATCGGCAATCCACATTTTACCTTTCATGCATCCAAACATAGCACGACGTTTCTCTCCAATATCATTAGAATTTTTATTATTTAACGCAATCCACTCCTTGATGATATTGTTAATAGCCAATAAAACATTTTCAGGAAGCGTTTCAATATCATTAATTAATTGTTCTTTTATAGACATAATCTATCCTCCCAGTATTGTACATTATATAAAAACCCACATTAAAAATCGCCCGCAATAATTTTACTTTCCAATTCCACCGTTTCCTTATAAAAATCCTCGAACGACTGATCTGCGTCTGTCTTGCCGATTTCGGCGGTAAGATAACCATCCCAGCCGGCTTTTTTCAATGCCGGTATTATCTTCCTGAAATTTACGTCGCCTTTCAACAAATCGGGCCATGTTCCCCCGCTGTTGATCCCCGAATTTCGCTTGAAATCTTTTATATGTATATGGCTGATTCTGTTTCCCAGAATTTCTATCCAATATTCAGACCACGAAAAAGCTACTCCGTTTCCAACGTCATAATAAGCCGAAATGTATTTGCATTTCAAGCTGTCGATAAAGTTCGCCATATCAAACGGCGATACAAAGAATGTGTTCCAAACGTTTTCAAGTCCGACTTTCAGCTTATATTCCTCAATAATATCTTTGCAGGATTCAAGCGTGTCAAACGAGTTTTTGTATGCCTCGGCGATTGACGTATCTTCGCTTATTCCGCCGGGTACTGTCAGAATTCCCGACGCTCCCAGCGTTTTCGCACAGATAAGCTGTTTTTCCAAAAGTTTTCTTGAATTTTCGCGGTTTTCTTTGTTTGCCGAACCCATATTTACGCTCCACCACAGCGACGTTGAAATGCTGACTACGAGCAAATTGTATTTTTTTGACAGCGCGAGTATATCAGCCAGTTCTTTATCCGTCGTTTCGAGAGTGAGAGAGTGCGCGGAATTGCCTTTTGCGTCAACATTCAGCTCTATGCCGTCAAATCCGGCTTTTTTTATTTGCGAAAACATGTCGTCAAAATTTGTTTTTGAATCAATCGACCATGCGTTTATTGATTTTTTCATGTATATCAGCTCCTTAAATTTTTATTTATGTGTTAATTATTTTCTGTATTTGTACCATTTTCAATATCCGAATTATTTTTGTTAGAATTTAATATCGTATCAATTTTATCGAGTTTATCAAGTTTTCTGCTTATATCTTCCAAAAGGCTTACTATTTTGTTTATTTTAAAATACCATGTCCAAAATTCTCTTAATATGTAAATCACAGCTATAACAAGTATTGCCAAAAAGATAATAACGAAAATCCCCATAATAAATTCACCTTATTTAACCGCTTTTTCGCAGTATTCCTTGAATAATTTTATATACAGCTTATAATCCTCAAACGACACTCCGGGCGGGGTTTGATGGTCTACGGACGGGATATAACGTCCCGACCGCATAACCGGAAGTATGCGCTCAAATTCGCCTCTGATTGCTTCCTCGCTTTTGTTCATCACCATTTTGTCGTATCCGCCGAGCATGATAAATTCCGGATATTCCTGCCGTATTTTTACAATATCCACGCCAGCCTGATGTTCGAGCGGATATACTCCGTCTATTCCGGCTGTCTGAAACCACGGTATCATAGTCGTTATATCCCCGTCGCTGTCCAGGAGGGTTTTTACCCCATGTTCGTGCGCAAACTTTGTCAAAACCTGATAATGCGGGAGTATAAATTCGTCGAAACATTCTTTTGACAGCATAGGTCCGTGATTATACGACATATCCTCGGCATATCCGATATAATCCGGTTTCATGACTTTAAACAGTTCAGTAAGTGCGCGCATGTTGAAATCGCATAAATCCTGCGTCATTCTGCGCAATAAATCCGGGTAATCATAAAAAGCGTAAAGATGCGGCTCAATGCCGAACAGTCTTCTCGGAAACCAGAAAAAACCGTCAAGCCATATGCGTATGATTATTTCGCCGTTGTCGTGACGGGATTTTAAATTTTTAACTGAGTTTATAAGCCATTCAATAATTGAATCAGAATACATATCCTTTTTCAGACGCTCATAATCCTCTTCGTTTTTCATTACCCCTAATCCGTGACCAGGAGCGGGCGGCACATTCGGAGCGCAGTATCCGATATGCAGTTCGTCAAGTCCGAAGTATTGCAGGCTTTGCTCAAACGTCAGGCCTGACGGAAATCCCTCGTTTTCCCAGCGTCGTATTGTTGTATCCCACCATGCCGCCCATTCAATCATCGGGATTCTATCGTTAGGCATTTTCCCGTTTATAACATCTAAAAAACGTTCTCTTACCGTTATTGCAGATATAACAATTCCCCCTTTTTACAAAAATATATTTTTACCTCTGCATTGCTCTGTCTGTTGAATATATTATAGCATAGCATCAAAAGAAAGTCAATATACGGAACTATTTGAAAATAAAAAAAGACCGCGTTAAATAATTTTATAACGCGGTCTTATATGTTTTTGAGAAATTGAATTTTTATATGTTTAGTATGCTTCTATAAAATATAAATTCTATTTCTGTATAATTCTATTTTTTTATTTTAAAAATACGCCTTAATATCGGTTTTAAAAATTTAGGCGCTTTAACTACCACAATAGTCATGTATATTTTGCCTCCTCAGCTTTTAAAAACTGTTCGCGGTTATGAGCTGAAATTTTATATTATATTTTTTATATTTTTCGATTCCTGTTTTTTAGAAAAACATAACTCCCTTTATTTTTATTATATGATAAAATAATTTTATTGCCATATTAAATTTATTTTTTATCTTAGCATCTTGTGAATAAAAATCCTGCCGTTATTATGACTAATGCCTCAATTATAATAAGAACTGGAAGAGGAAGAAAAAAAGTAAGAAGTATTCCAAGTCCGAAACATGTTATTGCTATTCCAATTAATCTGCTAAGTCTGCGCATAATGTTCACCCCAATTATATTTTTAATCTTTTGCGTACTTTAAATTTATAATAATTTATATTATTTATAATATTATATGCTTTTCGATAAAAAAGGTTATAAATTTTTCGATTTTTTTCAAAAATTTTTTATTTTTTACAAAAAAATCAAAATTGTATTATATAATTTATATAAGTAAAATAAATTTAAAATAAAAAGGGGAAAATATATTATGTCAAAAATTTACACAAAATTATCGGATTTAATAGGCGGAACGCCTTTGCTTAGATTAAGCAATTATGAAAAGAAAAATAATTTGAAAGCTGAAGTCGTCGCAAAACTCGAATATTTCAATCCGGCGGGAAGCGTTAAAGACAGAGTTGCCCTCGCCATGATTGAAGCCGCTGAAAAAAACGGAACTTTAAAACCAGATTCAGTCATAATCGAACCCACAAGCGGAAATACCGGCATCGGACTAGCTTCTCTTGGCGCTTCAAGAAGATACAGAGTAATCCTAACTATGCCGGAGACAATGAGCATGGAAAGGCGTCTGCTTTTGAAAGCGTACGGCGCGGAGATAGTGCTGACGGAGGGGTCCAAAGGCATGCAGGGAGCAATAGATAAAGCATATGAACTTGCCGCCGTAACGCCGGATTCATTTATACCAAGCCAGTTTGAAAATCCGGCGAATCCTGAAATCCATAAAAAAACAACCGGTCCCGAAATATGGGAAGATATCGGCGGGAAAATAGATATTTTCGTTGCGTGCGTCGGAACGGGCGGAACTATAAGCGGCGCAGGGGAATTTTTAAAATCAAAAAATCCCGGCATAAAAATCGTCGCAGTAGAACCTGCCGACTCCCCGCTTTTGTCAAAAGGCATAACAGGACCGCATAAAATTCAGGGCATCGGAGCAAATTTTATCCCGAAAATCTTAAATACCGATATATACGACGAGATTATTGCCGTTTCAAACGACGACGCTTTCGCAGAATGTAAAAACGCCGCAAAAACCGAGGGGCTTCTTGTGGGAATATCATCGGGAGCCGCTCTTAAAGCCGCGTCGGAACTTGCAGTCAGACCTGAAAATACAGGCAAAACTATAGTGGTTATTCTGCCCGATACAGGAGAAAGATACCTTTCAACTCCTTCATTTATTTAGACGTTATTTTATATAAATCCCGTAATTGCCGCTTACGATAAGATTTTTTAGTTCAACACTGTTTTGCGGCAGAATATCAGAAATTATCCCGGCGGTCGCTTCGTGACCTATTTCGTGGCAGTCGCTTCCTGCAATTTTTATATATTCCCGTTTCTGATTCTGCGCAATAGATTCATATAATTCTCTTGCTAAGTGATTCCGGGAATTATGCCACGGGTGACCATTATATATTTCTATTCCGTCGAGAAAGCGAGAATCCCTCTGAACCATTCCATCTCTGAACGGGTGCGCCTGAATTATAATAAGTCCGTGAGAACGTGAAAATTCAATAAACTTTTCAGGCGTGTATTCGTATAAATCTGGATATTTATATATAATTTCTTCGGTTATACCAAATACAAGATAATCGTTTGAGTTTTCCCTGAACCGCAGTTCTATACCCAGAAGAACGGCAACGCCGATATTATCCCCCTCTTTTTTCGCCGTTCTGTAGCCTTTTAGGTAATTGTCCGCAAGTTCGTCCCATAATATACTTTTATCATTCTTTCTGTAACTGTCGAAAAAACCAGAATAATAATGGTCTGTTATCATTATTGCGTCATAATTTTTTGATTTGTACAGTCTTACAAGTTCTGCGCCTCCTATATGAGAGCATGAACTTGTTTCTTTGCAATGACAATGCGGCTCTATAATATATTTCATCTGTTTTAATTTTGCCCTTTCATAAATTTAAATAAATGCGCAGATTTAGAACATTTAATTCCTTAGACTGTGAATCGGGGCGGGAATTTGCCCGCCTCTGTTTATAAAATCCGCGCAGCCAAACGGATTTACAGACATAACCGGACCGGAGCCTAACAATCCCCCGAACTCGACCATATCCCCCACATTTTTTCCCGGCGCGGGGATAATCCTGACAGCCGTCGTCTTATTGTTGATAACGCCGATTGCCGCTTCGTCCGCAATTATTGCGGATATAGTCTCAGCCGTCGTATTGCCCGGAATAACAATCATGTCAAGACCGACGGAACATACGCAGGTCATAGCTTCAAGTTTATTTATGTCAAGCGCGCCGCATCTTACCGCTTCAATCATGCCTCTGTCTTCGCTGACCGGAATAAACGCCCCGCTTAATCCCCCGACATATGACGAAGCCATTGCGCCGCCTTTCTTTACCGCGTCGTTTAACAAAGCCAGAGCGGCGGTCGAACCGTGCGCTCCGCATTGTTCCAAACCCATTTCCTGCAATATCTCGGCGACGCTGTCGCCGACTGCAGGGGTAGGCGCAAGAGACAGATCCACTATGCCGAAACTTGCGTTTAACCGGCTTGACGCTTCCAAAGCGACAAGCTGTCCCATGCGTGTGATTTTAAACGCCGCACGCTTTATCGTCTCTGCAACCGTACCGAAATCTGCGCCGCGAACTTGTTCGAGAGCGCGTTTGACTACGCCGGGTCCGCTTACCCCCACGTTTATTACGCATTCCGCTTCGCCGATACCATGAAAAGCTCCAGCCATAAACGGATTGTCGTCGGGCGCGTTTGCAAACACGACGAGTTTTGCGCACGCAAGACCGCCGGCATCTGCCGTAAGTTCGGCGGATTTTTTTATAACCTGACCCATTTGTCGCACCGCGTTCATGTTTATTCCGGCTTTTGTCGTCGCGACATTTACCGACGAGCATACTTTCGAAGTTGACGAAAGAGCCTCAGGTATTGAGGCAATCAGTTTTTTATCGCCTTCCGTAAATCCTTTTTGGACGAGAGAGGAAAAACCTCCGATAAAATTGATCCCGGTAATTTTTGCGGCTTCATCGAGAGATTTGGCAAATTCTATAAAATTATTTATATTTTCGCAGGCTGATGCCACAATCGCTATAGGCGTGACCGAAATCCTTTTATTAACTATCGGAATTCCGTATTCTTTTTCTATCTGTTCGCCGACCTTGACAAGATTTTCGGCTTTTTTTGTGATTTTGTCGTATATTCTACGGTTCGATTTTTTCATGTCCGAATCCGCGCAGTCGAGAAGCGAAATTCCCATTGTAATCGTTCTGATGTCGAGTTTTTCTTCGCCGAACATTTTAACCGTCTCAAATATTTCCTGTTTTCCTATCATATGTTTCTTCTCCGTTTTATGGCATAATCTGCGCTATTTTCGTCAATTAAGCGTCCATAATAGCCTATAAATGTCTATACTGGGGTATAAATTGTGGTATTAACAAGTAAAATTATCTAACTGTTAACTATTTTACCGTATTATTCGCCGTCCTTGCTTTCTGGAAAATAATCAACAATATCGTTTAAAGAACACTTTAGTGCGTCGCATATTTTTAAAAGTGATTGCATATCGACTATTTCATCTTTTCCCAATTTAGCAAGAGTATTCGGACTTATTGAGGCTATGGATTTTAAATCTGTTTTTTTGAATTTTTTATCTATCAATAACTTCCAAAGTTTATCATAACTTATTGCCATGTTGTTTTTTACCTTTCTTTGATTTATCTGTAATTATATTATATCACGTATATTTTCATTTGTCAATATAAAATCACGCAAAAGTGAAAAAAAATATTGCATAAATAATTAAAAATATTTTATACAATATTTATTTGTGCAAAATTCATACCTTATTCATTGACAAATAGTTAGCTATATGATATAATAAATACAGTTAAGGATATTTAAAATATCTCAAACAGTATTTATACAAAGCGCGAAAACATATGGAAGAAACGACTTCGCAAATATCATAGCCGTCTAAGTTGTTCTGTGACAGTATAGGCAAAAACATCGCGTTGGGAATCGGCGTTGGTATCCCTGACGGAATGTCAAATGTGATAGGCGACACGCAGAAATATATGAAGATGCTCACAAACGTAGTATGGAAAATTATTTCTCTTGTACTTTTTATAGAAAAGTTAGTAATAAATTAAGTGTTGTTTTAATATAATTTATTAAACAATTTGTTTATTATAATATAGAGAGAATTTATATGATTGTTATTGTGTGGTTTTTTGCAACTCCAATGCCAATAATGACTGTTATTAGTGTGTGCATAGCTTTATTAGCTTATAAATTTCAGAAAAACGAGAAGCGAAAAGATAAAGCTTATCAAATTGCAGACAGATATTCTAAAAATTTAATTCCTCGTGCAAGATTTATCTCATGTATTTTAAAAGATATAGGAATTGATAATTACATAAAAACATTTCAAGATGGAATGATTAGATTTGATAATTATGAGCTTACAAAATTACTTAACGAAAATTGTTTTTGTGAGTTTAAAAAATGTTTAGAAAAAATAAATATAAAAAATGTAAAAATTGCTGTTTTAAAATCTGGATTCAACATAAATAGTTTTTTTGGGTATAATATTATAGATGAGCGGTCATATATATCAGAAAATAATTTGTATCCTGTTATATTAGAAAAGATTTTATATAATTTTTTAAACGAAGTGGAATCACTTTGCGTTCTTCTTAGATATAATATCGCTGATGAAAAAATAATTTATCAACCGCTTCATCTTATATTCTTAGGAAATATAAAATATTGGTATTACTTTATATCAAAAGATAATTATTTAAATGGCGATAGATATTATGACAATTTGATTTGGTTATACAATAAATGGAATAAGAGAAAGAATAAGCAGATTAAAAAAGGTAATACTAAAAGTATAGCCTATAGAGGGAAAAAATTGTAAAACAAAAGAATAAAATAAAGAAAGGGTTCATTATGCACGAATAATTATAAATACAAAGGGGACTGACACACAATGTCAGTCCCCTTTATTTTTCAATGATTACGGCTTTTTTCAATTCATTTGGGAGTGATTTTTAAACTGTCTCCTGACTTTCGACATGATTCGACCCAGAAACCGCAAGTTCCCAGTACATCGGAATTTTCGAGAAAGTCATTGACAATAATGTCGTTACCGTTATCTCTTTCTGTTTCTTGAAAGTGCATCAAATTATCCGCGTTGCGCACGGGATCAATATCAAAATCAACTGGCATATAGTTCAACACATTAGTCACAACAAACTGACTATCTATATATGATACCATTATATAAGAAGCCAATCACTTGAATAATTTCGCCGCTGTCCGCGTCGCTGATTACGATTTGCGTCGTATGGTCTGCATATTCGTGGCTGGAAATAGCCGCGACGCAATTATAAAGCGGCATATTAGCGTTGACGCAGGGAAAGTGATGTCTGTATTGATTCGTTTTCCGGCATGTCCGTAGATGTAAAAGGATATTCGTCGTGTATATAAGTGGCATCTAAGCCATAATGTGATCCGGATTCGACAAAGACATCTGAGTCAGAAAACTTGAAATTTATCCCTTGCCCTGACGAATCGTTATAATACGCATATCCATCATCTGAAAATATTGCGTCGCCGGGTACAGCACTTACCGTAAAATCAAAATGGAACCCTTGAGCAGTATAATTGCTTATAATTAGTGTTTCGTTTATCCCGACTGCCAGTTTACCGCGATATATTCCGTTCTGAGCAGCAATTTTAGCGTCGTTGATGACATTGATAGGGTACATTTCAAGTATATTATCCCGGGAATACCAATCCGCATACACATTGACAGATTCGTCGATAAGCTGCCTGTCACTGGATATCTCAACTTTATGCGGCGGACCTGTCGTATGATCATCATCCCATAACTCCTCTGATACTAACTTTCTGTCTTTGATGTACACGTATGAATAACGATCCATATCCCAATCATTGCAAGAATCGAATATCCCTGGATACATCGGATTATTTGAGAACCACAGTGCTGACACAAATGATGTTTGGGCATTGGAGTAATCGCCGAGTTTACAGATGGTATAAGAAGCATATGTATAGACGGACAAAACAGCGTCCAACCCAGTGCTTCCATTCTCTTGAACTATCAATAATTCCGGGATTCCGTCGTTATCCAAATCCCTCAAGGCAAAACGAGCAATCATCTTTTCACTTTCGGTATGAAAGTTCGCCAAAAATGCCGCATACGCCGTTAACACATCGTTATAAGTGTTTTCCAGTGTTACAGGTTGTGCATTATCGGCGATTATAGCTTTTGTATTGTCAGATGTAGTTATTATTGTCGTATCAACAATCTCTACAGACTGCGACATATCCAATAAAATGTTGTCGCTGTTGCTATCGTCGCCCGGCGTTACATCTCCGCACGAGCCGAACGGCAATACTACCGAGAAAAGAAAAATTAATACAATAAATCTTCTTATGATTAACTTCATAACTATGCTACCTCATATTTTTATAAAACTGGATTTACTGTTCTATTCAAAGACAAACATACCCCATGCTCATTTACATGAGCAAAATGTACATTGCATGGGATTCATCATATACAAGGGGATTTTCACACAGCCGCAAAATCATGGAATTGGGCGACAATTCCGCGTTAATCGGCTGATTTGGAAAGTCATTTTACGTGGCTCTCGTAATACCTGCGGATTTTAATGAAAGCCTCCGGATTTCTTTGATTGCACGCCTGCCTCGTGATATGTAAATATCTGATATCTCCTCTACCGTATACCCCATAAATACGTTTTTGTATACGCAATCATACTCTTTCGCGGTCAGCACCAACTTCAGAAATTCAAAGGTGACAAAATCGGATATATTGATATTCGAAACAGACCTCTCCGAAAGGCATAAATCAAGCGTTGGCTCGCTGTCCTCGTCCAACTCTGAAGTTTGTTTTGATTTGTTTTTCTTTGAAATATGAATGAAATGATTGCATATAGATTTTGCTATATAGTTGCTGACTTCCCGCATTTCATCAAGATTTATGTCATATTTGACGATCTGTATCAATTTCAGTATCAGCTCGCTTTTCACATCTTAATTATAATACGACTCTTTGAATTTTTTGTTAATAAGCGGCTTAAACGCCTCAATTATTTCCAGCATTGCGTTTTCATCATTCTCTTTTGCTATTCATAAAATAATCCCTCCTTTTCTTTTAAGGAGAAATTTCCTCTACCAATGTAAACGTACTATTTAATTTTTTTTAATTTTTTTATACTGTTTTTTGGAACTAAGGTTTATTTTTTTAACATCGATGTCCTCTTTAAATATATATAAGATGAGCCTTGCCCGTAAACGTAAAAAATGCCAGTATGATTCCGACTTCATGGCTGATGTGCTTATTTCCACTTTCCCTTGATTTTTTTCATGCGTTCGCCCTGATATTTACCTTGACAAAATATGAATTATATGTTATAATAAAAACATAGATTTCTTTTAATTTTA
>WQYZ01000036.1 GCA_009780985.1 Oscillospiraceae bacterium | reverse complement strand
TACGGAAAGTTCCATCGGGCTTCCCAAGAGTCTTGTCCTCGTATTGTCCAAAGACAGCCCGCTTGTCCCCTCGAAAACCTGAACGATAGCTTTATTGCCTTCTATCTGGATTATTCTTCCCAACCGTTTTCCGTCTTTGCTTGTTATTTCGACAAGCTCCTCGTAACAGTCGCCTTCTACTCCGTCGATTACTATAAGAGGTCCGTTTATCTGCGATAAACCCATAAATTCTATATTATTCATAAAAAACCAAACATCCCCTGAATAAATTAATTTTTCTGCCGGCGTCAATTATACTTGTATTCGATATCTTTTATCTGTTTTTCTATCCTGTCCCACAAATCGTCAAACAATTCCAGTTTGTCGTTGGGTATTTCGTATTTTGAGCGTATAATCATGTCAAACACTCCGCTGTCTTTTAACTGCGACGTCGGCACGTTGTGCGATATGACTTCTTTTGCCCTGTCGTGCAGTTTTATTATAGCGACAAGCATTTTATACTGTTTCTCTATAGGCACATACGCATCGTTTATCTGGGTTGCATTCTGCTGTAAAAATCCCGCCCTTATAACCCTCGCCGTTTCCAGAATCAATTTCTGATCGTCCGCAAGCAAATCGCTTCCGATAAGTTTTACTATTTCCATTAACTGATTTTCTTCGTTCAGTATATTTTTTATTCTCGTTCTGCACTTATTGAAATCCGGCGCCACGTTTTTTGTAAACCAGTCGTCCAGATCCACCGTATATTCGCTGTAGCTCGTAGTCCAGTTTATAGCGGGATAATGCCGCGCATACGCTAAACCTTTTTCAAGAGCCCAGAAACATCTTATAAATCTTTTCGTATTCTGCGTGACCGGTTCGGAAAAGTCGCTGCCTTGCGGGGAAACAGCCCCGATAATAGTGAGCGACGCCTCTTTGTTGCCGAGTGTCCGCACCATTCCGCTGCGCTCGTAAAACGCCGAAAGCCTTGAAGGCAGATACGCAGGGAAACCTTCTTCCGCAGGCATTTCCTCGAGTCTGCCCGAAATTTCGCGCAGAGCCTCCGCCCATCTCGACGTCGAATCCGCCATGATTGCCACGTGATACCCCATGTCCCTGTAATATTCGGCGATTGTTATCCCTGTGTAAATCGACGCTTCCCTCGCCGCAACCGGCATATTTGACGTGTTCGCAATCAAAACCGTGCGCTCCAGCATGCTTTTATTGTTCTTCGGGTCTACGAGTTCCGAAAATTCTTCGAGAACCTGCGTCATTTCGTTGCCGCGCTCTCCGCAGCCGATATAAACTATAATATCCGCGTCGCTCCACTTTGCGAGCTGGTGCTGAAGCATTGTCTTTCCTGTGCCGAAACCTCCGGGGATCGCCGCCGAACCGCCTTTTGCTATCGGGAAAAGAGTGTCTATTACCCTTTGCCCGGTGATTAACGGGGTTTTCGGCTCAAGTCTTTCACGCACCGGACGCGCTGTTCTTATAGACCATTTCTCGCATAAAGTCAGACTGCGGGAAACGCCAGAATCCGAAACTACCTGTAAAACTTCGTCCGTCACGCAGTACTGCCCGTTGGGTTTGACCGATTTCGCAGTCCCCGACACGCCGTAAGGCACGACAAATTTGTGCTTTATAACAGATGTCTCGTCACATTCCGCGTATATATCGCCTTCTTTTATTTTGTCGCCCTCTTTGACAAAAAAAGTTATGTCCCATTTTTTCTCTAAATTTATACTCGGAACGTCAAGCCCTGTCTGTATATAAAATCCCGACAGATGTTCTATATCCTGCAGCGGTCTCTGGATGCCGTCGTATATATTCGACAGCATACCCGGACCCAAAGTTACTCTTATAGGCGCACCCGTCGATTCAACCGGTTCGTTTGCGTAAAGTCCCGTCGTATTTTCGTAAACCTGTATAGTTGTTCTTTCTTCAGAGATATTTATGACTTCCCCGATTAATCTTTTTTTGCCCACAAAGACCATTTCCTGCATGCTCAATTCCGTATGTCCTAAAATGGTTACAACAGGTCCGTTTATACTGTAAATTTTAAGATTATTATTTTCTTCCACCCTGAATATACCCCTCTTTGCGTTTATAAATTTGAAATAACTAAATTGCCGTAAATTTCGGACCTATAAGCGAACTCAGCAATTCTTTCGCCCGCTCTATTTTTTCATCGAAAGCATCGTTTATCAGTATATTTTTGTTTCTGCTGAAAAATTTAAGTCCTCCGATATTTATGTTTTCATCTTTTTTAAAATTTATATTACCCGCCGGCTGAATCCGGTTTCTGATGTTATCTATGACTTTTTCGTCTTTAGGCATATAGAAAATATCAAGTTCCGTCCCCGATTTTTCTATAACGTTTTTGCATGATTCCAAAAGATATGTTTCGTAATCTTTTGATTCTATAAAATTTTTAATACGCTGTCTCACATTTTCGAAAACCCGTTCCGGTATGGCGTCGCCGTATTTAAAATATTCATGCTGGGTTTTTATATTTACCTGCGAAATTTCCAGACTTTTCTGTTTGCGTATTTTATCTATTTCGTTTTGAATATAATTATATACGTCGGCGAGAAGCTTTTTTTCGCCGTCGTCGACTTTTTCCTCAAACTCATGTTTTGTCTTTTCCTGAATTTCGCCGCTTACTTTTTTTGCGTCGTTTATTGCCTCATTTGCGAGATTTTGCAGCTTTTCCTCATCTGTCAGAGCCATTTACGCCACCGCCTTTTATTTTATATGTTTCTTATGAGCCATTATAAGCCCTTAAGCCCTATCGACTGTTTTATATAATCTGTAATTGATGTTTTTGAGCGACCGAAGCCGTGTCTGTCCGGGATTTCCAAAAACAAAGGTTTTTTGTGGGTCAGCATAATATTGCTTATATATTCGTTGCACATAAGCCGGAGTTTTTCCGTCACTAAAATAATTCCGATTTCCTCGGATGTTATAAGTTCTTTTATTTTTTTCTCAACTTCATCGCCGCTGTGCAGTATTATCCCGTCGACTCCGGCAAGCCTCATGCCTTCCCACGTGTCGCTGTTGTCGCTCAGCAAATACATTTTCACCGAAACCGCCCCTTTTTGTTTTTATTTTATAATCACAATTCGCAATCCCCCTTTGCTGATACTTGCGGTAAATTCGACAACTTTGTTGTTTGAATTTACCAGCAAGTTCAGCATTGAAAGGGGGATTTCAATTAAATCCGCTAAATCCGCGATACGGTTATTATATTTTGCCGAGTATCATTATGGATATGACAAGTCCGTATATGGCGACTCCTTCGCCCAAAGCCACAAACAACAGCGACAGAGCAAACGACTTCGGATTTTCCGATATTGCGCCGATTGCCGCGGCGGCTGAAGCGGCGACCGCGATACCTGCGCCGATACAGCTCATTCCTGTAGCGAGCGCGGCGGCTATCAAGCCGATGCCCGAACCGGTGCTCAAACCTGCCGTCGCCGCAGCCGCGGTTCCCGCAGCGTCAGCCGCGCCTGAGTCAGCCGCCATAACCGTGCCTACAGCCGATATGACGAAAATCAATACGAAGAGTCCGAATACTGAAATTATATTTATAATCAGAGCGGCTTTTTTAGCCGATTTTTTCCTGATTATGTTTTTTCCAGCCAAAAATAACGGTAAAAATGCCGCCGCAAAAGCAAGTATAGTAATTAATGTTTTCATAGATTTATTATAAACCCCTTTACCTTTTATGATTTTTATAATTAATATTTAATATTTCTGTATTTTTTCAAAGCCGGTTCGCTCGGTTCGAACTCGCGACCGCTTCCGTCAAAGAACCTGCCGAAAATTTCGTAATACTCTAATCTGAGACACTGTATTCCTACGATTAACCCTTCGAGCGCCATAACTATTATATTGCCTGCAATAATTACAAACGGATTTGTGCTTCCTGTGTCTTTCCCGGACAAAAGCATGACCACCGTCATCATTCCCACATGATTTAAGGCAAAAGCCCCTATTCTTATAAACGATATTGTATTGGTGAAAAAAGAGAGTATAAATTCAAAAAGTTCAAAGAAACCGGCAACCAAAAACTCAACCGGACCGCTCGGGACTATTTTCTTTTTCTTTTTAACTATATTTGCCAGAGGCTCCCTCATATACATAATAAGCAGACATAAAATAACGAGTCCGATTATAATGGGTAAGACTGCGTTTAACGACAAGTATTTCATCATAGTCAGTCCCGCTACGAGAACTCCCAAGTAAAATATCAGTCCTGCTATACCGTTTTGGGAAAATACCGCTTTTTCAACGTTTTTCTGTCTGACGCCGTTCACTATATTCAAGACCATCGCGACCGATATAATAAACACGCCGAAAACAATAGCCGCTATTAAAAAAGTATTGATATGGTCCATAGGGCTGTATCCGTGAATTATATCTTCCATTCCGAACACCGATCCAAACAGCACCCCGAACACAGCTGATGAAATCCCCACTATTACGCCGATTCTTCCTAAATTTATACCTTTCAGTTTCCAGATTAAAAATCCTAAAACCGAAAGAACAAGTCCCTGCCCAAGATCCGCGAACATAATTCCGAAAAACAATATATATGTCAAAGCCAAAAACGGCGTGGGGTCTATTTCGCTGTATGCCGGCAGTCCGTACATTTTTGTAAACTGCTCAAACGGCTTGAAAAGCAGGAAATTTTTTAATAAAGTCGGGGGAGTTAAATTCGGCAGTTCAGACGGCGTATTGACCGGTGTGACGACAGTGGAGAGATTTTCGAGTTTATTTGAAAAATTCTCCACATAATTTTCCGGAAGCCATGCCGCAAGATGAAAACTTGATTTGGAATGTAAAGTCTTTTTTTTCAGTTCATACATGCTGTAGAGCATGTAAACTTTTTCGTAATATTTATCTATTATTCCGAAGGCTTCAACCGTAAGGGAGTTGAGTTCTGTTTTTAATTCGAGTATTTTCTTTTTAGCGTCTTCTATTTCTTTTGAGAGTTCAGATCTGGCGTGTTCGGGAGTTCCGTGCGCTTTGTCTGAGATTCTAACCCTCTCAAAATGCAGAACCGAAAACATGGCGTCGACTTTCTCGCTTTTTGACTTAGGGGTAAAATACATTCCCCAAACTTCGTTATGCTCTGTGGACGACGGAATGAAAAATACATCGTTCGCCTCGCTTACGCCGTATGTGGATATAGAATCGTATGCTTCGCGGGGAATATGACCGAACCTGAATTTGAAGAACCCGAAATTAAATAGAGCGTCCAGATCTGCGGATATATCTCCTATATGGTCAAGCTGTTCCAAAACCCTCAGATCTTCGTTTATTATGTTGTTTTGCGTCGCTATTGCGTCAGACTGCGCTTTTATTTTATCCGTCTGGTTTTTTATGATAAACTTAGCTTCGTCTGAATTTAAATCAAGTTCTTTTTCGATTATGTTTTTTATTTCGTTTATATCTTTTACGTATTTTATATTTACCAAAGCGTCAGCGGAACTGTTTGTATAATATTCATTTAGTTTTTCTTCAAGGTTTATTCCTGCAAGGGAAGCCAAATTTTCTATGCCCGACGACAGATTTTTATATGGATTGGTATCGGTATACGCCGTAAAATAACTTCGGGTATTTATCTCGTCGCTTGCAGCCGACGAGTCTTCGATATGCAGGTACGGGTCGTTTACGCACATATAAAGAACTTCTGTCATTTCGTGCGAGCCTCCGGAGATGCTCATTAATTTTAATTTAGTTACAGCCAACTTATGCACCGCCTTCTTAACGGATTCCTGCCTGCGCGGAATTCGTTACGGACATATTTTTTGATATAATCAGGTCCGTACATGTTTTTTTATTTCCTCCAGCGACATTCTGTATCTTATTCCCTCTATCAGGTAAAAGAGATTTCTGATTTCTATTTCTTTAATACGGAAATAGCGGACGACAATGTCGAATCCCATGGAAGTCAGGTTCATGATTGTTTTATAGTATTTATCTAAAAAGTCGTTCATATAATCAGTCATTGACTGATATTCGTAAAACGATTGCTTTGCGCCGTAATAAAGGCTTTGGCAATAGAGGAAAAAACTTTCCCTGTCGGGGCACTTAAGGAGTTCTTTTATATTTTCCTCTTTTAATTTTTTGCGCAAAGGTATCAGAAGCGGGAGAATTTCATTGGTCGGGGCTCTGAAGTTGAACATCATTCTCGAAATCCTGCACAGGTTTATCAGGTCTGCCTGAATACTTATTGAATCTTCTATTTTTTTGCGTATTTCCGTTTCAAATACAGCCGCGCCCCTGTATAGATTCTCGTAGTATTCGTCGTAGAGCGCAGTTTCAAGTTCAGTATAATTCTGAGTTATATTATCGCCTATATATTTTTCAAAAACATGCGAATAATAGCTGTTTTTGACAGCTTCTTTAAACTGCTCGGCATCTTTTATATTTTTTAACGCCGCAAGATTTATTCTCGGATTATTCTGATAGATTGTCCATATGTCAAGAAGGCTTTCGTTAATCAGGTAATCGTCGTTTTCCTCCGCCGCGGGATTGTTTGCAATGTTTCTGGATACATATTCGCGCCATACTTTTAGGATATATTCAAGTTCAAATCTTGTCATAAGCAGGCTGATAAAATGTCTCTGGTCGCCTGAAGTAAATTTATACATCTTCATATAGTCGCGAAGCAGACTTTTTTTTATATAATATTCAAGTTTATTTCTGTTTATACTGCTGAGATTTGAATCTTTCAAAAATTCGCCGTAGGCTGTGTTGTCGTGCAGATATGCGGCTATTTCGGAAACCTCCGCGCATTTCAGAAGATTTTCATAATCTGCTGGTTTCAGAAGTTTTCCGTAAAGGCTCCGGCATTTTGCGACAACCGCCTCATATTTGAAAAGCGGCATATTGCGCAGCTCCTATTCTCTGTTTGATTTTTCTATCAAGTTGATTTTTTATATATTCGTAGGCTGAATTATAAAATCATATACTTTGTCAGTCCATCCGTCTATATTTTCGTCTGTCATTTTTTTGAGCTTTTCTAATTTGATTTTATGTTCGTCAAGAATCTGGGCGATTCTTTCTTTTGCGATTTCATCTTCCTGAATCCGCACAGTCTCTATTCTCTTTACAGCTTTGTCGTTATAATCTTTTTTATGCTGTTCGATAATCTGGGATACTTTAAGAGGAAGCTCCGTTTGCTCCTGATTTGCGCTTTTTATCAGTTCCTGCGCCTTTTCCTCTATTTCAATAATTTTATTTATAATTTGTTCGTTTTTCATAATCAGTAAAAAATATCACCTCAAGTTGATTTAATCTGAGCTATTTTAAAATTTGGAATAAAATATATAAACTTAAATTTACATTAATATCAGAATTTGGAAATTCGGAAATTTTGAATGCTACTATTATACATCAACGCTTAAAAAAAATCAATAGCCAAAATAAATAAATTTTTAAGAATAACTGTATTTTTATTGTGTAATTTATCTTGAATTATAATAAATATAGGTTGAAAAATAATAATTTATGTGATAATATATTATGTAAATTTATATTTTATAATATTTATGAAAATAAGGAGGGGGGAATCGTAAATTTATGGATAACAATCCTAACACTATGGAATTTTCGGTAAAGAAAAAAACCGACCTTAAAATCATATTGATGAGAATAGGGATAATCGCCGCATGTTATCTTCCGTTTCTTATAATAACGTTTGTTTTCATACAGTTATTCATTGTCATTGTCCCGGTTTTCTTTTTGATTTTTACATATGCGGCATGGTTTTTTATGAGATTTACGCATATAGAGTATGAATATTCTATTATAAGCGGAGACTTTTCCGTTTCGGCGGTATATAATAATCGTCAGAGAAAAAACCTAATTACGACATCAATAAAAGACATGACGGCGGTTGTTCCGTATGCAAACAGCGAAGACTATATAAGTAATTCCATGCGCTCCGTGCAGAAAATATTTTATTACTGCTCCGACCCGGAAAATGAAGATCTGTATATAGGTATATTTCAGGACCCGAAGCAAGGCAGATGCGCGGTTATATTTAACACGTCGAAAAAATTCGTACGGATTATGAAGTTTTATAATTCGCAAAACGTTATTGTCAAAGATAACTTCTTAATATAATTTCGGCTATAATTGAAATAAATTAACATGTAAGGAAAATAATTTAAAATAAAATTTATGATAAGAATAATTAACGGCTCTCCCGAGAGCATAGAACCGGTATATCTTTCAACTTCGGAGGATATGCGCAGAATGGACGAAGATACGGTTAAAAAACTCAATATTTCATACGCGGATTTAATGGAAAAAGCGGCGGAATCCGCTTTTGACTATATAAATAATAATACGTCGGACATCGGCAATGTAACAATACTGTGCGGAGCGGGGAACAACGGCGGAGACGGCTATGTTCTGGCGCGGCTGTTCGGGAGAATTAAAAACGACAAAAATAATAAAAACAAGAAGAATAATAAAATAACTGTGACAGTTTTGAACGTTTTCGGCAAATCGCCGAGAAGCGAGACCGCGCTTATGCAATATAATAAAATAGCCGATTCAGAAAATATAAATTTTTTAAAATGTTCTGATTTATCTGACGAAAAGTTACAAGAAATTTTCCGCCGGTCTGATATAATTATAGACGCAGTGTTCGGCACGGGATTTAAAGGCGGACTTGACGGCGAGGCTCGCAGAGTTACAAAACTCGCAAATAACGTTAACGAAATATCTAAAATATTTAAAATATCTATAGACGTTCCGTCCGGCGCGGACTGCGACACGGGCAGAGCCGATATAAATTCGTTTAAAGCGGATTTAACCCTGACGTTTGAGTTCGTAAAACTCGGACTTGTGTCATATCCCATGGCTGAATATGCCGGAGATATTGCAGTTCTGCCTATAGGATTTACAAAAGAAACAAAAAATATTCTTATAAATAATCCAAATAAATTTGTTTTATTGACGGGAGATTATATAAAAAAACTGTTTGAAAATCAAAGTAATCAGGACAAAAGAAAATCCGGCAATACGAACAAAGGCGATTTCGGCAGACTTTTGGCTATATGCGGGTCTAAAAATATGACTGGTGCGGCGTATCTTGCGTCAATGGGCGCTCTCCGCACCGGCGTCGGACTGCTTTATCTTGCATCGGATATAAAAGCCGTGCCGGTTTTGCAGTCAAAATTAAACGAGCCGGTATTTGTGCCTCTTGATTACGGTAACAATATGCGAGAAGAAAATATAAAAATATTAAGCAATATTCCGGCAGACTCTATATTAATCGGTCCCGGACTCGGACTTGAAAACGGCAGTGAAATTATAAATATACTGAACTCATTGATAAAATTGCCAAATTCCGCAAAAACGATAATTTTTGACGCCGATGGCATAAATGCCCTGTGCGAGAATATAAATGTATTACGCGAAGTTAAAGCAGAAAAAATACTTACGCCTCATCCCGGCGAAATGGCGAGGCTGTGCAAAGCGGCTGGGTTTGGCGCAAATAATCCGTCTGACGTTCAGAATGACAGAATAAATATAGCTTCGGACTTTGCAAAAAAATATAGCTGCGTGCTTGTTTTAAAAGGAGCGGGGACAGTAATCGCCGATAAAAACGGCGATGTATATATAAATAACACGGGAAATCCGGGAATGTCAAAAGGCGGGAGCGGCGATATTCTCGCGGGAATGATTGCGTCTTACTGCGCGCAGGGGGTAAAAGCGGTTGACGCGGCTTGCCTTGGAGTTTATTTTCATGGGCTTGCGGGAGATATTGCGGCGGAAAGATATTCCCAAACCGGAATGATACCGTCGGATATGTTGAATATTATAGCTGAAGTTCAAAAATGATATATAATAAAAACAGAGGATTTTAATTTTTATACAAATTTTCGAAAATGAGAGTGAATTTTATGAAATCCTTTGTTAAGATAAGTATTTTATGCGCAGTTTTGGTTTTATTCTGCACAAATATTATAGCGTGTTCCGCGGATAAAACTGCGTTGTACAACGGGGAATTTTTGGAGAAAAAGCTGTCTCTGCCGTATAATATAGAGGGGGTTCTGACCCAAAACGGAGAAAAATACGACGTCGTTATAGACGGGACAGGCAGCGGCGGCATCAATAATATTCAAATGGCAAACGGAGATTTTAAAATAAAGTTTATGTCCGGCGACGTGACGGAAGGTCTAACTGTCGAATTTTTCGACAACGGAGTATTTTTGTTTTTCGACGATTTGAGATTTAAAACAAACAGCGACACTTTCACAAATCTTGAATTGCTGAAGAATTCTTTTGAAACGCTTTCGGAACCGTATGAGCAGAAATATGTGATGGATACAACTCCCGTAGACGGTATTGATTTGGTGGAAATCGGGGTAAAAAGTTCGGACGGGGATATAAAGGCATATGTTAACAAACTTGACGGTACAATAATAAGATTAATCACAAATTTAAACGGAGTCGATATAACGTTAGATATAAAAAAGTTTGAAAACGTCCAGCCCACGACAGACAGCAGCTCAGATGAAGACACGAGCGAAATTTTTGACGTAGTTGACGATTACATAGAAACGTGATATAATATAGTTGTATATTCCGACATATTTTTCAGATATAATAAATTATATAAAAAAGATATATAATACCAAAGGAATCACGGAACATTTATGAAGTTTATTGTAACCGGTTCGGGAGGCTGCGTGAATCTGCCCCGACCGTTGTGCCAATGCAGTATTTGCACGGAAGCAAGGCAAAAAGGCGTCCCGCACGCAAGGTGCGGATGCAGTCTGTATTTAGAAGACGCAGGGATGTTGGTTGATACGCCTGAAAATATCGCCGACGCTTTGAATAACTGTAATATAAAAGAAATAAAATCTGTCTTTTACAGTCACTGGGACCCCGACCATACGCTTGGAATGAGAATTTTTGAGCAGTTGTATTTTCAGTGGCTTGATTTCTACGAAAAAATAAAGCCGTGTTACACCGTTTCAGTCTATGCAGAACAGAACGTTATGCGGGATTTAACTGGTATAAGAAGCAAATATGGTTCTTTTTTAGATTATTATGAAAAAATGGGCATGATTGAACGCAGAGTTCTAAAAAATCCTGTCACTCTTGATAATATAAAAATTACGGCTGTTCCGGTTTCAAAGAATAAAGCTGTTTCTGTATTTGTATTTGAAGATAGTGGTAAAAAATTAGTTTATGCCCCGTGCGACTGCAAGCCGTTCCCCGACGATAATCTGATGTACGGCTCAGATATTCTGTTAATCGGCAATACGTTTATCGGCGACGCGCTGAAAGACAACAGAACTTTGCCGGAAAATCACCCGCTCAGAAAGGAACTCCACAGCGTGGAAGAAGTGCTGGAAATTAAAAAGAAATATAATATTTCCCGGGCAATTATAACCCATATAGAAGAAATCTGGGGCAAATCATACGACTACTACATAGAGTTAGAGAAAAAATATACAGAATATAATCTAAAATTCGCACACGATGGAATGATAATAGAATTATAACAGAGAATAAAATGGCAGAATAAAATATATGAATGATAATTACATAAACAAATCAAACAGGCGCACATGGGTTCAGATTGATTTGGACGCAATCGCTGAAAATGTGCGCGTTATAAATAAAATCTTGGACGGAAAATCAAAAATAATGGCGATGGTCAAAGCCGACGCATACGGTCACGGAGCGACGTTTGTCGCAAAAGAGCTTGAGGCGTCGGGGGTTGATTTTTTCGGCGTTTCGTCTGTGGACGAAGCTATGCAGTTGAGAGAAAGCGGCATATGCAAAAATATTCTTATACTCGGATATACAATTCCGACTGATGAAAATATCAGAAAACTGATAAAATCTAATATATCTCAGACAATTTTCGATTTCGATTACGCGAAAACAATTTCTGAAATTGCGGAAAATATAGTACAGAAAAGTTGCGGAGAAAAAATAAAAGTCCATATAAAAATAGATACGGGTATGAACCGTATCGGTTTCAGATATACAAGCAAAAATCAGGACGAAAATTTAATACCGAAAATCAGGGAAATGAAACTTCTGAAAAATCTTGACTGCGAAGGAATTTTTACCCATTTCCCGTCTTCCGACGATTTAAAATCAAATTTCACAAAAGAACAGTTGAATTTGTTTAATGGACTTACAAATTCGCTGGAAAAAGAAAATATATATTTTAAAATAAAACATACCGCAAACAGCGGGGCAGTAATAAATTTTAGAGAAACGCATTTGGATTATGTGCGCCCCGGTCTGATTTTATACGGACTTTATCCGTCAAAACAAACGCAGTTAAATGCAGAAAGTCAAAATGTAAATTTTGTTCCGGCTATGCAGCTAAAGACTATAATATCGCAGATACATACGGTAAAACAAGGCGAAACGGTGAGTTACAGCAGAACCTATAAAGCCGGAAATGATATATTGTGCGCCGCTTTGCCTATTGGATACGCCGACGGATTTTCACGTCTTTTGTCGAATTCCGCGAGCGTGATTTTAAAAGGTAATCAGGTTCCGGTGATAGGCAGAGTCTGTATGGATCAGAGCATGATTGATATAACAAATTGCCCCGATGCGAAAGTCGGCGATGTTGTGACGGTTTTCGGCAGAGACGAGGAGAGCGGGGAATTTATCGGCGTAGATCAGATTGCGGATATGATGGAGACGATAAACTATGAAGTCGTATGCCTTATCGGCAAAAGAGTGCCTAGAATATATTACAAAAACGGCGTCGAAATCGGACATTTGAATTATATTGCGCCGGAGAATTAAATTTTTGCGAAACTCAACATCATATTCCGTATGGGCGGATTCCCGCCGAACACATTCGGCGGGAATCCGCCCATACAATTATTTTGCATTGTTTCTAATATTTATCCCAGCTTACAATTTCATCAAGCGATTTTCGCGGTCTTGCGTCCGGAGTTTCAGCGGGATAGCCTATCGGAGTAACTGCGACGACGCTGACATCATCCGGTATATTCAACACTTGTTTTACTTTATTCTTGTTGAAATTTCCGAGCCAGCATGTGCCGAGACCTTCTTCATATGCTTTAAGAATAATAAACGAAAACGCTATAGATACGTCTATCGTCTCGACAGGCTGTTCGCACGACATCATTCCCGGTTCCTGACCGCACGCGACGATAACCGCCGGAGCCTGCTGAATACTTGGCTGATTATTGCATGCCTCAAACATTTTCGCTTTTACTTTAGGATCCGTCACCACTATAAACTGCCATTTCTGACGATTTCTTGCCGACGGCGCCAGTCTTGCGGCTTCAAGGACTGCGCTGAGTTTTTCTTTTTCAACCGGTTTTGGATCGTATGCCCTTATACTTCTTCTTCCTTTTACAGCTTCCATCAATGTCATATAAAAACACTCCCTTTTTTATTTTAATATTATAACTATAATAATATATGTAATATTTTAACAAAAATATAGTTTTATATATTAATTTATCATAAAAATTGAAAAAAGAAAATGACGCCGTACCTGAAAAATACAATTCAAGTCCGGAGTCAATATATTTAGATATTTTATTCTGTAGTTGCAGTAGCTTCAGTAGCAGTTACAGCAATAGCATCAGTTTGAATATTCTGAATATTTACAGCGTTTTTTGCATTTTGAATGTTAGGCGCAGTGCTTATAATTACAGTTACAGTATCCGTATCTGAACTGATTTTTACATTTCCGCCGTTTTCACTGCTTTCATCAGGATAAATAATCTTTGTCATATTCTGATAAACTTTTTCTTCATTGGTATTGTTCGGAGGTATTGTTGCAGTATATCTAAGCGTAACTGTTTCTCCTCCAGGAAGCGTTATAGTTCCGTCAGGATTAAACGTTTTTTCTAATCCGACGATATCCTCGTTTCGGAATGAAACAGGCGTATATTTGTTGAAAATATCCTGAATAGCGACTGTTCTTTCTTCGGCGCCCGCATTCTTAATATCTATCTCGAACGTAACAGTTCCGCCGGTATAATCAATTATCAGAACTTTTTGTCTGAGACTGCTTAAAGAGTCTAAAGATGTTGAAGAATCAAATGGAGGTATAACGTATTTTTCAACGGTTATATCCGTTTTTTGAACTGGTTTTACTTCTATGTCTATACTTGATTCATTGTCTCCGACTTTGACGTCGGCTGTAAATTCTTTATTTGGAGGCGGAGTTTTACCGGCTTCTTCGGCGAGTTTTGTTATATTGTCTATCTTTGTATTTATTTGGGTTATTTGATCGATTTTACTTTGCACTGCCGCTTCTGCGTCCGTATATGTTTTTTGTAAAATATTTAACGCAGAATTTGCGTCGGTCTGGCTTATATTACCTGTATTAGAAGTATCGGTATTGTTGTCTTCGGAAGTCGCGGATTGGTTTGTCGTAGTGTTGTTGACCGATTTATAAGCTTCATATGCTTCTTTCGAAGAATTTAATATTGCGTATAACGATCCGTGTCCGTCTGCGTCAAGAATATCGTTTTCGTTTCCCAATTCCGATTCAGCCGAAGAGAGCTGTGTGTTTAGGCTGTCTAAATCCGATTGCTGCTGTTCTGTCAGAATAGATTCAGAGGGTTCCCAGTCGTTGCCCAAACCATCTGTAAGTTTTACGTTATATATAATTTCGAGCATATCTCCGGGATTTAATACAAAATCTGACGGGTTGAAATTGGCGTAGTTTTGATTATTCAACTTAACGCTTGTTATATTGTTATTGTCTTGATTTAATTGTATAGTATATGGCTCGCCGTCGGAATTTAATAATGTGTCGCCGCTGATTATATCCGTAAACGACAGTGGATTTGTCGCCACAGAACTCGCGTTTGATACTGTTACTTTGAATACCGCCGTATCCCCGGAATTGAACGACGCGCTTTTTGTATACTGCGAAACGGCGGAATTCCATACAGTGTTCTCAACGGAAATGCCCGGTTCGCCTACAAGAACGCTTGACGAGGCGGAATATCCGCCGCCCTCGTAATTTGCGCTTTCGGCTATTGTCGAAGTATTTATATACGAGCCATTTTTATTTAAAACGTCAGTCACATAGTAGAAATTCACCTGTCCTTTTTCGGGAACTGAAAATTCAGAAGAAGTCGGGTCGATTCCGAGCCAGTGACCGGGCAGGGAATATCCGCCCGGATATGTGACGGCGTCTGTGAGTTTAACTCCGTTCGCCTCTTTTCCGGTATTTGTGACGGTGATTTTAAATATTGCCATTTTATCCAAAGAATTGAACACAACCGAATTTTCCCAGTCGTTTGCCGGGATTTTATCCCAGTTTCCGGGAGAATCTGCCTGACCGTTCAGATTAGTCTGTTCATAGGCATTTTTGTATACTTTTTTATCTACAGCCAAAGTTTGTTTCTGCACGTGGACAATCGGACTTGTAAATTTTGCGGAATAATATGTGCCTGAATTTCCGTCAATATATTTGGACTTAGGTTTTATCACATTCCAGTATACTAATTCCGCATCTGTATTTGTCGGAATTTTGCCGTTTACCGGCTCGTCGCAGCTTATGCTGTAAGCATTGGGCTTCGCCTTTATTTTAACCGATATAGACGCCGTTATATTCGCGCCGATATTCTGGCTGAGCGACCATGTGAGAACTCCGGTTTCACTGTCTACTGCGGCTCTCGCTTCCACGGGAGTGGAATAATCGGTTACGCCTATCTTTGCGCCGATAAACCAATCCGACGTAAACTCGAAATATTCAGACAGAGTATCTGTAATAATACTGCCCTCGGTTATAGTCGGCGAATTTATCTGGCTTGAAAGTTCAGCGTATATATCTACCAAGGCGTTTCCGTCGCTGGCGCTGAACGCATAATTCGGGTCGCTTGCCAAATCCGATAAATAACCGTTAAGTTCTGTATTTACGTCAAATCCTACAGTATATAATTTTGGAATCTGCGGCAAACGCTCGCTTATTGACGAACTTTGATTCTGCAAAGTTCCGAGGACTAGATTCCTTGCGTTGACTGCGGCAAGCTGCCCTCCCGAGGTCCAAATCTGCGTTCCCTCGCCGCCTATAGCGTAATCTGCGTTTGACGTGTTATAATTTAACAGCGCAGTATATAATTTATCCTTTGTATAACAGGATGCGTCGGGAGACGCCGTCGCTGTATTTTCCTGACTTCCCAACTGATAATATTCGTTTGCTCCGCCGTCGCTCATAAGTATGACAAAATATTCGGCTTTTTTAATTTCGGATTCGCTGAGATAATTGCCGAGCCCTTTTTGGCTTGATAAGACAGTGTACGCTTTGAGAAGTCCTCCCTGCGTGTTAGTGCCTCCCTCAGCCGTCAGTTTGCTCACTGCGCCGTTTAAAGCGGACGAATTGCAGTCTTTCGAACCGTAAAAATCATTCGAACCGGATTTGCCCAGAACATTGGCGTAATCCGAATACTTAACCAACGCTAAACAATTTTTTGAGCTTGCGCTTAAAAATCCGTCGGCAAAATTTTTGACGGCAGTCCTTAATTCCTGAATTTTTGTCAAATCGGAACCTGTCGTGCCTTTTTCATTCATACTGTTGGAGACATCGAGAACAAGCACGCATACGACCGGCGTAGGCGGCGGCGCAATCTTGTCGCCTTTTACGCTCAATGTCAGCTTAAAAGTATCGTCGTCGATTTTCTCGGCATACTTATTTAAGATATTTGTCCAACTGAAGTTTTCATACGAATAATCTCCGTTGTATTGCCCTGTCTGAGCGTCGCGTTCGTCTATGGCATAGGAATCTACATGCGTATCATATTTGTTGTCATCTATATGAGTGTTTATGAACATGCCCCCGGGTTGTATTTCAGCCCACACCATAGGAAGAACGCTGAAAACAATCATGGCAATAAGAATAAATGCCTCAATTCTCTTAGGAATCTTTCTTATTCTTCTCATTTTATTACCAGTTTTCTCCTTGTTTATTTGTTTGATTTTGAGATTGCGCTTTTTAAAATTAAACTTTTCTTAAATTGTTTTCATTAACCTTAACTTTTTTAATTTTTCGAATTTATTAAAATATACTTAATATATTTTGATATATATTTTAATCTGAATATTTTTCATCCCAAAATCATAGACATCTAAACCTTTGAACACTCGTATTTCCTTAAAATTATCTTGCCTCAAACATCAGTGCCGCTCATATATTGCTGAATTTTTATAATTTCTATTAAAAATATTAAACTAATAATATTGTAAAAATTTACACTAATTTTTAAACTTTTCTTAAATTTTTAGAGATTTTAAGAAAAGTTTCAGTTTGCCGCGAATTATATACAAATTAAATTGCCGCGGATTTATATAACGAATTGACTTTTTCTGAATTTTGGTATATAATTATTACAAGTTAGAGTGTAATATCGGGGAAAATTAAATGTCCTATTCAAATAAAGTGAAAGATTTGCTGCGTCTGAAAAAAGAACGCAAAAAATGCTGTAAAACTGCCTTTATATACGGGCTTTCAATAAATTCGAAAGAATCAAATTCGTTGGAATTTATTAATTGTAAAATAAATCATGATATTTTTGTCTGCGAAAACTGTAAACATTCTTTTTTCCGGGGACTGTTTTTGTCAAGCGGCAGCATATCAGACCCCAAAGACGCATATCATCTTGAATTTACAATACACAATATAAATACCGCGCTTGATTTGCAATCAATATTAGAAGAAGAAAATATATTCCTGAAATACGTGGAACGCAGAAAAAACCATGTTTTGTATTTAAAATCAAGCGAACAGATAGAAGATTTTTTGTACTATATAAACGCCGAAAAAATTTCGTTTGAACTTATGGATGTAAAAATTCTGAAAGATTTAAGAAACAATGCCAACAGGATTACGAATTTTGAAAACGCCAATCTTGAAAAGATGTCGCGGGCGTCGGCGGAACAGATAGAGGCGATTAACTCTTTAATAGCAAGCGGGCGGTTCGATTTACTCCCGGATGAATTAAAGCGGACGGCGGAACTCCGGCTTGAAAACATAGAGATGTCATTGCAGGAGATAGGCGAGGCGTGCGAACCCGCAGTAACGAAATCCGCGATAAAGCACCGTATGGAGAGGATTGTAAAATTCGCGGGGGAAATGTGATATTTTTGAAAATTACATGAGAGGATAAATTTTATGAAATTAAAAACATTTATAATAAAATTTTTACCGCTTATGGTTGCTGTGTTTATTATACTTTCGGTACCGTACAGGCAAGCCGACAGCGACATTGGCTTAGAAAAAAATATAATTGCCAGTAATTTTGAATATACGATTGACAGAAACGGTGTGACCATAACAAACTATATCGGAAAAAACTATGATGTGGTGATTCCTGATGAAATCGAAGGCAGGAAAGTAATGGCAATTGGTGATAGGGCATTTGCGTATCCATTGAATAGCGTAATAATACCTGACAGCGTAACAACAATTGGGAATTGGGCGTTTTCGAGTGGCTGGTTTAAAAGCGTAATAATACCTGATAGTGTGACTACTATCGGTATTGGTGCATTTGTGTGCCAGACATTGACAGATATAAAAGTCGACAACGGCAATAAAATTTATACTGATATTGACGGGATACTTTTTGATATATCTAAGACAACAATTATACAGTATCCAGCAGGCAGACAAGATAATACATATATAGTGCCCAACGGTGTTACTGCTATTGGCAAGTATGCGTTTGATTATTGTGACTGGCTGACAAACATAACCACATCTGACAACGAAACTGATATTGATGACGGGATATTTACGACCTGCTGGCTGACAAGTGTAACTTTACCCGACAGCTTGACTACTATTGACGAAGGGGCATTTATTAGTTGTCCACTTACAAGCGTAATTTTGCCTAACAACGTGACTACTATCGACAAGTATGCGTTTATGGATTGTAACTCATTAACAAACATAGCCATACCTGACAGCGTGACTATAATTGGTGAAGAGGCATTTTCAGGTTGCCGAATTGCAAACATAAATATCCCTGACAACTTGACTACTATTGGTGACGGCGCATTTTCGAGTTGTTCGTTTACAAACGTGACAATACCCGCCAGTGTGGCATCAATAGGTAACAACGTTTTTGGGGGTTTTGGTTTGACAGATATAAAAGTCGATAATGGCAATCAATTTTATACTGACATTGACGGTATACTCTTTGATAAAACTATGACAAGAATTGTCCAATATCCGGCAGGCAGAAAAGATAATACATCATATATAATACCCGCCAGCGTGACTATTATCGGCGGATATGCGTTTTACAATTGTTCGCTTACAAGTATAATCATACCTGATAGTGTGACGATAATTGGAGATCGGGCGTTTTACTGCTGTGCACTGACAAGCGTAATTATACCGGGCGGCGTGACTACTATCGGAGATTGGGTATTTTCGGGTTGTTCACTGACAAACATAATCATACCAAAGAATGTAACTGCAATCGGCGAGCACACGTTTTCAGGCTGTGAGGATTTGTCAGACATAACCATCCCTGACGGCGTGATTGCCATTGGCAAATGGGCATTTTGGGGTTGCACTTCGCTTATAAATGTAACCATACCTGATAGCGTGGCATTAATCGGCGATTATGCATTTTCAGGTTGCAATTCGCTGGCAAGCGTGACAATACCTGATAGTGTGACAACAATTGGTGAGGGTATGTTTTCGGATTGCAGTTCGTTGACAAGTGTAATAATACCTGAAAGTATAACTGCAATTTGTAATTCTGCGTTTTATGAGTGCCATTCACTTACAAACGTGACAATACCTGATAGTGTGACTGTTATCGGCGATTCTGCATTTTTTAATTGCACGTCTCTGGAAATTATAAAAGTTGATAAAGGTAATCAATTTTATACTGATATTGATGGGGTACTTTTTGATATAGCTAAGAAAAAAATTATACAATATCCGGCAGGCAAAAAAGATAATACTTATAAAATACCCGACGGCGTGACTACATTCGGTGAAGATGCGTTTTATGGCTGTGTTTCTCTTATAAACGTAATTATCCCAGACAGTATGATTACTATAGATGGTGGGTTTTCGAATTGTAGCTCGCTTAAAAGTGTAACCATACCTGAAAGCGTGACTACTATTGGCAACAGCATATTTGCGACTTGTCAGAATCTGGAAGCGATAAAAGTCAATAACAGTAATCAATTTTATACCGACGTTGATGGGGTACTTTTTGATAAAGCTATGACAAGAATTGTGCAATATCCAGCAGGCAAAAAAGATAATACTTATAAAGTACCCAACGAAGTGACTGTTATTGGCGAGCGGGCGTTTTACTATTGTGTTTCGCTTACAAATGTAACGATACCTAATAGTGTGAAATCAATCAGCACTTATGCGTTTTTGGGTTGCACCTCGCTTACAAGCGTAACAATACCTGAAAGTGTGAAATCAATCGCCAATAGTGCGTTTTTACTTTGCAGGTCACTTACAGAAGAAACAAAAACAATAATACGGAAAATTAATCTTATGGCTGAATTTAAATAATTACAGGAGAACAGTTTATGAAAGATTTTGTACATCTGCACTTGCATACGGAATACAGTCTGCTCGACGGAGCATGCCGTATTTCGGATATACCAAAAGCCGTGAAAAAACACGGACAAAATGCGGTTGCCATTACAGACCACGGCAATATGTTCGGCGCGGTTGATTTTTACAGAGCCTGCAAAAAAGAGGGAGTAAAACCGATTATCGGTTGCGAGGTATATGTCGCAAAACGCACGAGATTCGATAAAGTTCACAGCGAAGACAGCGATATCGGGCACTTAATTTTGCTTGCGGAAAACGAAACGGGTTATAAAAACCTGATATATCTCGTATCCGCCGCTTATACTGAGGGATTTTACAGCAAACCGAGAATAGATTTGGATATATTGAAAGGTCACAGCGAGGGATTAATCGCATTGTCCGCGTGTCTTGCGGGCTTTGTACAACAGTTTTTACTTAATAACGATTTTGACGCTGCTAAAGATTACGCGTTAAAATTAAAAGAAATTTTCGGAGAGAATAATTTTTATTTGGAATTACAGAATCATAATTTACCCGACCAGCTTTTAATAAACGGCAGAATAGTCAAACTGTCTCAAATCATGGGAATAAGTCTTGTCGCCACAAACGACGTGCATTATATAAATAAAGACGACTCGTATGCTCAGGCTCTGATGATTTGCATACAGACGGGAAAATTAATCAGCGACGGAAATCCTATCGGATTTGAGACGAATGAGTTTTTTTTGAAAAGCACCGAAGAAATGGACGAATTATTCGGGGAATACGAGGGCGCGCTTGAAAACACGGTTAAAATCGCTGAACGATGCAACGTAGATTTTAACTTTGAAAATACGCTTTTGCCTGAATATAAATGTCCTGACAATATGCCGTCCGACGAATATCTGAAAAAATTAAGTTACGATGGGTTTGAGAAATATTTCGCATCTGTAGGGGTGGATTCCATATCCACCCGCATAAAGGGCGAAAATGGATTTCGCCCCTACGACCTATACAAAACGCGTCTCGACTACGAATTAAACATCATAATATCAATGGGATATGCGGACTATTATCTGATAGTTTGGGATTTTATAAATTACGCAAAGAGTAAAAATATCCCTATCGGTCCGGGGAGAGGTTCTGGCGCGGGAAGCCTGACGGCGTTTTTTATAGGCATAACGGGAATTGACCCGATACAGTATAATCTGCTGTTTGAGAGGTTTTTGAATCCCGAGCGCGTAAGTATGCCGGATTTTGACATAGACATATGTCAGGACAGGCGCGGGGAAGTCATAGATTATGTAGTGAAAAAATACGGCGAGGAAAATACGGCGCATATCATAACGTTCGGAACAATGGCGGCAAAAGGCGTTGTCAGAGACGTCGGGCGGGTTCTGAATATGAGCTACGGCGAAGTGGACGCGATCGCGAAAATGATTCCCAAAACGCTGAACATGACTTTGACAAGAGCCCTCGAAGAATCAAAGGAATTGAAAGACAGGTATGATAATGACAGCACAGTCAGAAATCTGATAGACAATGCGATGAAACTTGAGGGTATGCCGCGCCACGCTTCAACTCACGCGGCGGGGTTGGTTGTCACAAGCAAGCCGGTTTACGAGTATGTGCCGCTGGCATTGAGTTCGGGCGAGCGCGTGACGCAATTTACTATGAACACAGTCGCGGAACTGGGGCTTTTGAAAATAGACTTCTTAGGTTTGAGATATTTGACGATAATCGAAAACACTTTGAAAGAAATAAGAAAATCGCCGAAAAATAAAGACTTTGACATAGAAAAAATAGATTTAGAGGACGAAGAAATATATAAACTCTACAGAAGCGGAAATACCGACGGGGTTTTTCAGTTTGAGGCAAGCTGGGTAAAAAGTCTGATGATTTCGGCAAAACCCGAATATTTCGAGGATTTGGCTGTTCTCAACGCCCTTATCAGACCCGGACCTATGTCGCTGATACCAATTTATGTAAAAAACCGCCAAAACAAAGAATTGATAACTTACATAATTCCGCAATTAAAAGATATACTCGAATCGACTTACGGTTGTATAATATTTCAAGAGCAAGTCATGCAAATTTTCAGAACCCTTGCGGGATATTCATACGGGCAAGCTGATCTAGTCAGAAGGGCTATGTCTAAGAAAAAAGCCGAAGTTATGGAAAAAGAACGGGAACAGTTTTTCAAAGGTTGCGAGGAAAACGGCATAGATAGAAAAGCGTCAACAGAAATATTTGATATTATAGCAGAGTTCGCTAAATACGGATTCCCTAAAGCGCACGCCGCAGCGTACGCCCTCGTGTCGTACAGGACGGCTTATTTGAAATATTATTACAAAGCCGAGTTCTTGTGCGCACTTATGACATCGGTGCTGAACGACACTGTAAAATTAAGCGAGTACGCCGCAGAGTGTTCGAGGCTTGATATAAAAATATACCCGCCGGATATAAACCGAAGCGAATCTGATTTTACCATAGATTTATCGGGCGACGGCATTATATACGGCTTGCTCGCAATCAAAAACGTCGGCATAGGATTTATAAAAAATATATTGTTCGAGAGAGAAACAAACGGAAAATTCAAATCGTTTGCAGATTTTTTGAAGCGCATATCGGGTTACGAGCAAATTAACAAACGTCAAATAGAAGCGTTAATCAAATGCGGGGTGTTTGACAGTCTCGGCGTGTTCAGAAGCAAATTGCTGGCAAAGTACGAAGAAATTATAGACAGTCTTTTGAGCGAAAAAAAGTCCAATATAGCAGGACAGATAGATTTGTTTTCGAGTATGATGGAGGATGCTGGGGACGAAAGTCAAGAATTTGACGATTTCTCCATCGTATATCCGGATATACCGGAGCTTAGTTTATATGAAAAACTCGCAATGGAAAAAGAGGCGGCGGGACGTTTTTTCTCCGGTCACCCTTTGGACGATTACATAGATTCTATAAAAAGATTAAGTTCGCTGTCAATATCGAGCGTCATAGAATTTTTTGACGACGCGCATGATAATCAGGACAATCAGGAAAGTTCGGATGTAGATTACAGTTCGTCCGATAAATCCGGCAGTTCCCGTAAAGAGGATAAATTTGTTACGGTTGCGGGGATAATCGGCGAAGTCACTGTAAAACGAACAAAAAACGGCGATAACATGGCGTTTGTAACATTCGAGGACGAATACTCGTCTATCGAAGTCGTTGTTTTCCCGAAGAAGTTTGCGCAGTTTTACGACGAAATAAAAGTCGATAATATAATCGCGGTCCACGGGACAATATCCCCGGGTAAAGAAGAAAATCCGAAGATTTTTTTGAACAGCGTTATAAAATTAAAAAGGAATGGGGATAATTCACAGCATTTTGCGTCAGCAGATATGGTTGCAGCGAACGAACACAGCTCGTCCCTACAACCGGATACAGACGTAAGGACGGTTTATGGTCGCCCGGCTGAAATCCCCGAGATCACAATATTGTATCTGAAAGTCCCGAATACGGACAGTATGTTATATAAAAAAGCCGTGAATTTAGTGGGGATATTTGACGGTAAATTCGAGGTTAAAATTTACGACGAAAGCACGAAAAAAGTGTTGTCGCTGAAAAATCCGGGCGCGGATTTGAATCAAGTCTGCGTAGCGGAGTTAAGAAATCTTCTCGGCGAAGAAAACGTAAAAATAGTGAAAAAATAGAATTTCACAAAAATTTATTAATTGCAGGAATTATTTTATGAAAGTGATACAGCAGGTTTTTAATATTTTATTTTATATATGCACATGCTTTGCAGCTCTGTTTATAATTTTCAGCGTGATATTGTTTTTTTTGAATGTTGACGCGAAAGATCTGATGTTCCCGCCGTTCGCAACGAAAATGACTGACGGAGTGTATGCCGGCAGATATAGCATATGGCTTGACCCGGGACATCATTTATGGGTGTACCCGAACGATATATCTCTGGATTTTATAAAAACTGTTATATACTCGCACATTTTGGTTTGGATATACGGGCTTTTAACCGCCGGACCCATATTTAAACTTTTATCAGTTAATTTTAAAAATAGAAAAATCCCGGGTTTTGACAGCTGGAAAAATGACAGGCTGATTATTTACGCGGCTTTGATATTAATTATAGGAACTTATGCAACTTTGTTTATCTGGCAGCTTTATTACTATTATGTAGAAAGATATATAGACATACATTTTATAGGAATGGACCCGGCTAACGCTTTTAAATTCGTTTTTGGACCTTGGATGTTTATATTAATGATGTTTATATTAATAGGGATTATACCATTACTTTCGTCACTTATAACTTCATATAAATCAAAAAATATTGAACAGAATAACAAATAAACAAAATATTTGGGGGGATTTATTTATGTCGGGATTATTTAAAGTATTACAGCCGGTTTTTAACATTTTATTTTACGCTGCAGTGTTTTTTATTGTGCTGTCGTTGATTTTGAGCATTATACTTGTTTTTGTAAACGTAGATACGGCGGAAATGCTTCTGCCGCCGTTTATGAGTAAACTGACGGACGATGCCGGACAAATCGCGTCATATGAAATATCGTTCGGCAACGGAATAAAAATCGTGGAGGACGCGTCAAATGTCGCGCTTGACGACATCAAAGCGGTGCTGTTCGCCGGGATATTCGTGCTTGTCTGCACGCTTTTGACGGTTGCGCCGATATTTAGGTTTTTATCTTTATTACTGAAAAATGTAAACGGCAAAAATTTCTTTGACAGAAAAAATCCAAGATATGTCATGTACATAGGTCTGTGCGTCTTTGTAGGAACGCTGTTAATTCGGTTTATGATGAGATTTTACAATTATTATTTGGCCGTTCGGTTTATGAAAGATATTGCGCCGAAAATACATTTATCACTCGGAATAGATATATTGAGCGGATTAACTGGTCTTGTAATTTTGTTTATAGGCTTTGTTTTCGCGTATATTTTTGACCGCAGGGATATTGTCGAGCGGAAATAGACAGAAAATAAAATAAAAGCGCTCGGCGTTTGCCGGTATCTACGCTTTTATTTTACGGAGATAAATATGAAAAAATAAAGATGAAAGCAAATTTAAACTGAACTTTGTTCGCATTGACTTGTTCAGTATTTTAACTGCTGTAATCCTCTAACAGAGAATGCAGTTGTTCAGACGACGTCACTTTTATGCCGTTGATTAAAAGATTGCGGTCATATTCCGGCAGCGTGTCTATATAGACGTCATATGTCTGGTAAACAGTCGTTTTGTCCGGGCTGAAAATGGTAAGTTTGCCGTCGCTTTCCCCGAGAATAAACGCGATGCCGGAGGAAGCGTTTTGATTTATATTATCCACACTATTTATATCGGCTGAATCAGTCGCATTATTTATATTAAAATTGTCTGAAATATTATTTATATTTTGCGTGTTCTGATTTACCTGAATGTCTTGAACGTTTTGAGAGGCAGGAGAGCCGTCTGCTTGATTTAAATTCAAGCCGGCAATGCGTTTTGTATTTTCGGAAAACAGATTTATCATCTGAACGCATACCACAATCAATAAAAACAGCGCGATAAGAATCTGTCCTATATTCAGGATTTTGAGTTTATTGTTGTCAGATTTTCTTATTTTCACCGTATTGACTGTATTCCCCATGTTTGTGGTTGCGTCCGCAGACTTTCCGGTCTTATTGGACTTATTGAATCTGTTTGTTTTAATGATTGGAAATGAATTTTTGAATTCGTTTGTCTCGTTTGTCTTATTTATGTTGTTTATGATATCTGCCTCTGTTTGTTTATTCAGACTGTTTAAGTTTAAATTATTTATATCGTCTATATCGCTTATATCGTTCATTTTAACTGCTCCTTTCAGAATTTATATAAATTTATATCCGAAATATTGTGCCGTTTTTATATTAAAAACTGACTTTATTTTCTATGTTTAGAAATTTTTTGCTTTATGTTCAATGATATTATTGCCAAAAATTCATTGTATATTCAAATGTTTGGTGTATTATATAAAAAATATTTAAAATAAATTATTTATTAAGGTTTTTGTAATGGTCTGCCAAAGGAGGCATTTTATTAATTAAATGAATAATTTCAGCAATAATAACAGAAATAATAATAACAGAGGCGTAAATACCGGCAATACTGATAATATAACAAAAAGGAAGAAGAAAAAACCCTCGAAAGCTAAAAATATTGTCAGAATAATATTCTTAGTAAATTTTAAGATATTTTCATATATAATAAATATAGTTCTCACTGTTCTTTTAGTGGCAATAATAACCGGGGGAATAGTCGCCGGAGCGTTTGCTATATATATAACGCATTATATCGACCCGAGCATAGACGATTTGACGACCGCCGCGGCAAGCGCAGACCAAACGACCATTTTATATTACCATGACCCGAATGTGACTTCAAACGACGGGTATGTCGAAATGGACACCCTGCACGGCGGACAGAACAGTTTTTGGGCAAAATACGCGGATATGCCGCCGAACTTGATATACGCGTTCGTTTCTTTGGAAGATAAGAGATTTTTTGAGCATCACGGCGTAGACTGGCTCAGGACGCTCGCCGCAGCTAAAAACTTTATTATACCCACGGCGAGCACATACGGAGGTTCAACTATAACTCAGCAGCTTGTTAAAATGATGACCGGAAACGACGAGCATACGATACAGCGAAAAATCCAGGAAATGCTGAGGGCGATGAATTTAGAAAAAAAATCCAGCAAACAGGATATAATGGAAACATATCTCAATATGGTGAGCCTGTCAAACAACTGCGTCGGAGTTCAGGCGGCATCAAATTTATTTTTCGGTAAAGACGTGCATGACCTGAGTTTAATAGAGTGCGCGGCTCTTGCGGCAATCGTGCAGTCGCCAACGGCGTTTGACCCGGTGCGCAGACCTGAAAACAATGCTAAAAGAAGGAACGCGTGCCTGCAAAATATGTACGATTACGGATATATAACCAAAGAACAGTTCGACGAGGCGTTTAATCACGATCTTGTGCTTAATATAACTACAAACGGACCTGTCGACACTCTGACGTCTTATTATACGGACCAGATTATAAACGACGTTACAGCGGATTTAATGGCGAAAAATCCGACATATACCAAAGCGATGGCACAGAACCTGATATTCTCCGGCGGGTTAAGAATCTATACGTGCATGGATAAAACAGTTCAGGATATCATGGAAGGGGTGTATAACGACCCTGCGAATTTTCCTGAGCAGCCGGAGGGGGCGACGCTTATCCAGTCCGCCATGGTAGTTCTGGACCCGACAAACGGGGATTTATTGGGGATTGTCGGCGGCAGAGGAGAGAAAGTACAAAGAGGACTGAACAGGGCGTCGCAGTCCAAAAGACAGCCGGGGTCTTCTATTAAACCTGTGTCGGTTTACGCTCCCGCATTTGAGAGAGGGATTATAAACTGGGGTTCTATTATGACCGACGAGCCTATAACACTTAACGGCAAGTCCTGGCCGCCGAATCTTCCGGCAGGGTACGAGGGGAAAATATCACTCCAGCACGCTCTTGCCGTTTCAAAAAATACTGTCGCAGTAAGATTAATGCAGCAGTTGGATCCTAAGACTATATTCCCGTATATGCACGACGAATTGAATATGACGTCTCTTATTGAACAGGAAGTCAAACCCGACGGAACTGTATTTTCGGACGTCGATCTGGCTCCGCTTGCTCTGGGCGCTCCGACATACGGAGTGACTGTTATGGAACTTGTGGGCGCATACGATATGATTGCAGATAAAGGCATATATTCCAAACCGC
>WQYZ01000035.1 GCA_009780985.1 Oscillospiraceae bacterium | reverse complement strand
TTTGAGAAAGCGTGCGAATATATAATAAAAAATAAAACATAGGGACACAAAATTTTGTACCCCTATGCAATGTTATTTTATTATCGCTTCGTAAATTTTTTATTTTTTATAATTATAATTCCCGATATTGCTATTGCGACGGTATATAAAAATACTGAGAATGGCATAGGATCGGCGGTCTGAGGATTAATTTTTGCTTCGGTCTCGTCAATACCTGCGCTTTCGAGCGGAATAAGATTGTTAAAATCTGTTATATCTTCTATATTTTCGTCCTCGTTAAGCTGTATTTCGCCTAACAATTCTCCGTTTTTATCAAATATTTCGTATAGATTATCCTCTTCTTCGACTGCAAATCCGCCGTTGGAAAGCGGTATTTTTTCTTCGGGTTCAAAAAGTTCAACCTGCGGCGCATTTTCAAGAGGCACTGTGTTTTCCGGAATTTGCTCTGCGACAGGCGTATTTCCCGGTTCGGTTACAATCTCCGTTGCAGATTCTCTTGTAGGCTCGATATAAACCGTAGGTTCAGTAGTGCCGCTACTGTTATCTCCGCCTGTTGGAAACGGGGTATTCGGATTATGAGGCGGATAATATAACGATTCGGCGGTGGTAGTCGTTATAGTTCCGTTTGTGTCAGAAGAAGCGGTGGTATCTGTCGTAGTTTCAGTAGTTTCTTCAGTCGTATCGCTTGTATCATCCGGCAGAGACGGCGATTCATATTGCAGCCAGCCTCTTTTGGGGATGGATACTCTGTTTGTGCTTTTATTCGTATATTTATCGTTTCTGTCATGAGGTATGAAATCCGCGTAAGCTCCGTTATTGGTATAATATATGCCGTCCTCGGGTTTATTTGTCTCAAATTCCCCTGTTGCCCTTACCTGAAATGTAAGCGTATTGATTCTGTTTGGGACTACATCAGAATTTTCGCCTTCGGCTCCCCAGTTATCAGGGTCGATTAAATAAAGTTCGCCTGCGGGAATTGTCCATGTCACAGTTTTTGTATTTGAATTGTAATGCACGGCGGAATCATTAGGGGAAAAAGACCCGGGAATCAATTCAAATCCGTCGCCGATTACGTCCGTTATAACAAGTTCAGTCTCATAAGCCAGAGGGGATGCCGGGTCAAACGTTATGTCGCCGACAATTTCTTTGAAAGCGGCAAGCAAATCCTGAGTGTACAAAGGCGCGTAATAGTGCGTATTGTACTGGTAATAGCCTATGCCGTTTGTTGCGCCCGTAATTCTGACCGTTTTATCGCCGGAAGTAAATATTACGTTGCCGCCTGTCAGTTGGGAATTTACGGTCATTTTAGTTTGACTTGCAGACAATTTCGTATGGTCGTTTTTAGGGTTCAGTGTTATCCACGCCAAGTAATTGCTTTCGACATTATATCCTACTGTATATATTTTTATTTTGTTGCCGGGATTTGTGCCTATATATAAATTGCTTATCTCCGCGGCTCTTTTTATAGTTTCCGCCGATGAGGTCTCATCTCCGGCTGCGCCTGGACTTGTGGAGCCTGCTGTAGAATTTGTATAGCTACCTGCTGTAGAATAATAATTAGGCGCACCGTCGGACATGAGTATAATAATAGGATTGGCTTCATTTTTGTTAGGAGCCGCGGGCAGCGCGCCGCCGTCGCTGTTTAACAGGGAGTACGCGAGATTCAGACCGGATACTATATTTGTAGCGGCTGTTGTTACCGGCGCCAACTGATTATACCCGTCATAGGCAATAAGTTCATTAAGTTGTTCCGCTGTATTTGCCCATATCCATGTTGTGCTTAACGTTTTTGTGGAAGTCCACTGGTTATTGCCGGATACGGAGGTAGCGGCATTGCCGCCGCCGGTGAAATACCCGTACGTCGATCCTCCGGCTAAACGCGCTGTTCTGTCAAAATATACGACTGCTACGCTGTTTTTTCCGGGATTGGCGTTCAAAATCATTGCTCCGGCTTCCACGACTGCATTTATCTTACTTTTTAAACTGTTGTAAGACATGCTTGACGATGTGTCAAGCACAAACACAGCATTTACCGGGGTATAACGCTCTCGGTATTCTGCAAGTTCCATAGAAAATCTTTTACCCATAGCCCGCAATGTAATGTCAAATATGCCGTTCTGCGCGTATTCTGCCGATTTATCGGTCCAGACCTCGCCGTCGGCAAGTTCTCCTGACTTTGGGACCGGGGACACATCGTCTGCGCCTGGATTTACTATGTGCAATCCGTCGTCAGCGGGGTCTTCTACAGCGAAAGTTATATGCGGCAAAATTCCAAAAGTCAGGATAACAGCCAACGCAAACGCCGTTATTCTTTTTGATATTTTTACTTTTTTAATTTTCATATCTTTCCTTTACTTTCAATTTCATGATTTTTCTTTTTGAATATTTTTATTTTTTCCCGTTAAAAGGGATTTTAACCATGATACTGAAAAAGTAAAATTTGACAAATTAACATAAATATTGTTGACTTTCATAATAAATAATAGTAAAATATCTATAAAAATAAAACAAAAACAAAGGGGATATGTATATGAAATCTATTGAACTTGCACACAATATAAAATTGAGCGAGATATCGCTCGGAGCGGGAGGCTTGGGCTGGGCTGACGACGAACACTGTTTTTCTATCATGGATTTATATGTCGAACTCGGCGGAACAACTTTTGACTCCGCGAGAATCTATGCGAACGGGAACTGCGATGTTTCTTTGGGGAAATGGCTGAAAAGCCGCAATATCAGGGACAAAGTCACAATCGTCACAAAAGGCAGCCATCCGAACCCGTCGAGTATGTTTGTATCGAGATTATCGCGCGATGAAATCGAGGGCGATTTAGACTTGTCGCTTAAAGCCATGGGGACCGAATATTCAGATCTGCATATACTTCACAGAGACGACGTGAAAAAGCCTGTCGAGGAAATAATGGATTCTTTAGACGCGCTTGTCAGAGCCGGAAAAACAAAGGCGGTCGGAGTGTCAAACTGGGCGGCTTCGCGTATAATACAGGCGAATAAATACGCAGAATCCGCAGGTAAAACCCCAATAGTGTGCTCACAGGCGCATTTCGGTTTAGCTTTGACGACTACGCCGACAACCGGCGATTTAACCCACGTTATATTAAACGAACCTGACGTGAGCTGGTATAAAGAAAGTCAGATCGCGCTAATGGCGTTCAGTCCGCAGGCAAACGGCTGGTTTGTCGCCCGCGCCGAAGGCAGGGAGCCGAAAGGAGGTCCGCGCGCCAAATATGATTTTCTCCCCGAAAATCACAGGCGTTTAGAAAGATTAATAAAACTGTCGCATGAAACCGGCTGCAGTTTATCGTCAATAACGACGGCATATGTCCGTGACAGCGGCTTAAACGCTTCGCCGTTGTGCGGTTATTCAAGCACAGAGCAGTTAAAAGACAGCTTCGGGGCGTTGAAATTTAAGCTTACAAAAGAACAGGTTAAGTTTTTGGAAACAGGGGAATAAAATTTTAAATCAAATAAAAGAGGAGCGAAACTATGCAAGATTTTATCAGATCTGAAAATGGTTTACTAAAAGACGGCAGCGGCAATGATTTTTTGATAAAAGGAATGGCTTTCGGCAATAATGTATGGGCGAATCCCGCAATACCGCCAAAGACTCATCATACCGAGGAAAGCTATAAAGAATTGAACGAAATTGGATTCAATTCTGTAAGATTTTATCTGAATTACGGTCTTTTTGAAAGCGACGACGCGCCTTACAAATATAAAGAAACAGGGTGGGAATGGCTTGACTGGAATATACAGACAGCAAAAAAATATAACATAAGGCTTGTGCTCAATATGCACTATCCGCAGGGCGGATTTCAGTCAAACGGAAACGGGACGGCTCTTTGGACTGATGGGGAAAATCAGAAAAGGCTCACGGCATTGTGGACTGAGATAGCGAAAAGATATAAAGATGAGCCGGCAATCGCCGCATTTGACTTAGTGAACGAACCTGTGGTGGCAGAAAAGGCGACTTTGGAAGAGACTTTCGCTCAATGGCAAAATCTGGCGCAGGATACAGCTTATTCAATCAGAAAAGTAAACACAAATCATATGATTATGGTCGAAAGATTGAACGCATATAAAAATCTCGAGACAGGCGTTTCCAACTGGGATAACAATATGAACGGCAATATGAATTTCTTTCTGATAGACGACAAAAATGTAACATATGAATTTCATGTGTATGACCCGTTTGTTTTCACTCACCAGAACGCAAACTGGGTTGAATCAAACAGGGGCGTATTTTCCGTATATCCCGATGAAGCCAACGGAATGAATAAAGAATATCTTGAAAAATCTTTCACAAAATATCTGCAATTCGGCAGAGATAACAACGTGCCTCTATATCTTGGGGAATTCGGAGTTATAGTATACGGATTTCAGGAAGACAGAGGCGGCGACCGCTGGATAAAAGACGCTCTTGATATATGCATACGGCATAACATAAATTTCAACTACCACACATATCATGAGACGGCATTTGGTCTGTATATGAACGGAGCTCACGAATATCCTGACAAACTGAACAAACCGCTGTATAACGCTTTTAAAGAAGCGTTGCATAAATAAATATCAAGATTTCCAAAAATAACACTTGATTTATTTTTTGTATCATGCTATAATATATTTACCCATACAGGAGGGCTTGATATGTTTGTTTCAGGCGTTTACAAGTCTAAGAAAGATTTTGCTCCGTCCAATTCTTTTCTAAGAAAAGTGGATAACGGCGAGACGTTGTGCGGAGCTTAATATAGGTTTCATACAGTGAATTTTTTTCACATAATGAAATTATCTCGTCGGTAATATAGTATCACAAGTGTAGTTTTTGCTATGCTTTTGAAAGTGTTGTTATTTACCGGCTGAGCAAATAAATTCAACAGGTTGAATTTTGAGATTAAGTACAGGCTGCGGACGTTTTGTCAGCAGCCTTTTTGTTTGTATTTCACAAGCGGAAGGCGTAAAAGCTTTTCGCTATTTTAATTTAACGGAGGAACATATTTATGTATAATATAAAAATAAGACAAGCGACCGCATCGGAATCGGACTTAAATGCGATAGTTCATATTCACCGTAAGGAAGAGCATGTACCGTGGAACAATATCAAAGGTTGTACGGAATGGACAAGCAAAAGACTTGAATGTGGCTTTTATATTACACTCACAGAAATCGACGGAAACATCATTGCATATGCGGAATGGGTAATCTCGGACGAGCCTGACAGGAAATTTTTATATCTGGGCTATCTTCAGGTTGACCCGGATTATCAACGGAAAGGTATCGGCAGAATTATAATCGCGGACGGAATAGAATACGCGAAGAAAAATAACTGTTCGCAAATTGTCACAAATCCCGAAGTCGAGAGCGGGGCGGATATATTTTACAGAAAGTGTGGATTCAAGGACGGACACAAAGTTTGTAGTTTGCAGATTCTTACAGAACCGTATAAAGACTACAAATTTGAGAAAACACTTCTTGATAAGGTTCCGTTTTCGGCAGTAAAAGGAAGAAAGTTCATATTTGGGAAATGGGAATTTGCATCGAGCCATATATGGCAGGTGTTTAATGAACCGATAAATAGAAAATCTTATGTAATTTCAATTCAAGACGGCACATACATACAAATTGATGAAGGCACTGACGGCGGCGCTGTAATGATTTGGGCAAACAGCGAAAATTACGGAGATATAATAAAATCCGCGTTGTCATTTGCATATTCAATAGGCTATCATCATCTTGATTTTGTATATTTTGAAGATGATGAAAGATTTCTCAACGGTTTTGATGTTTATAATAAAGAGCAACAACGAGATTTTGAACAAATATATTATATTGATTGAAAGGTGGCAGATTTAAAATGATAAAATTACAGGGTAAAAATATATATCTCGCAGTATTGGAAAGGTCGGACTGCAAAAAATTATACGAGGATTTCGAATATGATTTCGATAATCCGGCAGAACCTTTATATATAGGTCAGTCCGTCGAAAAATCCGACGAATGGTTTTATGACATACAAAAATTGCAGGGAAACGAAAACGTAAGGCTCGGTATATTTCTGAACGACGGGACGGTCATCGGCGATGTTGCTCTGCAAAGTATCGATAACAAAAACCGTTCATGTTCTATCGGAATGGGTATGGCAAAAATTGAAAACCGCAATAAGGGTTATGGCAAGGAAGCCGTGAAACTGATACTCGACTATGGGTTCAACAATCTCGGTATGGAACGTATAACGGCAAATACGCTCGAAATAAATATATCTGCGCAGAAGTCTCTTGAAAAATCCGGGTTTGTGTTGGAGGGACGGGAGCGTAAAGTCGTATATTTCGGCGGCAAACGGTATGACAGGCTCAATTACGGTTTGCTTGCGGATGAATATTTAGTAGGAGGGAAAAGTAAATATATGAATAATTTTTATATGTTAAACAAAAATTTACGCCACATTAGAATCGACCCCGAAAAAGACAAAGATTATATTCGTGAATGTCATTGCCGTGTGAATTACGAATGTGATACACCATATGCAAGAAAAACTCCGTATGAAGAATATCGTGCAAACTGGTGTGCAAATGCCGGACAGCAGGAGGGGTTTTTGTCCCCGTTGATTGAAAGCATGAAAGATGAACGGACTATAGCGGAAATAATCAAGACCGAATCAGGCGAAACTGTCGCTTATTTTTGGGTTTCTTTCCATGGTGAAGATACGACTTTTATCTGGGCGGACGTACAGGACATATATATTGAGGAATCATACCGCAAATCCGGCATAGCAACTTATCTTATGGATTATGCCGAAAAATCGGCGAGACAAAACGGAGCGAAAGTAATACGTTCGGGGACAGGGTGCGAAAACATAAAGTCGCAAGGATTGCATAAAAAATTGGGTTATTATCAATACCGTTTTGAATATGAAAAAGTATTGAATTAATGCCAATCACGAATTGAAAAAGCGTAAGAAATCACGCGCCAAAGCCCTCTTTTGAAAGAGGGTGGCACGCGAGATGTTGTTTGGAAATTGCAGAATGACGTTTGACCGCGTGACGGGTGTTTTGTGGAATTTTAACAAAACACCCGTCATCGCATCCAGTGTATTCCTGCAAACTCTTGCATTGTTCGGCGACACCACCCTCTTTGCTAAAGAGGGCTTTGGTGCGTGATTTCTTATGCTTTTTCAATTCGTGATTGACATATTTTATTAATTTCAGCTATTTATCGTATTTTTTCAGCAGCTCATCCAAAGCCTCGCGCATTAACGCCGCTTCACTGATTCCGGTTCCGTCGGAGAGTTTCTCTAATCTTTTCAACTGTTCGACGGTGTAATGCGCCGTTTTTGTCACGAGCTTTTCTTCTTTTGCGAGCGCGATTCTGTTGCGTCCGGCGACTTTTGCCCTGTACATTGCGCCGTCGGCTTTGCGGATTATCTCGACATCACGGTCGCCGTCGTCGGGATATGTCGCGATTCCCGCGCTTATTGTTGCTGATGTGCGCGAACATTCGGGAGCTTCGGCGATTTTTTTGCGCGCTTCCTCTATTATTAAAAAGACCTGTTCTTTTTCGTAATTCGGGAAAAGAAGCATGAAACAATCGCCGGAATATCTGTAAGTCTGATGTCCGGCATCAATATCAAGCAAAATTTTTGCGATTTCTTTTAACACCTCATCGCCGGTTTTATGGCCGAAATCAGTATTTACACGCATGAATTCGTCTATATCGAGCATAACAATAGTTATGTTCGAATATTTCTTGGTTTCATCGGCGAGCATTCTTGCAAAAGTGACGTTAAATGCGCCGCCTTTAGGACAACCTGTCAGTTTGTCCGTAGTCGAATAATTGCCGGTTGAAGCCAGCGCATAAAACCGATTAAAGTCTTCGAGAATTCTGTCGATTTGCTCCTGTGATAATTTCTCGTCCGGTTTATAATCTCTGTGTTCGATACACCAATCATTGGCGATACTTTCCGGGAGCATTTTAGTGACTTCCGCAGCCAATACCGCTTTGACAATTTTTAAGAATTGTTCCGGATTAAACGGTTTTGCGAGAAAATCACGCACACCCCATTTCAAGGCTGTGACAACATTATCTTCCTGAGACAGTGCCGAGATGATTATCACATTCGCGTAAGGATTCTCCGTTTTGATTTGCCTGAGAGCTTTAAGCCCGTCCATATTTGGCATGCCTATGTCCAATACTGTAACGTCGGGTTTTAATTCCTTGAATTTTTCGACAGCTTCGATTCCGTCCTTTGCTTCGCAGACAACATATCCCTCTTTTTCGAGATAAGTTCTTTGAATCGACCGGGTGCTTTCCGCATCGTCGGCTAATAATATCTTTTCGTTCATAGATAATAAATGCCTCCTAAATTAATTTTGAATATTATTTTGAAATATTATAATTGTTGCAACGATTATATAATATCATATAAAAATAATATTGTCAAGTATTATTTAGATATATTATTTATAAATCTTATTGAAATTTTATGTCAAATAGGTTGACATAAAAATAAAAACATGGTAAAATTATATAAAACTGAATAAAAGTGTCTTCGGGGCAGGGTGAAATTCCCGACCGGCGGTTATAGTAAAAGCCGGAAAATACTACAATTTTGTTATGCAAAATTGAATATTTTCGAGCTTGTGCTAAAGTCCGCGAGCGCATAAATAAATTATGCGCAGAATTGGTGTAATTCCAATACCGACAGAAATAGTCTGGATGAGAGAAGAAAAAATGCGGTGAATATTGAAATATTTCGCACCTGAAAGACGTATCTTTTCAGGTGTTTATTTTTTATATTTTTCGGAGGAATTTTATGCAGGATTCAAAATTAAAATCAAAAAATACAATGGTTAGAACTGTTGCAGTAGCGGGGATTATGTCGGCTGCGGCTGTCGGTCTTATGTATCTCGAATTTCCCATATCAATTTTATTCCCGTCTTTTTTAAAATTCGACTTTTCAGACTTGCCGGCTCTTATAGCGGCGTTTGCCATAGGACCGGTTTACGGGGTGGTGGTTGAGGCGATAAAAAATATTCTTCATATGCCTGCGTCTACAACTCAATTTGTCGGAGAACTTGCCAATTTCCTTGTGGGTGGGATATTTGTTTTCTCCGCCGGAATAATTTATAAATACAGACCCACCAGAAAAACCGCTTTAGTAAGCATGGCGGCTGGCACAGTAATTATGAGCTTATGCGCGGCGGTTTTGAATTACTTTTTTATTTTCCCGTTTTATGCCAATCTGTATATCGCCGACCCGACTATGACTTTATCCGCAAAATTAGACATTATAGTCGGCATGTTTACGGCGATTATGCCTTTTGTAAAAAATCTGTTCCAGGTCATGTGTTTTTCTATAATTCCATTCAATTTATTGAAAGGCATCGTAATTTCAGTAATTACATTTTTTGTCTATAAAAAAATATCAACTGTTTTGAAAAAATGATAATTTATGTTGACGAAATATATTTTTTGTGGTATTATAATCATATATTTTATGTGAAATAAAAACATTGTTTTGTTAATACTAACATGAGGATTTCGTATGTATAAAGCCAGACGAGAAGAAATAAAAGAGATTATTCAGTCAAAACCGTTTGTAACTTTGAGCGAACTTGAGGAAAAATTTCCGCAGGTGTCGAGTATGACTTTGCGTAGGGACATTGAGTATTTCGAGAATTTGGGAGAAGTTATAAAAGTGCGCGGCGGCGCGCGCTCAATGAAATTTATAAAAAACTCTTTGGAGGATTCGTATGAGTTCAGAATAACCGAGAATATCGAAGCTAAACATAAAATCTGCGAAAAAGCGCTTGAATTTATAGAAAGCGGACGATCTATATTTCTCGATTCCGGAACTACGGTTATGGCCCTCGCCGATATGCTCAAAGACGAGCATCTGATAATCACGACGACTGCGCCCAATGCAGCGATAAAACTTCTGAAAAACAAAAATATAATAGTGAATTTAGTCGGCGGAATGGTGGGGCGCGACAATATTTCTATATCCGGCACGCAGGCAATCGATTACCTAAAAGCAATCAATATCGATACGGCGTTTATTGTCCCGTCAGGATTTTCGTTGCAGAGCGGGTTTACCAGCGGAAATTACAACGAGTGCGAAGTTAAAAAGCTGGTTGTTTCAAAAGCGCGTAAAAAAATAGTCTTAATGGACGATAAAAAACTCGACAGAAGTCTGCCGTATACTTTCGCAGATATCCAAAATATTGATATACTCATAACAAATATGCGTCTCTCCGACGAAATAACGATTTTGGCGAACAAAAACAATACGCAGATAATAATTGCGTAATAAATAATAAAATAAAAAACTATAATATTACATATGACTGAGCGCACTCAGTATAAGAGGAGGAAAATTTTTATGGCTGAAACTGTAATAATGCCTCGACAGGGGCAAAGTGTCGAAAGCTGTTTAATTACAAAAATAAACAAAAAAAAAGGTGATAACGTCAATATCGGCGACATATTATTTTCTTACGAAACGGATAAATCCTCGTTTGACGAAGAATCAAAAGCGGCGGGAACGGTACTTGCTCTGTTTGTTGAAGAAGGCGACGATGTGCCGTGTCTTGACACGGTTATGATAATCGGCAAAGACGGCGAAGATATATCAGGTCTGATGCCGCAAAATTCTAATAAATCAGAAAAACCTGCGGAAATTGAACAATCCGTACGAGCGGACGGTCCTGTCCGTCCGTCGGAAACGCGAGTCGTATCGACTTCTACAATAGGCGATTTAAAAATTTCACCCCGAGCAAAGCATTATGCCGAACAGGCGAAAGTTGATTTTAACAAAGCATTTCCTACAGGTCCCAACGGGCGGATTATTGAACGCGATATAATTGAGCTTGTCAAAAAAGGCGAAAGATTTAATAATCAATCTGAAAGTTCTGAAAGTAATGTTTCTGTTAGAGAAATAGACGCGCTTCTCAAAAATTTATCAACAACAGACGAATCAACAAATGAATACGCCGACGTAAAATTGCCGAATATACGCAAAATTATCGCGAAGTCAATGCACGCGTCATTGTCTGAGATGGCGCAGCTGACGTTAAATTCAAGTTTCGACGCGTCGGTTATCCTATCTTTCAGGAAAAGGCTGAAAGAAAATACAGAATATGCGGATAATATAGGTCTTGTGAGCATTACATTAAATGATATAATCTTATATGCGACGGCGAAAACTTTGATGAATCATAAAGACGCCAACGCTCATTTTCTCGGCGATATAATCAGATATTTTAATACGGTGAATCTTGGCGTCGCGGTCGATACCGAACGAGGGCTTGTTGTCCCGACGATATTCGGCGCGGACAAACTTTCGCTCAACGAACTTTCCAAAGAAGCCAAAAAGATTATATGGGAAGTACAAAAAGGCACAATATCCCCGGATAAATTAAAAAACGGCACGTTTACGGTCACAAACTTAGGTTCTCTCGGAATAGAGAGCTTCACTCCGGTTATAAATCCTCCGCAGACATGTATTCTCGGCGTAAACAACATAACAAGACGTATTAAGCAAATAAACGGTCAAGACGTTTTCTATGATTGCATGAGTTTGTCCCTGACGTTCGACCACAGAGCTTTGGACGGCGCGCCCGCGGCAAGATTTTTAAAAGAACTGTGCGCAAATCTTGAAAATTTTGATTTGCTGCTGGCGAAATAATTATATTTGGGGGGAGAAAAACGATGCTGGAAAAAACTTTTGTCGCCGGTATAGCCGGCGGAACGGCAAGCGGCAAATCTACGCTGTGCGAAAAACTCGAAAACGCGCTGAAAGATTATAAATTATTCGTTATTCATATGGACGGTTATTTCAAGCCCGATAAAGACAGACCGCATCCGAAAGCGTTTGTCACTCAAAAAGAATATTCCGACCACAATCACCCGGAATCTTTTTATTTGAATAAATTAAATACAGATTTAGAAGAGATTATATCAAAAAATGAGTATGAAATTATAATAATCGAAGGACTTCTGACTTTATGGGACGATAATATTTATAACAAATTGGATTTAAAAATATTTGTGGACTGCAAAGCAGACGAGAGGATTGTGCGGAGATTAAAGCGCAATATGGCGTGGGGATTGACTTTTGACGAGATTTCAAGCGTTTATTTAGATATGGTGCGGTACCGTCACGAAGAATATGTCGAGCCGTCAAAATACCGTGCCGATATTATAATAAACGGCTCAAATCCGACAGATATTTCGCTTGAAGTTTTGACTGAATACATAAAGAATAAAATAAAACACGGGGAGCGCTTATAAGATATGTATGATTTAATAATAATCGGCGGAGGTCCGGCGGGATATAACGCGGCGGAACGCGCGGCGCACGGCGGATTGAAAACTCTGCTTATCGAGAAAAAAGCTCTTGGCGGGGTATGCCTGAACGAAGGCTGTATTCCCACGAAAACGCTGTTGTATTCGGCGAAAATATATGATTATGCCAAACATGGCGAAGAATACGGCGTAAAATTTACAGGCGCGGAAATTAATCATCCATTTGTGATAGAGAGAAAAGATAAAGTTGTGAAAACTCTCGTTTCGGGAGTTGCGGCAAAATTGAAAAAAGCAGGCGTTGAAGTAATCAACGGAACGGCTGTTGTCCAGAATAAAGCCGCGAACGGGTTTAACGTAATTGTAGGGGACGATGGCAATCGTCCCGCCGGAACAACGGGCGGATTACCATCCGCCCCTGCGCAAAATATTTACTCGTCGAAATATTTATTGATATGCTCCGGTTCTGAAGCGGCAATACCTCCGATTCCCGGACTTAAAGAAGGACTTGCGGATAACTTCTGTCTGACAAACCGCGAAATTTTAGATTTGAAAGAAATTCCAAAAAATCTTGCAGTTATCGGCGGCGGGGTAATCGGGCTTGAAATGGCGTCTTATTTCAACTCAATCGGCGTAAAAGTCACGGTTATAGAAATGCTCGACAAAATCGGCGGACCAATCGACGGCGAAATCGCGGATATATTGTACAAAAATTATGCAAAAAAAGGCATAGATTTCAAACTCGGCGCAAAAGTTATGGCATTCGGCAAAAATTCTGTCGAATTTGAATTAAATGGCGAAAAAATCGCATTAAACGCCGATAAAGTTCTGGTGTCTATCGGCAGAAAAGCGTCGTCGCAGAATCTCGGACTTGAAAATATAAACGTCCTGACAGAACGCGGCGCAATCGTCACGGACGATAGCGGCAGGACAAGCGTCGCCAACGTTTACGCGGCGGGCGATGTCAACGGCAAGTCTATGCTCGCGCATACGGCGTACAGAGAGGGAGAAGTCTGCGTAAACAATATATTAGGCAAAAAAGACAGAATCAACTATAACTCTATCCCCGCCGTAATATATACAAATCCCGAAGTCGCGGCAGTCGGCGAAACGACTGAAAGTGTCAAACAGAAATGTCTGAAAGCGTCCGTTCACTCGTTCACGTTGAAATACAGCGGGCGGTATGTCGCCGAAAACGAAAACGGCGACGGTATAGTCAAGATTATTGTTGACGAAAATACGCGCAATATAATCGGACTGCATATGATAGGCAGTTACGCATCTGAAATAATCTACGGCGCGGCAATGATGATTGACACAAAAATGCGCGTTGACGACGTGCGGAAGATTGTTTTCCCGCATCCGACGGTCGGAGAAGTTATCCGCGAGGGCTGTTTTATGATTTGAGTTCAAGCGGAATTTTCAGGAGGATTACTTTTATGAAAAACCAAAGAAACTTGCATATTTTATTTTTGATAATTATTTTTATATTTTTATTATTTCCAATTAAAACTGTTGTAAATGAAGATGGTAAAATAGTTAAAAAGTACAAAGCAATTTTATACAGTATATTGTTTTGGCGAAAAATAGGAAATGATAATTATGAATCAAAATATTGGGAAATTAAAACATTTCCATTTAACTACATTAATACGAAAAAGTAAATAAAAAAAGGAGTTAATTTATATGCCTAAATCAGAATTTTCGGACCCGAAAGAGCTTCGGGCGGCGGGCTGGATTAAATTTACTGACATACCCGTAAATCAATATAACAAAACAATCGACGAAGAAAAAAAGATTTACTCAAAAGACGATTTTATGAGAATTTACCACGATATGGCAGTTATCAGGGAATTTGAGACTATGCTGAACGAGATTAAAACAAAAAGCGCATATAACGGCATAGAGTATAACAATCCCGGACCGGCGCATTTGTCATTGGGACAGGAAGCATCGGCGGTCGGCGAAGCGTATTCTCTCGGAATCGAGGATTTTATCTTCGGTTCGCACAGAAGTCACGGGGAAATACTCGCGAAAGGACTTTCGGCGATTAACAAACTTGACGAAAAAGAATTATATGACATAATGCGCGAGTTTTTCGGCGGGATTATATTAAAAGTCGTCGAGGGTAAAGAAGAAGACAAAGGCAATATAAAAGATTTAGCGAAAGACTTTCTGTTATACGGCGCTCTGGCTGAAATATTCGCAAGAACAACGGGATTTAACAGAGGTCTCGGAGGTTCTATGCATGCGTTTTTCACTCCATTTGGCATATATCCGAATAACGCTATAGTCGGAGGCGCGGCTCCGGTAGCTCTCGGGGCGGCTCTGTATAAGAGAATAAACGAAAAGCCCGGCATAATCGTCGCGAATTTCGGAGACGGCGCGCTCGGCTGCGGACCGGTATGGGAAGCTATAAACATGTCCTCTATGGACCAAGTCAGACAACTTTGGGATTCCGACCATAACAAAGGTTTGCCTTTGTTATTCAACATATTCAACAACCAGTACGGCATGGGCGGTCAGACACGGGGCGAAACGATGGGATACGATATGCTTGCGCGTATAGGCGCGGGAATAAATCCTGAGCAGATGCACTCTGAGCGCGTTGACGGCTATAATCCGCTCGCTGTAATCGACGCCGTTTCACGGCAGAAAAAGATTTTATTAGACGGCAAAGGTCCGGCTCTCTTAGACGTCGTAACATACAGAGTTACGGGGCACTCGCCGTCGGATTCCTCGACATACAGGTCAGCCGAGGAAATTGAAGCGTGGAGAAACGAGGACGTTTTAAAAGCGTTCAGCGCAAAATTAGTTGGCGCAAATATATGCTCGCAGTCCGAAATCGACGCGATACATGCAGTTATAACGTCGCGTATGACAAAAATCTGCAAACTTGCGATTGACGATAATATATCGCCGAGAATGGATTTAAGCAGAGACCCCGACGCTATTTCAGGACTTATGTTTTCAAATCAGACCATCAGGACATTTGACAGCGAACGCGCACCCGACGTTTTAATTCCAAAAGATAAACTAAGCGAAGAAAATCCGAGAGTAAAACAGCTTGCGTCAAGAGAGAGAAGCGCGTTTGATAAAGACGGAAAACCGGTTCCAAAAACTAAACAGTTCGGACTTCGCGACGGAATATTCGAGGCGATACTCGATAAATTCTACGAAGATCCGACGCTTATCGCATACGGCGAAGACAACAGGGACTGGGGAGGCGCATTCGCGGTATACAGAGGATTGACGGAATCTTTGCCGTATCACAGATTTTTCAACGCCCCGATTTCGGAAGCAGCGATTATCGGTTCGTCAGTCGGTTACGCAATGTGCGGCGGACGCGCGATTGTAGAGTTGATGTACGCCGATTTTATCGGCAGAGCGGGCGACGAGATTTTCAATCAGGTATCGAAGTGGCAGTCTATGAGTGCGGGCATATTAAAAATGCCGGTTGTCATCAGGATTTCTGTCGGTTCAAAATACGGCGCACAGCACTCGCAGGACTGGACTGCATTGACCGCGCATATCCCGGGACTTAAAGTTGTGTTCCCGGCGACTCCGTACGACGCAAAGGGCTTGATGAATTCCGCGTTAAACGGCACAGACCCGGTGATTTTCTTCGAGAGCCAGAGGATATACGAAGTCGGCGAACAGTTCTATAACGGCGGAGTGCCTCCGGCAAACGAATATTATGAAGTGAAAATCGGCGAACCGGATATAAAACGTCATGGGACCGACGTGACAATTCTGACAATCGGCGCGGTTTTATACAGAGCGATAGAGGCGGCTAAAACGCTTCAGGAAAAATACAATATATCCGCCGAAATAATAGACGCGCGTTCGCTTGTGCCGTTTGATTACAGCTTGGTTATGGAATCCGTGAAAAAGACCGGGAAAATAGTAATCATCGGCGACGCCTGCGAAAGAAATTCATTCATGAAAGAGCTTGCGGCGAATATAACCGAACTGTGTTTTGATTATTTGGACGCTCCGCCTGTCGTTATCGGCTCAAAGAACTGGATAACCCCCGCGTTTGAACTTGAAAAATATTTCTTCCCGCAGCCTGAATGGATAATCGACGCGATACATCAGAAGATTATGCCGATAAAAGATTATATCCCAGTAACGAATATGACGGAAGTCGCAAAGATAAACGATTTGAAACGCGGCGTATAAAAAAATATATATAAACATATAAACAATAAAAAGGAGCATGATATTTTATGAAAGTAAAACCAATAAAAGTCGGTTTAATCGGTTCGGGCGCAATAAGCCACATATTTAAAAAATATGACTACCCGTTTTCAAATACTCGAAGTCGTGGGCTGTTCGGATATAATACCCGAACGCTCTGAAAAGCGCGCAAAAGAATTCAATATCCGTCAAATGACCAACGAGGAAATACTGAACGACCCTGAGATACAGATTGTCGTAAATACTACGTATCCGACTTCGCATTACGAAGTGAACAAAGCCGCTCTGCTTGCGGGGAAAAACGTACACTGTGAAAAAATGATAGCCGTAACTCTTGAAGAAGGCAAAGAGCTTATAAACATCGCAAAAGAAAAAAACTTGCGTATAGGAATGGCTCCGGACACGTTTATGGGCGGAGGACATCAGACTGCGCGGAAACTCATAGACGCGGGTATGATAGGCGAACCGTTTATGGCTCAGGCAATGGTGGTCAGGGGTTATCATCAGGACAGGTGGGAAAGCCCGAATTTGGCGTTTGTCAGTCAGCCGGGCGGCGGAATACCGTTTGATATGGGCGGTTATTTTCTGCATGCGCTGATAAATCTTTTGGGACCTATTTCGCGCGCAACCGGTTTTGCGCAGTGCCGCCATCCCGAAAGGGTGCTGATAAACCCAAGAAACCCCAGTTTCGGCGAAACGTGCAAAATCGACACTATAAATTCGCTGGCGGGTTCGATAGAATTTGCCAATGGCGTACTTGGGAACATAACTTTCGTTTCGGAAGGGTTCGGCGAAACGCCGAGAGTCGAGATATACGGCAAAGAAGGCACGCTTATATGTCCCGACCCGAATCAATTCGGCGGTCCGGTATATCTTAAACGCAAAGGTTTAAACGATTGGAGCGGCGAATCTTATGGGATGCCGCTGACGCACGGCTACAGCGAGGGTTGCTGCCGCGGCTTGGGAGTCGCGGACATGGCGTGGGGTATTGTGAACAATCGTCCTCACCGCGCTCACGGCGATATGGGTTTTCATGCGTTTGAAGTCGTTCACGGCATATGGCAGGGTTCGCAGACGGGCAACATCCACGTTATGGAGTCCACATGCAGACAGCCCGCGCCGCTCGCTTCCGGTTATGTAGAAGCAGGCATGGATGAATATGCGCTGGCGTTATAAACAATACAATTATTAATGTAGGGGTCGATTTCCATGTCGACCCCTACATTATTTCAAAAATTAAAATCATGGGAAAAGCAAGAGAAAGGTTCTTTATAGGGTTTTTGAGTGAGTTAGTTTTCATGAACAAAACGATGGTTTTGCATGTACGGACGACCTGTGTCTGTCCGTGTAAATACATTAAAATATTTTTAAGCGATTGCCATATATATTTTTTTAATATATTGCATTATAATAAAATTAATGTTATAATATTATTATGGCACCAAATTTATAAAATAAATTTTTATACTAAGATTATTAAAGAGGGCAATATATGGATATTGTTGGAATCGGCAGGCCGTGCATTGATATATTAACGGTTGTAGATAAGCTTCCAAAGCCTGACTCGGGAGCGGGAATCCTCGACTTCAGCAGACAGGGCGGCGGCAACGTCGCAACGGCTATGGTCGCTGCGGCGCGTCTTGGAGCAAAAGTCGGAATGATCGGGGTAACGGGGACGTGTATACACGGAAAGGCAATACGCGAAGATTTTGCGTATAACAACGTGGATATATCGCAAATCGTGACAGTTGACGGCGCGCCTAACGACTTTGCCATAATATTGTCGGATTTGGAAACGAAAGGAAGAAGCATATTATATAAAGGCGGAGGTCTCCGTCAAATCGACGCGGGCGATTTGAATAAAGATTACATAACTAGCGCAAATATTCTTCATCTTGAGGGCGGTCCGGGCGATGTTGAAATAACCGCCGCGTTATGGATGAAAGAAGCGGGGAAAAAAGTCGCGTATGACGTTGCCAATTATTCGGAGCGGATAAAATATTTTACCCCGTTAATCGATATTTTTATCGCTTCGGAATTTTACTATAAAGCCGCTTTCGGAGCAGATGAAAATTACGAGAAAAACTGTAAACTTGTTTCAGAAACCGGACCTGAAATTGTAGTTTTTACCTTAGGCAAAAAAGGCTGTGTGGGTTATTCAAAATCTGAGGGATTTTTTGTGGAAGAAGCGTTCAAAGTAAACGTATTTGACACCTTAGGCGCGGGCGACGTTTATCACGGAGCGTTTTTGGCAGGTTTGACAAAAGGATTCAGCGTAAGGGAGACCGCAAAGTTTGCCAACGCCGTTTCCGCAATCAAAATCTGTTATATCGGCGGCAGGGCGGGTATACCGTCTTTCGAGGTTGCGGAAAAATTCATAAGGACAGGCGAAATTGACGATACGGAACTCAGACAGCGCGTGGACTATTACAGAAATAAATGGATTTACAGCGTGTGAAAAAATATTTAATAAATTTTAATATGAAAAAGAGAGGAAATGATTCATATGAGTTTTGAAAAACCGGGAGATATTGTACGTGAGGCGTATAAAAATAAATACGGAGTAGTCGCGTTTAACGCATTTAATTACGAGGCAATGAAGTTTGTCATCGAAGCCGCCGACCAAGTGGGAAAACCTGTGCTTATTCAGCATTATCCGGGCTGGTATGACTATATATCTTTTGAAACAGCGGTTGAAATGGCGAAATCGCTCGCGAAAAAAGCAAAAGTCCCTGTAGGGCTTCACCTCGACCACTGCTACGACATTGATTTGCTTAAACACGCAATGCGCGCAGGGTTTATGTCGGTAATGTGCGACGGGTCAAAAATGCCGTTTGACGACAATATAAAGTTTACCAAAGAAACCGTCAAAGCCGCAAAAGAATTCGGCGCGGACGTTGAAGCGGAACTTGGGAATATCGGCAGCGCGGCAAATATTTCGGATTATGCGGACAAGAGCAAATTCACCGACCCTGACGACGCGCTAAGATTCTTAAACGAAACCGGCATATTTTCTTTAGCTGTCGCGGTCGGCAACGCGCACGGCAATTACGCCGTTTTGCCAAATCTGGATTTGCCCCGTATAAAAACGATAAGCGAAAGTTTAAAAATACCGCTTGTCCTTCACGGCGGTTCGGGCATTCCCGACGAACAGTTGAAAGAGGCGGTCAAATGCGGGATTGCTAAAGTCAATGTCTGCACGGATTATTTCCGCGCTTTTTATGACGCCGTTAAAATATATGTAAACGACGATAAAAAAAGTAAAGATATATTCGCGTGTATGATAGCATCGCAAAAAGACGTGACGAAATTTTTGGTCGATAAAATAAACGTGCTGAACGGTTGAAAGAATAATGATAGAAGATTACATTTATTTAAGTAAATATGATAAGCAGTTGATTTTAAGTAACATACTGCATGATATAAAATACAATAAGGATTTAGATGTTTTGCGGGCTAAGTATGATTTAAGTTCGGAGCTTAACTTGTATATTTCAGACCATTTGCAGGATTTGTGCGTATTGGCTACTTATATTGAGCAGGCTTTTGTGAACAGATTTGAGAATCCGCCCGAGTGGATTTACGACGAGAGATTATATCTCTCCGTCCCGTATTGCGGACTGTTTAAAACGCCGGAAGTCGTATTTTTTGCGCCTCAGGCGTGTTACAGGCACAACGTGTTTTTCCGCGCAAGTGCGTTTGAGGTTTTGTAGAGGGAAAAGATATTTATGATAAAACGACTATTATTAATCACTTTAATATTTCTTCCTGTGTTATTACTTATTTGTTGCACTGCATCAAATTACCTTGAAACAGAAATTTCGGATATATCAGATATGCCGACATTCTCTACCCAAGCGAAACCAGAAGATATTATTACACCTATCAGCTATACTGTAACAAGGACAATAAACAGTGAAATACCGGAGTTTGAATTTAAACTCGAAGGTGCAAGAGTCGAAAAAACTTATTTATCATCCAGCCAGAGTGACTATTATTATTCGCAAGCAGATACTGAAATATCAACGCTGACAGTTTCCAGTAAAGATGGGAGTTTCAAACAGGAATTTACAAACCTTTCAACATGTACAAGTTCTTCGGAAAGTGATATGTATGGTCTTTCGTTTGATGATTGGAATTTTGACGGATATTTAGATGTCAGTTTATGGCAGTATATTGGGGGTTCTATGGGAAATGCTCCTACATATTACTGGCTTTGGGATAATGATGTCGGAATGTTTGTTGCAAATACAGAATTGGGAGAAATAAGCGAATCTTCAACAGTTTATAGAGATGTTGCGAATAAACAAGTTAAAAGTTTTACTAATTTTGGTTGTGGCGGGTATGGTGAAGGATATTATGAATATATAAATGGCAACTATGTAACAGTAAAACTTAAAGAGCAATTATATGAACCTGTAAAAGGTGACGAAACCCAATATCACTATCATATCATTATTCAAGAGTTAGTTGACGGAGATCTGAAAATTACAGAAGATTGTTACGAAGACATACAAAAATAATAAAAAAACATATACAAATCAAACGAAACGGAGGTTTACACAAGCATATGAACAGAGAGATAAAACTAAAACTCGGCGTAGTGCCGGTAAAAAGAGGCACAGGTTTTACAACGGCGGAGAACGCCCTCATCTTCAAAAACAATACATTTGAAGTACTGAAAAAAATCGACGGCAATGTGGAGACTATCAATATCGACGGCGTAGTGCCCGACGGAATCGCAACAGACCCCGGACAGGTTCCGGCTATCGCAGACTTTTTGAAAGCGCAGAAAGTTGACGCTGTATTTATATTACATACCGATTTCGGTTCGGAAGAAGTCGTCGCAAAAGTCGGCAAAGAAATGGGACTGCCGGTACTTTTATGGGGACCGCGAGACGACGGTCCCGCAGAAAACGGCGCAAGAATCAGGGATACGCAGTGCGGGATTTTTGCCAGCAGCAAAGTTTTGTCAAGATTCGGCGTAAAATTCACGTATATCGAAAACTGCCGCCCAACCGACCCGGTATTCATTAACGGAGTAAATAATTTCTGCAGGACGGCGGCTGTCTTAAAGGCGTTTAAATCTATGCGCATAATGAAAATAGGCGACCGCCCGAACAGTTTTATGAGCGTTATGGCAGACGAGGGCGAACTGCTCTCAAAATTCGGCATAGAAGTATCGCCTCTGTCAACGGGACGTCTGTTCAGCGGCGTTAACAGATTAAAATCAAAAGGAAGTACGGAGCTTGACGAGCAGATATTGTCTATGAAAAACAGAATGGATATATCGCAATTCGGCGAAGAACGGCTTAAAACTCTCGCGGCTATGATTGTTTTTGTCAGACATGAAATGGATAACGGAGGTTTTGCCGGGGCGTCAATCGAATGCTGGACGGGTCTGAACGATTTATTCGGGATTCTGCCGTGCCAGCTTATCGGTGAACTTACGGCTATGGGTTATCCCGTGTCATGCGAGGGCGATATCAACGGCGCGGTTACTTCGGCAATGCTTCATGCCGCCGACTATAACAGAACCCCGTCATTTTTCGCAGACCTCACAATACGCCACCCGACAAACGACAATGCGGAGCTTTTATGGCACTGCGGACCTTTCCCAAGCGCGCTCATGGGAAATACGGTAAATCCGGCTCTTGACGACGGCGGACGGGGACAGTGGGAACTCAAAAACGGCGAACTTACAATAGCCCGATTTGACAGTATCAACGGCGAATATTCTATGTTTTTAGGAGAAGGCCAGACATGCGCCGGACCGAAAACCGAGGGCACATATGTCTGGATGCAGGTTGACGACTGGGCAAAATGGGAAAGAAAGATTATCGAAGGACCGTATATTCATCACGTCACGGGCATTTACGGCAGATATTCAGATGTGTTGTGCGAGGCGTGCAAATATATCCCGAATCTTAAATCTGACATGATATAAAAATATAAAATTTATATAATTCTCTAAAAGAGCAAATTTAAAATTTGCTCTTTTTTTATTGTCTATATTGATAATTTAAAATATATTAATAATAGGAGAACTGACTTAAAAATAAAGATTCAGTATCCTCTATGAAAGGAGTCGAATGTGTATGTCATCATATCAATATCATGTCATATCAACAAATGCTGAGCTTATAACGTCTCCGTTCGGGTACCGGACATTTAACGGCGTAACCGAACACCATGACGGCGTCGATTTCGTCGACGAATTCCGCAGAGAAAAAACGTCGAATGTTTATATAAATGCATTTGCAGACGGCAAAGTAGTTGCATCCAGCACCGGCGTTTCTGTTGGCAATTATGTCGATATACTTCATGACGGGAAGATTCTCACACGGTATTTTCATATGAAAACCGGCAGTGTGAAGGTAACAGCGGGACAGGAAGTCAAAAGGGGCGATATAATCGGCATTATGGGCACAACCGGCAACAGCACCGGAATTCATCTCCACTTCGGGGTAAAAGAAAACAGCGTGTCTTACACCACCGGAACGTATGTCAACCCTATCCCGTATCTGACTGGCGAAAAAGCAATCCCGCAGGCGGTTCTGGCTGCAACTGCGCCGGCAGCTCCCATAGTTTCATCTTCAACGCCTATAGTTCCCGCAGGGTTTATAACGGGCGATAAAGTCAAAGTCTCGTATAATAAAAACGACCGAACCGCCAAAACGTATGAGGGATTGACATTCAAGTGTTATTACGACGTTTATGACGTCATCCAAATTCCGTTGAGCGGATCTCAGTATAATGACAGAATAATTATAGGTATAGGAAAAACCGTAACAGCGGCGGTAAACAAAAATATACTGATTAAAGCGGCTTAAAATAAAAAACGAAAATCTCCGAAATTTTAAGGATTCGGAGATTTTTTTCATATGTAAACAAAATATGAATTTTCAAAAAATCTGTTGACAAGCATTGCACCGGAGTATATAATGTACTTATACAATAAGCACATTATAAAACAGACAGGAGGAATATCTCTGGAAATAATTATCAGCAGCAATACCAGCAAACCTATTTACGAGCAGATAACAATGCAAATAAAAGCAATGATAATGAGCGGCGAGTTACAGACAGGCAACCCTATCCCCTCGATGCGCGAGTTGGCAAAATCAATTCATGTCAGCGTGATAACCGTCCAAAAGGCATATGAAGATTTACAGCGCGACGGCTTTATCGAAACTACTATCGGACGCGGCAGCTTTGTTTCAGCACAAAATAAGGACTTCATTCAGGAAGAACAGCAGCGCAAAGCGGAAGAACATTTACAGGAAGCCGCTGAAATCGGCAGGACGAGCGGTATCCCAGTAGAAAAACTTATTGAATTATTAAAGTTATTTTATCAGGAGGAGAATTAAAATGGACGCTATTTTAGAGGTTCAAGGTTTAACTAAAAAATATAAGAAATCGGATTTTCGCTTGAATAATGTTTCATTTTCTCTGCCAAGCGGGGCGATTATGGGGCTTATCGGCGAAAACGGTTCAGGCAAAACTACGACGATAGGCTGTATTCTGAATACGCTTATCAAAGACGGAGGCACGGTAAAAGTGTTCGGAAAAGAAATGAGCGATAAAAGTGCAGATATACGCAACGATATAGGCGTTGTCTTTGACGCGAATAACTTCTCGGACGATTTGACCGCGGTAAAAATATCTTCTGTCATGCGCCGGATTTACTCTGATTGGGATAACAATTTATTTAATGAATATTTAAATAAATTCAATCTCCCCGCAAAGAATAAAATAAAGACTTTTTCAAGGGGAATGACAATGAAATTGGGAATTGCGGTTGCTTTATCTCACCAACCGAAACTGTTGATTTTAGACGAAGCCACAAGCGGACTTGACCCTATTTTCCGCGACGAAATATTGGATGTGTTCTTAGACTTTGTTCAGGACGAAAGTCATTCGATTCTTTTATCGTCGCACATAACGACAGACCTTGAAAAAATAGCGGACTATATCACTTTTATCCATAACGGCAATGTACTTTTCACTGAAAAGAAAGACGAACTGATTTACAACTACGGCGTTATCCGCTGCAAATCAGCACAGTTTGCGGAGATTGACAGGCACGACATTATCGCGTACAGAAAGCAGGATTATCAGATTGACGTGCTGGTCGCCGACAAGCAAACCGCCGAAAGAAAATACCGTGATTTTATAATCGACAACGTCTCTATTGAAAATATTATGCTCATGCTTATAAAGGGGGAAAAGTTAAATTATGAAAAAGAATAAACCAATAAAAGGATTAATCTTATATAATTTCTATTCGGCAAGCTACAACATACTACTCATATTTGCGATGTTCCTGTTGATAGGCATCTTATTAATAGCCGCAGAAAAAATCACAGGAAATTTATATTATTATTCGAGTCTTTATCCTGCTATCATACTCGTGGGGATTGGGTTATTTTCCTGGACTTTTATGTTGAGCTCTAAAAAAGATTCCGCTTCAAAGTGGAATAGGTTTCAGCTTGCTATGCCTATAAAAAGAAGCGATGTAATCACATCCAAATATCTCGGTCAACTTATGATGATGCTGGTTGGAATTGTTCTTACTGCAATATTTACGGGTTTATTTTTTGGTTTACATTTGCTCTATTGGAAAGATTTTGTCAGATATTCATTTTCATATGTTCCGCTTTCTATTGGAATAGCGTTGGTTTCATGCGGGTTATTTTATCCCATAACCTATACGGTAGGCGAAAATAGAGAGGAAGGGTTTTCCGTTATCAGTATGTTGGTCGCAGGCGGAATTAATGCGCTAATCTTATGGATAGGACATACGGCAAATCTCTCGCAAATAGTTAACGCAATAGTCTGCGTAGCAATATCGGCAGTTATATTTGTCGTTTCCTATGCGATTGCCGTAAAGATATACGCTAAAAAAGATTTATAATTAAAATTAAAAGGAGTTTGTTTTATGAAAATTACTACATTTTTAAAAATTATTATACCGGTCGCAATTATGACGTTGATTTCATTATTAGCGGTTGGTTGTCAAAAAGTCGATACTGCTACAAATTTTAAGTATATCGTTGAAAAAAATGAAATTACTATTACAGGATATAAAGGGAATCTGAAAGCCATCATAATACCTGATAAAATTGCCGGAAAGAATGTAACGAAAATCGGAGATATGGCATTTAAGGATTATACACTTACAAGCGTGACACTACCTGACACCTTGACATATATCGGTTTGAACGCATTTGAGTATTGCGTGCCTCTTACGAGTATAAATATCCCTGACAGTGTTAAAACCATTGACAACGACGCGTTTAATGGCTGCGGTTTGCTTACAAGCATAACAATACCTGAAGGTGTAACGTCTATTAATGAAGATGTATTCCAGAATTGCGATTCACTTATAAGCATAACTTTACCCGACAGCCTGACATCTATTGGTTACCATTCGTTTGGTAATTGTACTTCCCTTACAAATGTTACGATACCTGCCGGAGTGACATCTATTGCTAATTATGCGTTCGGTAACTGCACTTCTCTTACAAGCGTGACGATACCCGACAATGTTGCTATTACTGACGGCGCGTTTTGGGGATGCAATTCGCTCACAACTGAAACGAGAGATAAAATATCGCAGATTAACCCACATGCATTTGACAAGAATTGGTAACAGAATATTTAATAAAATTGAATTATGCAAAAGGAGATATTATCTATGCTTTCAAGAGATAAAAAATCCTCGCAGCAGAGCGGCAAGGTATTAATGGAACAAACGAGGGATTTAAAAGGAACCGCAGCAGAGTTACTGGGTATTAAACCGCTTGAGAATAAAAAACTTAGATATTTCTTAATGATTATTTGTCTGGATCTTCTTTCATCTTCATATGGCTGTTTACATGAAGCCAGCCATGCTTTAATTCCACTATTGTCTGGTTGGCGGATAACAGTGTTTCGGGTTTTTCCTGATGGTCTTGTTTGCTATTCTGCCGGTCAGAATGTGAGTAACGCAATGAACGCGATATTTAGTTTAGCAGGTCCGTTTATCCCTGCATTACTTACGCTTTTGGGCTCTTTGTTTTATAAATACAAAGAAAACCATATCTTTTTAAGAGAGTTATTTGGGTATTTTTCTTATACGGTTATACTCAGAAACATGACATTTGTAATGAGCCCGTTTTTCTATATGGCTGGATTTCATACCGCTTTTAAGAGTACCGGTAATATTGATACTTGTTTTGACCCTTATCACTTTCTTTATTATACCGGGTTTCTCCCGATTTTGGTTTTTCTGTGCGCGTTGCTTTTCGTCGCGCTCTACATATTCATCATATGGAAAAAACGTATTTTTACGGCTATGTTAGCCCCTTTTCGGAAGAAATATTCAATGAAAACAATTATTATATTCTTATGTGCGGTTGCAGTTTTAGGTAATATTTATAGTATTACAAACTTTTTATTGCATAGATAATAAACATAGGTATATTATTATCAGCGTAAGTTTTCTAATTTTCTTTGCAATATCCTATAAAAAATAAATTTTAATGAAAAATAAAAAAAGGTGGTATTAAATTATGAATAATATGAATTTAGGCGAAAAGATTTACAGTCTCCGCAAATTAAAACAGCTTTCTCAGGATGAATTAGCTGAAAAGCTGTATATATCCAAACAAACGGTGGCAAAATGGGAAGAAGGGATTTCCACGCCGGAAATCGACAAATTAATTATAATGGGTAAAATATTTGAGGTTCCGGCAGAGTATTTTTTAAAGTCAGATAATTTAAATAATAAAGATAATTCTAACAATAAAACAGAAAAGACAAGATTAATATTTTTAATAAAATACGGCTCTATTCTTGCTTTATTATCCCTGTTAGGTTTTCTGGGTCAATATCTGTTATATCTTTTGGAAATCATCAAAGAGAGATATTCAGTTGGCTGCCAAATTTGTTTTGCGCTTATTATCTTAGGAGCAGTTATGGTTATTTCGGCAAAATTAATGATGAAATACACATTTAAGAAGCAATATTATTCTATGTCTAAAGCAAAGATAATCGGTATTTCTTTAACAATACCCGCAATTATTTTGATAATATTGACAAATTATATCCCCAATTTACTTAGTGCAATTCTTTGCTTTAGTTTTTGTATAGCATTCGCGGGAATCAATATTTTCGATATTATAAAGAAAAAATATGTATAAAACCAATTAGATACTTTCAAATTGTTGTCGGGATTTATCGTATTTCATTTCGAATATAAAAGTGCAATCCTCCGAAAAATTTAAATTTCGGAGGATTTGCTATTTGTTATTCATTTTATTAATAGTCTGACGCTTTATAATTCGTAATTTTTTGTCACTCTGATTATTATTGTCTTTTTATTTGAAGTCTGTTATTTTAGTTTTACCGTACCGCTCAGACAAAAGTCCGATGAATTTTGGATATTATGTCCTTTCCGGTTTATATACTGAGCACGCTCAGCTTGAGTAAACTCAGTAATATGTTTTATTTTAAAAAACATTTCTGCCCGCTGATAATTTAACGTTAATTATTACGATAAAATATGATATTTATAATTAATATTTAAAAAGGAAGTTATTATTAAAAATTCTGCAAATTTAGAAGTCATTTGATTTTGTTTTTTTCGTCTACTGTTTTTAGAAGATTTATAAAATTAGAAAGCGTTGCAGAAGCAGCATATAATAAGAATTATAACGATTATGATTATCCACCAGTTGCTGCCATTATCATCGCCGCATCCATTATTGAAACAACCCATATATTAATACCTCCCTTCTGTTATTATATTATGTCGGAACAAAAGGGAGTGTTACAGGAATGTACGGCTTAATCGAAATCCAGATATAATTCGCCCAGTTCGGCGATATATTCTATATCGGCAATAGTGGTGGATTTTATATTTCTCTGCGAAGCGCAGTCTTTGCACTCGACATGGACGAAGTTTTCCAGCAGCGCGATTTTACCGTTGAAATTTCCGCATTTGCAGAAAATTTTATCTTCTTTATACAAATTTGACACGACGTCTAATATCTGCAAAATAATCGGGTAATTTCTGATTTTTATTTTAGAAAAATCGTTGCCGTCTATTTCTACAACTTTAAAACTGTTTTCATTATTTTTATCATTTTTATCATTATTTTTATTCGGGCTCTTATTGTTTTTACCGCTTTTAGGGGCGTCGGGTTCCGAAGATGTTTTATAAATTT
>WQYZ01000034.1 GCA_009780985.1 Oscillospiraceae bacterium | reverse complement strand
GTCTGTTGTTTTTCTCACCTTTCAACTTCGTTTTTTCAAAAACTATCTTTTTTCGGCGCATTTCGCGAAAGCAAGTTAATTTAAACCAAGAGGTTGTTTCGTTTTTACACAACCTCAAGCATTATATACGAAAGAAGATAATAAATAACATGAGAGGCATAAAATTTTATGAAAGCAGTTATAACCGTAACCGGTATAGATAGAATAGGGATAATCGCGAATGTCAGCGTAATTCTCGCCGACAACAAAGTAAATATCGAGGATATTTCCCAAACCACAATGCAGGGGTATTTTATGATGTACATGATGGTCGATATATCCAACATGTCTGTCTCATTCGGTGAACTTTCCGAAAAACTGTCGGATAAAGGCAAAGAAATGGGGCTTGAAATCAGAATACAGAAAGACGAGATATTTAAAGCCATGCACTCAATATAATTTTCATTCCGTTTGTTATACAATATTTACATTTAATTTATTTATTTAGGATAATATATATAGTAAAATATGTTATATAAAATAAAATATAAAATAAACTTGATAGAAAAATCTAAAAAATCAAAGATTTTTTGATTTTTCAACAAGTTAATTAAAGTTAGGAGAAGTGAAAATTAATATGGCAAATACAATAACTGTTGAAACGTCCGCGAGACATGTGCATTTAACTGAAAAAGACGTTGAACTTCTTTTCGGTAAGGGACATCAGCTCACAGTCAAAAAATATCTTTCGCAGCCGGGAGAATTTGCATCCGAAGAAAGAGTCAATGTTATCGGTCCGAAAAAAGAAATCAAAAACGTTATAATTCTCGGTCCGGCAAGAAAAGCCACGCAGGTCGAAGTCGCTATCACCGACGCGATAGGTTTGGGAATCAACGCGCCGATTAGGGAATCCGGCGACGTCGCGGGAAGCGGGGCGTGCAAACTCGTAGGTCCGGCGGGCGAAATCGAAATTAGCGAGGGCGTTATCATCGCAAAACGTCATGTGCATTTACGACCGGAAGACGCCGAAAAATTCGGGGTAAAAGACAAACAAATCGTGCAGGTCAAAGTGAATACCGCCGATAGAGCAACTATATTCGGCGACGTCGTGGTCAGGGTGCGCGATACGTTTATGCCGTTTATGCACATCGACACAGACGAGGCAAACGCGTGCGCGGCAAACGGAAACGTCGAGGGCGAGATTATAATGTAAGTTTGATAACTTTAAATATAGATAAAAATTTATAAAATAAACCAAAAGGAGAGATTTTTAACAAATGAGTGAATTTTCACACGAAGTAGAAAATATGTGTTCGGTCGCAAAAGGACCGCATCACGGACCCGCTCCGATTCCCGAAGAGGGCAAATGGGTCAAAGCATACGAAATAAAAGATATATCGGGATTATCCAACGGAATAGGCTGGTGCGCTCCGCAACAGGGGACCTGTAAACTTACGCTTAACGTCAAAGACGGTATAATCGAAGAGGCTCTTGTAGAAACTATAGGCTGTTCCGGTATGACGCATTCGGCGGCTATGGCGGCTGAAATTCTGCAAGGCAAAACGCTTCTCGAAGCACTCAATACAGATTTGGTCTGCGACGCTATAAACGTCGCAATGCGCGAAATATTCAAGCAGCTGGCATACGGACGTTCTCAAACGGCTTTTTCGGAGGGCGGTCTGCCGATAGGCGCGTCTCTTGAAGATTTAGGCAAAGGTTTACGCTCGCAGATAGGTACAATGTTCGCGACGAAAGCAAAAGGCGTAAGATATTTGGAAATGGCTGAGGGATATGTATTATCTGTCGCGCTTGACGAAAACGACGAGATTATCGGCTATAAATTCGTGCATTTGGGTAAAATGATGGAAGCGATACGAAAAGGCGTAGACCCGAAAGAAGCGTATGAGAAAAACGTAGGGCAGTATGGACGGTATAATAAAGAAGACGGCGCAGTTAAATATATAGATCCCAGAAAAGAATAACTTACTTTTCTTTTTACGAAAAAAGAAAAGTAAGCAAAAGAAAAACGATATAATAGAGGAGTGAATAATTATATGGTAAGTACAGTAAGGTTTGAAGGTTACGAAAGAAGAATTGATAAATTAGAAAAATGCCTGAAAGAATACGGATTTTCTTCATTTGAGGATGTCCGCGATTATACTTTGTCAAAAGGTATAGACGTTGAGAAAATAGTCAAAGGGGTTCAGCCGATAGCGTTTGACAACGCAGTATGGGCATATACTCTCGGTTGCGCGATTGCTTTAAAATCGGGCAAAACAAATGCGGCGGACGCGGCGGCGGCAATCGGCATAGGTTTGCAGGCGTTTTGTATTCCCGGGTCTGTTGCCGAAAACAGGGACGTCGGAATCGGTCACGGCAATCTTGGGGCAATGCTTTTGAAAGAAGAAACAAAATGTTTCTGCTTTTTAGCGGGTCACGAATCGTTTGCGGCGGCAGAGGGTGCAATCGGAATCGCGAAAAGCGCAAATATAGTCAGAAAAGAACCTTTGCAGGTCATATTGAACGGTCTCGGCAAAGACGCGGCATATATAATTTCAAGGGTGAACGGGTTCACTTATGTTGAAACAGATTATGATTTCTACACATACGAATTAAAAGTTGTGCGCGAAAAGGCGTATTCAACAGGGGCAAACGCCAAAGTCAGAGCATACGGCGCAAACGATGTTCTTGAGGGCGTTGCGATTATGAAAAAAGAACATGTTGACGTTTCTATCACGGGAAATTCGACAAATCCGACGAGATTCCAGCATTTGGTCGCAGGGACTTATAAAAAGTGGGCGAATGAAAACGGCAAAAAATATTTTTCAGTCGCTTCGGGCGGCGGCACGGGAAGAACGCTTCACCCGGATAATATGGCGGCAGGTCCGGCATCGTACGGTTTGACGGATTCTATGGGACGTATGCATGGGGACGCGCAGTTTGCGGGTTCTTCATCCGTTCCGGCGCACGTCGAAATGATGGGGCTTATCGGTATGGGCAACAATCCGATGGTCGGCGCGACCGTAGCCGTAGCAGTCGCTGTTCAGGAGAGCGGTAAAACGGCGTAAAAATTATATCAAATTTACACAAATTGCAGGGGCGGAATCAATTTCCGCCCTTAATAATATTTTCGTTATTTTTTATTGATATTTCACAACGGCGTAAATCAAGGGCGGGAAGACCCCGCCCCTACAAAATGTCGCGTAATTATTATTTCTAATTTATAGTTTTAATGTAATCATAGCTTATTTTTATAGACTCGAATGCAGGATATTTTATGCATGAATCCTGTTCGACAATTCCCCATTCTACGCCGAGTTTTGAAGCTGTGTCAATTACGCTTTTCATATCGACTTTTCCGCTCCCGATTTCTGTCGGGGTATTTTTTTCGTCCACGTCTTTGACATGAATATACGCCAAGCGTTTTCCAAGTTTATTTAAAACTGCCACAACATCTGCGCCTCCGGCGTATGCCCAGCCTACGTCAACCTCAAATTTCAGCGACGGAGCTTCTTCATAGAAAATATCTATAACAGTTTTGCCGTTGAATTTTGTTTCAAATTCAAGGGTGTGGTTATGGTAGCCGAGTTCATAGCCTATTCCGGCTAATTTTTTTGCGGCGGCTTCAATATTGTGAGCCGTTTCTATTATCTTTTCCTCACTGCTGAATGCGCTTCCGCCCATCCATGGGATTATGACGCTTTTAGACCCGATTTTGTCCATAAATCCGGTCACCGTGTCAAGATGATTTTCGATTGCTTCTAAGCCGATATGCGCTCCGGTACCTATAAGATTATATTTTTTAAGGAGTTCGCCGACTTTGTCGCCGTCGTCGGGTGAGTATGTCATTTCAACGCCGGTATATCCGACCTCTGCGATTCTCTTAAAAATTTCTTCATATCCGCGGCTCATTTCTTCGCGTAGGGTGTAAAATTGCATTCCGATTTTCATTTTCATAAATTAATTATTCCTCCGTTTATTTAAGGTTAAATATATTTTTACGTTTATTATAATTATATCATAAAATAAAGACAATGGGTAGAGTTTTTATAAATTATTTATAAATAATTCCAACTAATCATCCATATCATTTGCGCGGTTCAGTAAAGATGTGAATCTATCATTATTTTTTAAGCAGTCAAATTCCGTGCGGTTCAGTTTACTTGACAGTCTTTTTTTGTTATCTTCCAATTTAGAATAAAAATTGTATTTTACATCTCGCAATAGAGGGGTTTCAACATACATATCGTCTTTGAATTGACTGCGGATATCTATATCGTAATCGACCATTTTTTTGAGCCAACTTAACGCATTTTCTGCATCGCCCATTTCAATGTATGTTTTGGCTATGAGTGCGTAAACATCTCCCGAATCTGTGTTTTGTACCGGCGGCATAACTTTTTCATCTCCAAAAACAAGCTCCATAAATGAAAATACCGAAAAAAACATTTTTAACGCTTCATCGTATTTTCTCATACGCCTGTATGCTTCGCCCAATAGGATTACATCATCAAATATGGCTGTTAAATGATATGAAAAATCATTTTGCAAATGATACGCTTCGGCGGAATAATTCTTTTCGGCGTGCGAAATATAACCGCACATATTGTGTATTGTAAAATCAGGACGTCCCGGAAATTTATTTGCGTGCTCCCACGCTTTCTCTATTTCTCCGTATGCCGAATGAAGTAATACCATAATCATATGCGCTCTTAAAACGTCCCCGGCATTTTTAGCATACGATATTATGAGATTAGCTTGTCGGATACACTCCTGGTATATCTCTTCCCCGTGAATTTCATCATAATGCTCAGGACCGTTTTCAGGGTAAGAAAGCGCAATTCCGCGTTCGAGACTATTTACAAGCAATATTATATTATTAGGGTATCGCCGCAATCCGTTCTGTAATTCGTCATATACGCGTTTCTTAGATTCAACCGTATCTCCTGTTAAACGGTAAGCGTTTTCGATAATTTTTTGCACTTCGTCATCGTCGTTTACCCCGTATGTCCCGAATAAAACATCGGCGCTGATGCCGAATACGCTCGCTATCGGAACAATCTGCGAAATATCCGGCATTCCTGTTTCATTTTCCCATTTCGATACAGCCTGCGCAGTTATGTTGAGTTGTTCCGCAAGTTCTTCCTGTGTGAAATTGCGCTCTTTGCGCAGTTTTTTTATTGTTTGACCTATTGTTAATGACATGATATAACCTCCCAAATTATTTTAATTTGTTTTTATTACTGTACAGTAATTAGATTATAACATATAAATTTTATTATTTGAAGCGACTTAAAAGATATATGAACACAACGAAGCGTTGAGTTTGCATGTTTATTTTTCTATTTTATGACTTTCCTTATTTATATTTCCGTAAGAATCCGTCATACGCTCTTTTCTGAACAATACCTTTGTTTCACCGTTTCCCGCACCTATAGACATCCAGTAAACGAAAAACCTTTTGGTTAAATCAATCTGTTCAGCCGCATACGCCGTATCTTTGTCTTTCACAAAATTTACGATTTCACCGAGCGGGTTTATTATCCTTGACGAAGCTGACCCCACATATCCCGAAACGACAACATGCACTCCGTTTGAACGGGCGATAGCTCTCTGAAGAATTTCTTCTTCTCCCATTGTCGGGATAAAAATAATTTCCGCGCCCATTAAAGCAAGTGTCCGAGAATTTTCGGGAAACATCTGGTCATAACATATAATTATACCGATTCTGCCGAAATCGAGGTCGAATATGCCGTGCGTATTTCCGGGGGACGTGCCTGCCTCGGCTTCGTTGAGGGGAAGATGAATTTTCCTGTATTTGCCGCATACTTTGCCGTCGCGTCCTATTATCACGGCTGTATTGTAAATTATTCCGCTCTCTTTTTCGTTCATCGAAAAGATAATATATGTATTATATTTTTTTGCGTATTCGCCTATTGTATCTGTCAGGGGACCGGGAACGGGCTGTCCGTTTTCTTTTGAATCAGTTTCGTTGTGACAACTTTCATAAACTAATTCGGATAGCAGAATCACATCGGGATTTGACTTTCCTACTTTATTTATAATTTCAATCATGTCGCTTAAATTTTCTTCACGCGTATCGCGCCGCTCTTTATATGTCGTCGCGATTTTGACGATTCTTGACGGCATATCTGATTTGTTCTCAGTCTCGAGACGGATATTATCCCATTCGACGACGGCTTGGGGACACCATCTTGCGCCTATTTCGATTATTACATATGCGGCGTTTTCAGGCACGTCCAATTTTCTGTATAATTTCTTCACTTTTCCATCAATGTCGTAAATAATATCTACGTAATCTCTTTCAAGCATAACTTTTTGATTGTCATAAAAAGAAAGCATAGCGAAAATGCTGTTTTCTTCGTTTTTTACATTTTGACAAGAAAATAAAGCTTCAAAGATTATAATATGCGAATCTGATACGGGAATTTCGCCGCTTAAAAATTTACCATAAACATACTCCGTAGGATTATTATTTGCGGAAATAGTCAACTTGTTATTCGAAATAAAAAATTCCGGCGATAATTCTTTTCGCGGCGACCACGACGTCCATTTAGATTGAGATTCAACATTTTCCAATAAGTTTTTACTGTTCACAAACATGCCTCCTGTATTATTAAATTATTTGTATGAAAAATTTCTATATTATTTTATTCAATTTTATCAAAAAAATATAAACAAATCGCCTTAAAACCATAAAATTTACAAAAAAATATTTAATTCTGTTAAAATATTATATATAATAAATGTATTGATAAATTTAAAAAGGAGCGCATATATAATTATGTCAGATAATAATAAAATCGAATACAGAAAAGTCACGCCGGAAGAAAAATTATATGTATCCCGTTTGCAGGGTATAGTTTTTTCTTTTGATCCAAACGAAAAAGAAATACGCGAAAAAATCGAAAAAGGCGAATATAACAGCGATAACACATACGGCGCGGTCGATGAAAATGGGCGTGTTCTCGCGGGGATGGAGATTCTTCCGTTTACTATGTGGTTCGACGGTCAAAAAGTCCCAATGTACGGAATCGGCGGCGTGGCGTCTATGCCCGAAACCCGCCGTCAGGGTAATATACGGAAAATTTTTGAGAAAGTCTTTGAAGATATATATGAAAAGGGCGCGGTATTTTCGCATCTATTCCCGTTTTCACACGACTATTACAGAAAATTCGGATACGAGCACTGCGGAGCGGTAAAAAGATATACGCTGTCTCTCGCACCGGCGCGCAGACTTAAAAATAACGGCACGGTGCATGAATTTATCAAGGGCGACGATGTGCGGGACAACTTGATTGAAGTTTATGAAACGTATGCATCGAGGCATAATATTATGCCTTCGCGATCGGAAATCCGATGGAACGAAGTGTTTAATATATCGCTGTTCGGCGCAGAACGCCTGTATTATTGGGAAGATGCGGAACACAATATAAAAGCGTGGGTAAAATTCAAAAAAGACAACGAAAAAATGAGGATACGCGATATTGCATGGGTCGACCGCGAGGGTATGCTCGGCATTTTACAGTTTATGGGAATGTTCGAAGGCGCGGCGGAGAAGTTGGTTTTTAGCGCAAGTCCCGAATTTATTGCGGAAATTTACTGGAACAACTTATACGAAATCGAAATAAGCACGGATTGGATGGGAATGAGCCGGGTTGTAAACGCAAAACGCGCGTTGGAACTTATGAGAAAGCCCGACGGTAACGGCAGATTCGTTATAAAAATCGCAGATGGTTTTGCAAAATGGAATAATAACGCATATGCAGTCGAGTACGGCGACGGCGAATGTACGGTAAATACGACGACGGATGCCGCAGATATTGAGGTTTCGGAGTGCGCGTTGGTGCAAATGGTCCTCGGAGTGTATGAATTGAAACAGGTCGCAAACAGGGACGACGTACAAATAAACGACAATAAGCAGACACTCATAAAAGTATTTCATAAAAAAAACTTGCTCATAACGGATTCTTTTTAAATATAAATTAAAAAATTTAAAATATTCAAAATAGGGGGAGAGTTTATATATGTTAAAAAAATTATCGGCTTTTTTGCTCGCTGTTATTCTGATAATCCTATCGGCAGCATTTATTTCCTGCGACAATAAAATTTCCGGCGGCAGCGATACAAATTCAAGCGCAAGTAATGATATAAATCAAGCGGTATCCGGCGAAAATGCAACTGAATCCGAGACTATGTCTGAAAAAGTAACGCCGGATCTGCCAGATAAAACATATGACGGCTATGAATTTACTTTTCTGCTTAAAGGTCCGAATTATAATGAATGGGCATCCATGGACATAGCCAGCGAGGGTGAAAACGGGGATATAATAAACGATTCTATCTACCGCAGAAATACCTATGTCGAAGATAAATACGACGTAAAAATAGCGTGGAATTTAAATAACGACCCGAATACCGCATATAAAAAGACTTTCAACGCCGGAGATTCGACATATGACATATTTATGCCCGATTTGCCGAGCGCGTCTCAAATCGCACAGCAAGGTATGTTCTACGATATGAAAAAAATGCCTTATACTGATTTGTCGGCGATCTGGTGGGATCAACAGGCTGTAAAAGAACTTTCCATAGGCGGAAAATTATATTACTGCACGGGCGATTTGAGTTTTACAGCTATCGACACTATCTGGATAATGATGTTTAACAAATCGCTTATAAAACAATACGGACTCGAAGACCCGTATTCTGTTGTCAAAAACGGGGACTGGACTTACGATAAACTTGAGGAAATGATAAAAGGCGTATCAAAAGACTTGAATAACGACGGGAAAATAGATGAAAACGATCTTGTGGGATTTGTATCCCCGTCTGACAGATATGTGAGAGCTATGATTTTGTCGGGAGGCGAATCTTTTACGGAAAAAACATCGGACGATTATTTCAACTTTAAAAGCCCGGACAGTAAATTTATTGAGATTTACGACAGAACAATGCAGTTTATGCACGATAATCCCGACGTTCTGGATGTAAATAACATCAAAGACCAAGGTACGGATTATCAGACAAACAAATATTTTCTCGCAAAAACCATGTTTCAGGAAAACCGCGTTCTGTTTTTCAGCGAAGTTATGCAGAATATGGTGAGGCTGAGGCAGATGGACACGGATTTCGGGGTCATACCTCTGCCGAAATACTCAAAAGACCAGACGGTTGTTCCGCACTATGTATTCGTAGACACTACGACAGTCGCGGCAGTTCCTGCAAACGCGCCGGATATCGAGAGGACGAGCACGATTCTTGAGGCGTTGACTGCTGAATCGACATATACTGTTATACCGGCATATTACGATGTCTCCCTGAAAACGAAACTTGCCAGAGACGAACAGTCGGGAGAAATGATGGACTTAATCCGCGCCAGCAGGACATACGACCTTGCCAGCGTTTACGATTTCGGCGGAATATATGAAGCCATAACAAATGCCATCATTCAAAATAAAGTGGGCTATCAATCCGCTATAGATAAAATACAAGGTAAAATAGATACGGGAATAGTGAAAATTGTGAATCAATATAAAAGCCTCGAATGAGATTTTAAATTGAAAAATTCAATATAAAAATCAAACCAGTACATAATTTATATACATTTATGTTATAAAATTATATGTACTGGTTATGATTTTTTTAATATTTATTATGTTATATCAGCTGTATTAATTAAATCGGACTTGCCGGAGTGAGTTATTTTATGGAAACGACATAAATCGTTATATAAGTCCACAGTATTTACAAAATTTATAATCAGGACATTGCCGGGACACCAATAAAAAGAATCTAAATAATAATTGTCTATCTCCTGATTGTATTCTGAAACGACATCGTCTGTGGGAATGTGAAGCGTAATAATGTCTGTAAGAATTATTCCGTTCTTATTCATATACGAACCGTAATATGCGAGATAATCTTTGCTGTCGCTCATTTGCACATCCCAAATCGTATTATATTGTCCTGCGTCTGCGCTCTTAACTTCCTGCGAGTATATGTCGATTATATAAAGAGTGGTATTTTTGTTTACCGAGCCGTCTACTTTATTGCTGACAGTGGAAAAAATATACTGGTCGTCAATCATTTCATAATTGTTGTATTTGCTGTCAACAGTCAAAAAAGTATCGTATTTCTGCTGTGTTATAGAATAACGGCGTATATCCGAATAAGTATGTTTTCCGTCGGATTTCGCTATGTTTATATCTCTGAACAGGAAATTTCCGGACGCGTCAGGATGAACATCGATTTTTTCCCAGCATAAAAATTCTTCTTTGTCACTGTTAAAGTTCATGATTTCGGTTTCTGCTCCGGTTTGAATGTCATAAGAATAAAGATCGAGAGAACTTGGAGAAGTGTTGATATAATTTCTGTTTGAGAGATATAAAATATATTTATCGTCCGGGGACAGACTTATCATATCTGCAAAAACTAATTTTTTTATCGCGCCCGTATCGAAATACTGGTCAATACCGCTGTCGTCGAAAAGCTTTTTATAAGCCTGGTCCGGAGTCGCGTTTAAATCTACAAGAAACGCATTTTCTTTGTCTATTGTTATTATAACTTTATACGTGGAGTTATTGAATGTAAAATAGTTGTACGGCGCGGACTGAACGGGAACTTGTGCCAGCACTAATTCGTTATTGTAAACTGTATAGGCAATAGTGATGTTATAGTCGGAGATTACGCCGGTTTCATAATCCCGTTTGGGAAGCGTCAGATTAAGCGTGTTATATTCCAATACTTTTGTCTTATTGTTTTCAAATGACAGCAGTTCGTTCGGCTCCAAAGTCATCTCCGAAGGATATTTTATGAGAGCATGAGCGTTTTTATCGTAAATATACGCACTTTTAAGTTCTGCGAAGTATCTGTTTATTGAGCCGCAGCCTGACAATATTCCCAATATAAATAAAATAAAAATACAGATTGCCGAAATACGCAGTATATGAGGTATACGCAATTTACGCGATTTAATGATATGTTTCATATTATATTTAATACAAACCCCTTTCAGTTTAATTTTTATTAAATATTTTAAATATTCAAAATTTAAATATTGTTTCATTAAATTTATGATGTAATATAATTATATACTAAATTTTTTGCCAATACAATATAAAAATAAAAAATTTTAAAACTAATTTTGTTGAAGAAAAGTTGAAGAAAAAAGGAAAGATGTGAAAAATTATGGGAAAAAGACCTCAAAAATTATTATATTTACTGAACTTGATTTTATTGTGTTTGTATTCGGCGGTATTCTTAAATTCATGCGGAACAGTGAGCGCATTACAGCCGCCGGATTACGATAATTATTATAACAATGCAGAGACAAGTATAACATCGGGAAATAATATTAATAATATTGCTGCTGTTAATAATATTGTTAGAACAACAGAACCGGAAGAGCCTGCACAGTATTCAGCCAATAACGTAGCCGCCGATAATGCCGGCACTGATGTTTATGAAATAGATCCCAAATTTGAATCGTATCTCAAAATAAACGAAGACGTCGTAGGCAATATAAAAATCGACGGTACAACAATAGATTTTCCCGTGCTTTTCAGCGGGGAAAACGATTATTATTTAAAGCATGATATTTATAAAAACGAATCCGACCACGGCGCGGTATTTATGGATATGAATAATCACGGGGCAATCCTCGACAGGAATACTATAATTCACGCGCATAATTTCGAAGACGGAACATTATTCAGCAGTTTGGAAAAATATACAAACAAAGAATTTTTCGATACGCATAAAACTATTATATTTAATAATTTGTATTCTGATATGGTATGGGAAGTATTTGCGGTTTATGTGGTAAGCGCGGAAGATTATTATCTGATGACATCGTTTGCCGACGAAAAACAGTATGACGGTTTTGTGGATTTAATAAAATCGAGGGCGCTTATCTGGTCCGATTACACGCCGCAGCCCGGAGATTATATGCTTACGTTACATACATGCAGTTATGAGTTTAAAGGAGCGCATTTGATAATTCATGCAAAATTAGTAAAAAAGACTGATAATTTTGAAAAATAGGCGAAGTTAAAAAAGTTGAAAGGGGAGACTCAATTGAGCGATATATTGGTGGCAAGACAGCCGATTTACGATGTGTATTTAAACGTGTTTTCATATGAACTTCTATACAGGGGAAGTAAGGAAAATAACTTTTATGACGGAAACGACGCCGATGCCTCGACATATCGGGTAATGGTAAATTCATTTCTCGATATAGGCATATCGAAACTGACCGGATATAAGAGGGGTTTCATAAATTTTACAGAAAGGATACTTCTCAGCGGCATAGTCAGTATATTTCCTAAAGATTATATCGGCATTGAAATACTTGAAAGCATAAGTCCTACCGACGAAGTTATCGATATGTGCAAAAATCTAAAAGAGTCCGGGTATATGATAATTTTAGACGATTTTGTACTTACTGAAAACACTCAGAGTTTACTGGAACTTGCCGATATTGTAAAAATGGATTTTTTAAATACCTCCGACGAAGAATTAAAGAACATAATCAAGCCGTATAAACGAAGCAAAATAAAATTTTTAGCGGAGAAAATCGAAAACCGCGAAAAATTTGAACGCGCCAAAGAATGGGGTTATTCGTATTTTCAGGGATATTATTTTAATAAGCCGACTATAGTTTCTCATAAAACAATAAAGCCTCTTTATTCCAACGTAATAAAAATTATAGAGATGCTTAACAGAGAAGAAAACTGCGACATGAGAAAATTAGTTCAACTGATAGAATATGACCCTGCGATCACATTAAAAATCCTGCGGTTAGTAAACTCTGTAATGTACCGCGGATTTTCTGAAATAACGAATATTCAAATGGCTTTAGCCCGCATAGGCATGAAAGATTTAAAAGTCTGCATGATGCTTGTGCTGATTAACGGTCTTGACAAAAACAAGCCTAACGAGCTGATAAGAACCTCAATAATACGCGCAAAAATGGCGGAAGATATTGCGGTTAAAATAGGGCGTCCCCAACTAGGCGAGACTTTTTCTCTCATGGGTCTTATATCTTTAATGGATGTTATGATTGATATGCCGTTAAATACCATACTGGATTCATTAAATGTTTCAAAGGATATAGAAAGGGCTTTGCTGTACCCGTCAAACGATATATATTCATACACAATCGAGCTTATAAAGGCTTTTGATAATGCAGATTGGGAAAAAGTCGCTTATTATTCAAAAAAACTGAACATATCCATCAGCGACTTGTCAGATATTTCTGTTCGGGCGATTGTATGGTGCGATAAGCATTATGAATATATATTATAAAATAATGGGAACTTAGTATAAATATAAATTCGCGGGCGAACCGACTGAATAAAGCTCAGTATGTTCGCCCCTACATTAAGCACATTAAGATATATTTCTATTGTTAAATTACTCGCAAATCAGATTTTTCAGCGCGACTTTATCTAAAGAGATATTCATTTCGCCGATTTTTGTCCCGCCGAAAACGCCGTGGCAATCCGAGCCCGCCGTTATAAGCAGGTTGTTATCCCCGCACACGTCTAAACATGCTTGCGTAACAATTTCCGAATGTGAAGGATAATAACATTCGATTCCGTCTAATCCGTATGAAACAATACGTTCCAGTTCTCTTTTAAAATATTCGATATCAGTAGTATCAATTAATTTATCGCCGGGGTGCGCCAATATGGAATAACCCCCGGCTTTTTTTATTCTGTACGCAACCGCGCTTATGGATGAATATCCTGCTTTATCGTAAGTGATATTGTGCTGCGGGTAGAATTTTACGCCCTCTTTTAAAGAAGAAGTCAACCCCTTTGCATGAAAATAATAAAGGGTCTTCCAGCCTCCGAACCGCATTTCACACGAAAAATCCATATAATCAGCCAATGAAATATTGTTATAATCTTTTTGCATGGCTTCTATAAGTCTGACGCTGTTTTCGTCTAACAAAAAACGGGTGTGACCTAAAAAGTCGAGGAATTTCTGGTTTTCAACGTCAAAGCCATACGCGAGTATGTGAAAATTTGTGCCGTCGTCAATAGAATCTATTTCAACGGCGGGGATATACTTGATTTTGTTTTTTTCGCATAGTTCTTTGATTTTTAGACTGCCTTCGATTACGTCATGGTCGGCGACGGCTAAAATTCCCACGCCGTTTTTACAGGCGGCTTCAACGATTTCCTCAGGCGACATACTGCCGTCCGAATAAAAAGAATGTACGTGCATATCGACAAACGGTTTATCCATAAATTCACTCCTGATTATATTTATTTTTCTATGATAGTTATTATATGTTATTTCCAAGCCGAATTAAATATTTATTTGTAAATTTTACTCTCGCAGAATAATCAAAAAATTTCTAAAAATTTTTCGAAAACCCCTTGACTCTCACCTTAACATTAGGTTTATAATACAGATAAAGAAATTTCTTTGATAAAAATTTGAAAATAACGGAGGCGTATAAATTCAAATGAGAATAGGCGATTTCGCGAAATTGTGTAAAACTCAAATCTCGGTTTTAAGGCATTACGACAAAATCGGGCTTATAAAACCTGATTATACCGATTTATTTACAGGTTACAGATACTATGATTCAAAACAGGCAAAAGATTTTGAGCAAATAACAAAGTTTAAAAAACTCGGGTTCACTTTAAAAGACATTAAGAAAATTATAACTCTTTATGATAAACATTCAAAAGATGTGGAAAAAATATTCGAAGGTAAAATAAAAGATTTAGAATTATTAATTTTACAGATTAAACAGGAAAAAAGTAATTTATTAAATTTAAACAGGGAGAGTATTAACATGATTAATATGAATGATTTTAATAATGTGAAAGATTTTAAAGAAGCTATAGATAAAATCGAGTTTGAAAATGACCCTGAAGCTGTCGGCAAATGGGAAATAATCGGCGAATATCCCACAAAAGAGAGCTTTTTAACGAAATCAGAATCGAAAGATAATAATTATGGCAAAAGATTTAAAGAGATATATTTTCTGCCAAACGGTCAGCGTTACTGGATATACGGATGGAATAAAGGTTATATAATAAACCGAAATGGCGATTATACGGCGGTAAATCCATATAAAATAGAAGAAATAAACGGTGAAAAATATATGTTTGTAGACTGGAAATCATATGATTATATAAAACATGGAGGGCAAACCACTGTTTTGGTATTAAAACAGTCCGATAATAAAAATTATACGCTTGACGAAATTTCAAGAAAAGACGATATTAATAAACCATTTGTTGACGATAAAAAAATATTAGGTAAATGGAAAGCTGTCGCGCGTGTAGAAAGTAAAGATGAATATTTCAATCCAGATACTGAAAAGAAGTTCTTTTTCAAGCATACAGAATTTAAAGAAAACGGTTGGTGTGAAAATATATACGGAGAAGAAAACAGAAAATTCACAACGCCGGGATTAACTTGGACTAAAGGTTATATACTGGCAAGAGCCGGTAAAGATGATACCGAAAATACGGCGGAAAAATACGAGATAAAAACAATAGACGGTAAAGAATATTTGTTTATCGAGTGGAAAAGCGGCGATTATACATGGGGCGGCTTGGATCCGACATATTATGTATTCGTAAGGGAATAAAAATTAATTTTTAAATGAAATAATGAAATGAGGAGAATTATTTTATGAATAAAACAAACGAGTATAAAGAAACATTGCAGCGGATATGTTCACAATATGAATTACCAAAAGAATTCACAAATGACAGTATAAAAGAATTTGTATCAAAAAATGGTTCATTACAATCTATATGGGGACTTTGTAATAAAGATTTATCGGATGCCGATTTTTCCAAAATAAATGAAGAAACATTTATAAATCTTGCTTTTAATGAATACACTGAATTTCCTGAAAACTTTAAATTCGATTACAAAAAAATAATGGAAGAAGCAAAAAATCCGGGGCTTGGCATACGTGATTTGCAAAAACAGGGAATTGTCGGAAAAGGAATTAATGTCGCCGTAATTGACAAGCCGATTTTAGAAACGCACAAAGAATTTTTAAGCAGAATTAAAGAATATGTATTTGTAAATCCAGAAAGCGAATTCAATGATAAAATGCACTTTCATGGGATTACATGCGCAAGTTTTTTATGCGGGAATACATGCGGGGTTGCGAACGGGGCGAATTTATATTATTATGTGTATCCCGACAAATATGAAAATGACGGAATGTATTGGAATTATCACTTTAAAGCTCTCGATATGATTATAGAGAATAACGAAAAATCAAATACGGACGATAAAATAAAAATCGTTTCGATTTCCGCAGGATTTCCAAGAGACAGAACCGATTTAACAGCGAGAATGGGAAAGTATGTAAAAGAATTGAAAGATACGGGTTGTTATGTTATATTCAGCAATATTTTCGGCGAAACATTTGTATGTTCATCAAAAACTTACATTGGCAATGCCGACGATTTCGACGCGTATAGGCTGGATATATGGCAGAATAACGAATGGGATAAACAAAGAATATTGATTCCGGCGGGAGGCAGAACAAGTCCGTGCAACAGCGGAAACGAAAATTTCATGTACGATGGGAACGCAAGTTGTTACAGTTGGGCTATTCCGTATATGTGCGGTGTTTTCGCGCTGGCTTTGCAGGTAAAAAGCGATTTAAGTTACAACGATTTTTGTGTTTTAGCCAAAGAGACGGCATATAAAAACAATGCCAGATTGTCTGTTATCAATCCGAAAGAAATTATAATGCGTTTATCAGAATAACGAACAAGGGCGGGAAGACCCGCCCTGAAAATATATGCTGATTATACGTCCTTTTTATTTTTTGCAATCCCAGCATAAACCGTTAAAAGTTATGTTATGACCTGTAATATCAAATCCATCAGGATTTTTGATTCTGCCGGGAATATCTGGAAAGTATTCGTTTATGTCAAAAATCCGCTTACATTTGTCGCACACAAAATGATAATGATTTTGACAGTTATGGTCGTAATGCGAAGAACCGTCTACACTGCCGATATTTAACAGTTCGCCTGACTCTGTCATCTGATTTAGATTCCTGTAAACAGTGGCTCTGCTGATTGAGGGATACTTTGCGGCAACATAATCAAAAACTTGTTCGGCTGTAGCGTGACTGTTTAATTCTTTCACTGCGTCATAAATCAACTGCCGTTGGACTGTATTCCTTTTGTTATCCATTTTATTTAAAATACCGGTTAAGCAAACCGCGGAATGCCATACCGTGGCGCGCTTCGTCTTTGCACATTTCGTGTACAGTGTCATGGATAGCGTCATAGTTCAACTGCTTTGCTTTTGTAGCTAAATCTTTCTTGCCCTGCGTTGCGCCGTGTTCTGCGGCGACGCGCATTTCGAGGTTTTTCTTGGTCGATACGTCTACCACTTCGCCCAGTAATTCCGCAAATTTAGCCGCGTGTTCAGCTTCCTCAAACGCAATTCTTTTGTAAGCCTCAGCGACTTCGGGATAACCTTCCCTGTCCGCCTGACGGCTCATAGCAAGATACATGCCGACCTCCGTACATTCGCCTGTGAAGTTTTGACGCAGTCCTTCAACGACTTCCGGGTCTACGTCTTTAGCGACGCCTATTTTGTGTTCATCGGCAAAAGCCGCGCCGTCTGCTAATTTTTCATAAAATTTCGATTTCGGCGCTTTGCATTGCGGGCACTTATCGGGAGCTTCGTCACCTTCATGTACATATCCGCAAACGGAACAAATAAATTTCTTCATAAAAATTTTCCCCCTTAAAATAAAATAAACTTAATAATTATTATCTTTTGATAACAATTATTATTATACCATAAAAAAGAAATTTTGTCAAGATAAAAATTGAATTTTACGCTCTGTTCAAATTCATATTGACAAAACGTAATAATTGTAATAAAATGAATATATGTGTCCGGAAACCCTGATTTACGTAGGGGCGGATGGTAATCCGCCCGTGATTTTCGGGACGATTACCATCGTCCCCTACAGTTTCCGGACAGATCTAATATGTAATTTTATAAGGCGGAATAAGCATGGTAATTATTAAAATAGATAATATTGGCGATATTGCGATACTTGACGAATTTCGCGATATATATTTTAATTCAAATGGTTTTAAACTTTGTCATACATCAACAAAACCGAGCGAAATATTCGCAAAACTGCAGAACGATTGCGTGGTGATTTTACACGGCGATTATCAGAAAGCGCAATATATGCTTGATTATATAAATCATTTTGAAGACGGGCTTGCTCCGAAAAACAATTCGGCGTTAAAAAGAACCCGTTTATACCGGCTAAATTATATCGCATATATGAATACTTTTCCTATGTTTGATAATGTAACAGAGGAGCACTCATTTCAGGAATGGCTCTGGGAAGATATGCAGGGATGCCGATTTCTTTTACCTGCAAGACGGTATAACCGTATTTTAACTGACATAAAGAGGGCGACAGACGGCATTTATTTAGAGGCTATAAAGTGTAAAATTTATATCCGACCGTTTGTATATGTGCCGTTTGACAACAGCGTGCCCGAGATGTTTAAATCGTTTGCCGAGTTGATTCAAAATAAAACGGTAATCGACATAGGCACGGGTACGGGAGTGCTTGCAATATTAGCAGCGCAAATGGGGGCAGAATCTGTCACCGCGTCGGATATAAACGGCAATGCAATCGAATGCGCGAAAATTAACATCCGCGCATCGGGAATTGAAGCGAAAAATATTATTTATGAAGTAATTTACAGCGATTTGTTTGAAAATATAAAAAATACATACGACGTGATAATATTCAACGCGCCTTGGGTAATGGGCACGCCGAAAAATTTATATGAAATCGCCATATATGATAAAGGTTATGAGCTTTTAAACCGTTTTATTGAGCAAACTCCGAAATACCTTAACGAAAACGGGGTAATTTTACTGCAATATTCCGATATTTCACAGAAAAACGGCGATGGCAGTATCGATAATCTCCACATTATTTTACAGAAAAACGGTTTATATATCGCCGACAATAAAAGCATACTGCGAAGAAACAGATTATACGGCATGATGGAGCGGGTTTATGTGTTTGTGATAAAGAAGGTATAGAAATATGGGCAGAAAACAAGTGAAATGTCACGGCGACAACGCCAGATTTGATGAAGTCGCCAACTTTATATACGAGCGTTACGGAAACACAATTAAATATATCGCCGATGTTGCCGGAGGTCAGGGTTTGCTAACAAAAATCCTTAATAAAAAATATAATTATGAATCCGAAGTAATCGACCCACGAGAATATCAAGTCAAAGGCGTATCAAACAGACAAAGCGAATACTCAAATGATATGGCTGATTATTACGACTTGATTGTCGGTCTGCACCCTGACGAGGCTACACGGGAAGTCGTGGAAAGCGCGCATAAAACGTCTGTATTAATTATTCCGTGCTGCAATTTCTGGGACAGAACCAAAAAACTCGGCGCAAAAGAATTGGTGGCGGAAATATGCGGTTATTTTGATAATGCGCATATAAAATACGAAATTATAAAATTTAATTTTAAAGGACCGAAAAATGTTGGGATTTTAACAAATCATCAAGTTAAATCAATAGGGGGAGAATAATTTTGGATAATTATATTGCGCCGGAAATATGGGAATATACCCGGCAAATCGTAAGAAATGCTATCGGAACACAAGCAGAAGTAAAAAGGTTTGAATGGTCGGACGGCGGAGGTTTATTTTGTAAAGTTTTTAAGGTAAACACTACTGAAGGCAATTTTATCTTAAAAGTGGAGCGTGACAAAATATTTTTCTCGACCCGCAAAGACCAGATTGAAAATGAAGTGATTGGAAATCAATTATTTCAAAAAGCAGGAATTCCATGCGCGAATATACTTGCATATGATTTTACGAAAAATGATGTCGGGGTTAGATATGTTTTTATGGAACATATAAATAATACCATGGAAGATTGTCCTTTACATGGCAGACTGGACGAATTTGATGAAGCAATAAAAATTGAAATGATTAGGCATTATAAAATAATATTCGAAAAAATGCGCGGTATGACGTGCAGCCATTTCGGTAGCATATCGCCGTCCGGCGTGCTTGGCAGACATGAAACTTACGACGGTTATTATCATTCAACATTAAATTTGTTGATTAATGACAGCATAGAACTTGGGATATTCACTGACGAGGAACTTGACATAGTAAAAAAGGCGGCGGCAAAACCGCTTGCATATTCAAAAAAATATATCCCCACGTTCGTCCACGGCGATATAGGTTATCATAACACAATATGGGGAAATATCAAAGGCGGAGAAAATAAACTTTATATATACGATTTCGGAAACGCATATTACGGACTTCCGTATTTTGAGGAATGGATATTAAAAATACATGGGGATAATGTCGATATAATCGAGGTCATGGGTTTAGACAGGAATTTATACGAAAACAATTTTATAGGCGATTTTGAGCATATGTTTTGGAGAGTTACGGAACAATTCACAGAGGATTATGCCTACTGTCGAAACTGGATGATTCCGGACATCGAAGCGGCAAAAAAAGATACTTCCCGAACTCATATAACGGACTTCGTGGATAAGTGCTGCAAAATTTTATGAAAATTTTTACAGGGAACGTCACAAAAACGTTCCCTGATATTATGCACTTATGCAATTTATGCAGTTTTAATCCAGAACGCCGTCCATTAGTCCGAGAGGAAACAGAGCTGGACGTTCAAATTTTGAGTCGAGCGTGAGTATTTTGTCAGAATCGCTTGAATCGTGGATTGAACACATGACGTCAAGAACATGATACGCCATATCCCCGTGCGCTCTGTGTTTTCTGTTATTGACTATGCTTAACGCCATATCTGAGACGCCTATACCTCTGCTATTTTCCTGATGAGCGAATAAAACCGGGATTTCTTTCCAGTCGTTCATGCCGGGTTTTTTATAGAAAACCGGTCCGCCGAACGTATTCGGGTCGGGCACTCTCAGAGAACCCTCTGAACCGTATATTTCTATATTCGGCAGGTGAGAATCCCATACGTCGAACGTAGTTATAATCGTGCCGATAACGCCGGAGTCAAATGTGAGAGTGCCTGTGACATATGTGGGGATTTTAACGTCGATTATCTCGCCGTATTTTTCTTTGCATGTGGCGGTTCTCGTCGGGAAAGTTATTTTTGTCGCGCCTGCGACTTTTTTGACCGGTCCGAGCATAGATACAAGAGCCGTAAGATAATACGGACCCATGTCGAACATCGGACCGCCGCCGAAATCGTAATAGAACGCCGGGTCCGGATGCCAGCTCTCGTGCCCGTGACACATCATAAACGCCGTAGCCGCAACGGGCGAACCAATCCAGCCTTCGTCGATTAACTTCCTGCACATCTGCAAACCGCCTCCTAAAAAAGTTTCGGGAGCGCAGCCGACAAGCAGACCTTTTGATTTTGCGAGTTCGATAACTTTTTTGCCGTCCGCTTTGTTTAACCCGAAAGGTTTTTCAGAATACACATGCTTACCTGCGTTTAACGAGCGCAAATCTACGTCGGTGTGAGACTGCGGGGTGGTCAGGTTTACGACGAGTTCGATTTCCGGGTCTTTGTAGAAATCCTCAAGGTCGTGGACTTTCGGTACATTAAACTGTTTTGCGCGGTGTTCCGCGCGTTCGCGGATTAAATCCATAGTTGCGACAATCTCCACGTTTTTAAACCTGTTTGTGAGATTTTGCATATAAATCTCCGAAATGACGCCGCACCCTACGACGCCTACTTTTACTTTTCTTGCCATAGTGTAAAAATCCTCCTGATATAATAATTTTAATTTTATGCTAATTCATCGAGTAATAAATAATAGTTAAACTTTTCTTCGTCTAAATCTGTTTCAATTTGTTCAAAAAACATTTTGTCATAATCAAACGAGTTAAAATTATACCGCATAGAACGTACACAAAGGGTAATATCCGTCCATATATCGCCGACACCTGCACTTGCTAAATCAATAAAACCTGAAATATTTTTATCAATTCCGAAAATATTCGGCAAACAATAATCGCCGTGGGTAAAATATATTTCAGATTCTTTTGACGGCTTATTTTTTATAAGCCAATCTAAAAGTTCCCGCGGATTTTTAAATCTTTGTTTAGTTGTTTCTCTCCAATCATAGTAGTTCTCGTTATTCAAATTCAAGTTCATATATTTTTCGTATATTTTCAGTTTCATTTCCACGCCTGCGTTAATCGGACAGTCAGTTATATCCACGCTCTTTAACAGTTTAATGCCGGAAGCTAAAACTGAAACTGCTTCTTCCATTTTTTGCGGAGTTTGCAAATAATAATCGTCGCAGGTTGATGCGCCTTTAATTTCAGTCATGAGAAGATAATTAAACCTTTCATCTGAAACCCATTCGATAATTTCCGGAGCAGGGAGTTTACCTTGAAGCCATGAAATAACTTTATATTCTCTCTCAAGGTCTTCGGATAATTGGTTTATTCCGGCTTTTCCGATAAATTTTAAATACAGTGCTTTATCAGGCGAATAAAATTTATAAACGCTGGATTTGGAACAGCCGCCGTTATTTTGTTCACATGACATATCTTTGATATGCCGATGAATTTTTTCGGGTAAAATCAATTTATTATTCATAAAATGCGCCCCACATTTCAATATCAGCCTTTGTAAAACCTGCCTCTTTATATATACGCCCCGCAACGGGATTGTCATAATACAGATAAAACAAACTGTCGTTATAATTTTTGTAATGATAATCAACTAAAAATCTTATCATTTGCCTTGCGTAGCCTTTGCCTCGATATTTTTTCGCCGTTTCAACGTCGTCTAAAAGAACAACGCCATCATAATATTCCAAATCCGCCATTGTAACAGGAGTTCCGTCGTTTAAATATCCGACAAACAAATTAAAATCAGGCAACTTTATTTTAATATTGACAATATCGTCGGCATCTTCTTTATCATCTTCCGATATGATTTCATAAATACAGGATAAATTTGCGCCTTTTTCCACGCGTTCAAATTTAAGCGTATATGGCGCGTCAATTTTACATTCGGACGTATGTATTACGTAAGTCTGACCCCCGTAATTATCTTCGATTGTAAAACCGTTTTTAATTAGGGAATCTTGCATGATTTCGCGTTGACCCGGAATAAAATCAGAATATACAAACGGTTTTAAATTTTTTGAGATATAAAAATTCTTTATATCCTGTAAAATCGCGTCAAAATTACTGTCTCTATCATAATTGATAATACTTGCGTGATTAAAATCAGTCCATGTCGGGTCGTCTGTTTTATAATATAAAATTCCGTAATCCGTATTTTTAAAATTTGCGAAAGATTTATAATAATGATTATCTGTTTCCATTAATTTTTGCGCGATTTCCTGATTTGTCATGTTTGTCATACCTGAATCCTTTCCGATTACTTCCAATTTATATAATTTAAATTGTCAATTCGCTCAAAATGATTGACGTTATTTGTAATCAAAATATAGTTATTTACAATACAATATGCCGCAATAAATATATCAGCGTCCTCAATTATATTTCCTTGATTTTTTAATTTAGCATAAATTTTTACGGATTCGTCCCAAATTGCATGGTTCATTTCACCTATTCCGAATTGCTGACATAGTTTATCAAATTCCTTCAATTTCGCCGCTGCGTTCAAGGCAAATAATCCGCGATTAATTTCGTAATAAACGAGCGGCGGAATCGAAAATTCTGCGCCTTTATCATTTTCCTCATGATATTTTTTTATTATGTCGGAATCCCCCTTTAAAATATACGAAACAATATTTGTATCTAACGCATATTTCATAAATCTAACTCCCTTGTAATATTTACGCGCTGACTTATAATTTTATCAAATTCTTCATCGAGAGGTTCTATGCCCAAATCATCCAGAACTTTAATATTTTTTATAAATTCGTCAAACGCTTTTCTCTGTCTTTTCACAATATCATCATGGCTTTCTTCTTCAATGATTGTGACTATCGCTTTTTTATATTCCGGTATTTTCAAATTATTTTTTGAAATAAATCTGTCGCCTTCAAAATGTCCCTCATATGCAAATAAAGACATAATAATCCACTCCTCTGATTTACACAAATTTAGCTACAAAGAATTCTCCCGGGTCGGTTGTGCCGTTTTCGACTGCGATTTTCTTGCCGTCAGCCGCCCACAGCATACCGCGCCGTAATATCTCCTCCGCTTCTGGTATGTTGAAAACGTCGTCGTGATGTCCTAATGAAGTGTAGAACACTCTGCCGTATCCCCACATTTTAGTCCATACTACTGGCATATCGACGTGTTTGTTTGTGATATGCGGACCGTTTGCGACAGGGAAACTCGTCGTTGCCAGAACTTCGACGCATGGGTCAACATGCAGATAATACTGTTCGCTCGCGACGTCGAAATCTTTCAATCCGAAAGTGATGGGGCTTGAATTGTGCTTGATATTGACTTTATACGGCGTGCCGTCGTTGCCGGGGTGAGCCACCCATTGACCGCCGCACATAAACTGCCATTCTGTGTTAAGCCTGAAAGCGTCGCAGATACCGCCGTGATTTCCCGCAAGTCCGACGCCGGACGCGACGGCGTGGAGAACCGGTCCGCACTGTTCGCCTTTGATATCGCCCATAGTCCATAACGGATAGATTAAATCAAGGGTTTTAAGATATGCTTCGTCTAAAAATGCGTCCAATGTGTCGTGGACCTCGACTTCAAATCCCTCGTTTTTGAGAATTCTCTCAACTCTGTCGGCAACAGGTTTAGGTTCGTGGCCGTCCCAGCCGCCCCAGACTACCATAGCTTTTCTTTTTTCGCTCATATTAGTTTACCTCCGTAATAAATTTTTGTTTTATATGTTAATTTTGTTTGCTTGCTGTTAATGTTACTGATGATTTATCCGTTCATAATGCCAGTTTGTGTCCAACTGCATAGTCCCCGCCGTATTTTCATTTGTTACTTCGTCTGTTACTTCTGCGCTCTCGCTGTATACTATATCCTGTTCATACTGTGCGCACGAAAGCATTTGAAATACCACGCCTGATTCTCTTATATGAGTGTAATGGTCGGTGTAATCATATGAACTTACGCCTAAAATATTATATTTATCAAAAAGCTCTGTTATCGCCTCATGTCCGTCAATTTGATTTATATCCATATAATCGTTCTGTCCGGCGGCTCTGTAATAAATTCCAGGTCCCGTTATTCCCGGCAGTGGCGGAGAAGATGTGTCTGCGATGTAGATAGTGGTGTTATATCCCGAACTTAAACATAGATCTTTGATTTGCTCAAATAAATTCCTGCTTTCATCAAAAATACTTTTTATTTCATCCAATGTATATGGAACAGTAATGTTAGTAAAATTTGTAATATCAGTAATATTTTGATCAGTTGTTCCGTATAATGAAGTTATGTCAGTAATATCTGTCATATCGGTAAAATTGTAATCTGTATAAGATTCTATATTTGATTCAGTCGTATCATAATTATATACTTCAGTTGTGTCCTGTTCGGGAAAATCTGTCAAATCCGTAAAAGTTTCGATTGCACTTTGGGTGTCCCGACTGTTTGAATTTATGTCTACATTATAGTCATTGTATTCGCTGTATTCGTCTGAAGTATACTGATATCCGGGGACTGTATATTCTCCCGTATCTTCTGTTTGCAATGTAGGTTCGTCAGTTGTTTGGTCGCTGTTTTTCAATGCCGCATTAGAATCTGTTTCATTCTCGCTTGTATATATTCGCGTGAAAAACATAACAACAATTATTGCAAGAAGAAGATAAAATGTTTTTTTACTCATACTTTTTTACTACCTCGCTGTTTTAAACGTTTTTGTTATATAACATCTATTTAAAATATCTTACACCTGACAGGAAAAACATTGGTTCTTTGTTGCCGGGGACGTTTTTCATAATATTTGTGCCGGATATTCGCTCATTGTGGCCCATTTTTCCAAATATTCTGCCGTCCGGGCTGAATATTCCCTCAATGGCGCATACCGATGAGTTCGGATTATAATACGGGTGCATTGTCGGATTGCCGTTTATATCGCAGTATTGCGTGGCTATCTGACCGTTCCGGATAAGATTGTTTAAAGCTTCATCGTTTACGCAGAATCTGCCCTCGCCGTGAGACACCGGCACAGCATTAATATCCCCGACTCTTGCGTTGCTGAACCACGGACTGTTTACCGAAGCCGTTCTCGTATATGTTATATATGACTGATGTCTGCCAATCCGGTTAAAACTTAAAGTCGGATCGTCAGGCGACATGACTTCTTTTATATCGCCGTAGGGGAGAAGCCCGAGTTTTACAAGAACCTGAAAACCGTTGCAAATTCCTAAAATCAGCCCTCCTTTTGTAAACAACAGATCGCGCACCGCGTCGGTTATCTGCGGATTCCTGAATATCGTCGTGATGAATTTCCCGGAGCCGTCCGGTTCGTCGCCGCCGGAAAATCCGCCGGGTATGACTAAAATCTGGCTGTTTAATATTTTCTGCGACAGCGCGTCTATAGATTCGGTTATCGCCTGCGGGGTCAGATTTCTGAAAACAAATATATCGGATAATCCGCCTGCCATATTAAATTGTTTAGCTGTGTCATATTCGCAGTTTGTTCCGGGGAAGACAGTAATTAACACGCGGGGTCTTGCAAAGTTTTCGTTTTGATTTAATATATTTGCCGGGTTTGTCTGATTTATAGAATATGATTGAATTGAAAAAGTCGATTGATTTAACTGATTTGCCTGACTTGACTGCTCCGGCTGGAACGGATTTTGACCTGCAAATATTGACTGCGGACGGTTGTAATATTCCGCTTTAGGAATATATAGTTGCATATCGTCTTTGATTTTGTTTAGTTCAGTGGGGAAAATTTCTTCAAGAGGAGCAAGCCATCTGTAAATCAGTTCATTCAGTCCGAGAACGGTATTGTTTATATAAATATATGGCTGGGGCATTGTTCGTCCTATTATGTCACCGTGCGGCAGAAAGGCAGGGGATTCCACTATAAACGCCCCGTAATATGAAGTAAACAATTCATTCTGGAGTATGCTGCTGTCAAAAGCAAATCCTATGCTGTTTCCCATACACATCTTGAACAGTGCCTCTCCGGTACCGCCGAATCCAATTGAGTAAGATGATAAAATCATGTTTTCCTCAATTAATTTGTGAATATAAGCGTACAGATTTTTCAAATCTGTAAAATCGACTGTGCCGTCTTTTTTATAATACGGTTTTAAAAGATAAACATACGACGAAACTTTTTTAAACTCGTTAGAGACAATTTTTTTCGCGTCCGCCGTTCCGACAGCAAAAGATACTAATGTCGGCGGAACATCTATATTTATATCTATTTTTTCACCGGTGGTTTTGACTGTGTCTTCGTAAGAATATGAGCCGGACATGCTGTCTTTGCCGCCTATTGCCGCAACCCCGAGATTAATCTGCGCGTTGAGCGCGCCGAGGAGAGCCTCGAACGGCAGTCCGAATCTCTTAGGATCATTTTGAGTGCGGGGGAAATACTCCTGCAGCGACAGATATATGTCCGATAAATCCACTCCTGCCGCGATAAGTTTAGACACAGATTCCACGACTGCGTATAATGCGCCCATGTATGGGCTTATCTCGCTTATATACGGAGAAAATCCGTATGACATAACGGACGATGTGTCTGTATCGCCGTTCAGGACCGGGATTTTTGCCGCCATAAACTGCGACGGAGACAGCCTGTGCGCGCCTCCGAACGGCGAGATTACGGTCCCTGCGCCTATCGACGAGTCGAATTGCTCCGCAAGTCCTTTGAGCGAGCATATATTCAAGTCCGAAACCAAATTTATATACGCCTGTTTTATATCGTCGTTTTTTACTTTATTATAGATTATATTTGAAATGCCCTGAACGCTCTCGGGATTTTTTTGAGGCACTTCTATTTTTGTGCGTTTTTTTGCGCCGTTTGAATTTAAAAAATTTCTGTCTATAGATAAAATCTGATTGCCGTTCCATGCCATTCTAAGCCTGTGGTCGTCGGTTACAACGGCGACTTTTGTGGCTTCAAGATTTTCGAGATTAGCCTCGTAAATAAACGCGTCAGCGTTTTCGCTTGCTACGACTACAGCCATTCTCTCCTGCGATTCTGAAATTGCTAGCTCCGTTCCGTCAAGCCCTTCGTACTTTTTTGGGATAAGCGACAAATCAATAAATATGCTGTCGGCGAGCTCACCGATTGCCACGGATACTCCGCCTGCGCCGAAATCGTTGCAGCGTTTTATCATCGCCGCCGCTTTTGGGTTCCTGAATAGTCTCTGCAATTTGCGTTCTTCAAGCGGATTGCCTTTCTGGACTTCTGCGCCGCTCGTGTAAAGAGATTCAGATGTGTGCGATTTTGAAGAACCTGTTGCCCCTCCGCAACCGTCGCGTCCGGTGCGTCCGCCGAGCAATATTATCGAATCTCCCGATGCGGGAGCAGAGCGTTTTACATTTGATTTGGGAACCGCGCCGATAACCGCACCGATTTCAAGACGTTTTGCGGCGTAATTCGGATGATATATCTCATACACTCCGCCGGTCGCAAGCCCTATCTGATTCCCGTAGGAACTGAAGCCGTCCGCCGCGCCTTTTGTAATTTTTGACTGCGGCAGTCTGTTTTTTAAAGTCGCAGAAATTTTTTGACGCGGGTCTGCCGAACCTGTCACGCGCATTGCCTGATAGACGTAAGAACGTCCCGAAAGCGGGTCGCGTATCGCGCCGCCAAGGCATGT
>WQYZ01000033.1 GCA_009780985.1 Oscillospiraceae bacterium | reverse complement strand
TTAAGATTTTCAGAATCTGCAAGGAAACCTATCGTGGCAAGGGTCAGCGCGGCTTGGTCAGGGTCAAACTTATTGCTTCTTTGTACAATCACAGGATTCTTTCTTAGTTCTGCGACACATCTATTATATAAAATTATAAAAAGTCTGGTGAAAAACATGAGTAAAATAATGATAGTTGACGACGACCCGAATATACGCGAATTAGTGTGCGCACTGTTACATAACAGCGGGTTCGAAATTTGCGAAGCCGACGATGGACGCGCCGCTCTGCAAAAAATGTCGGCGGAAAATCCCGACCTCGCCGTTATCGACGTTATGATGCCGAACATGGATGGTTATGAACTATGCCGCAATCTGCGGAAATATTATGCGAATCTGCCAGTTTTGATGCTGACTGCGAAAAGCGATATTGGCGCGAAAGTCAAAGGATTTGAACTCGGCGCGGACGATTACCTCACGAAACCGTTCGAGGGCGATGAACTTGTCATGCGCGTGCGGTCATTGTTACGCAGGTATAAGATAGAAGCTTCGCAGATTGTGCAAATCGGCGAACTGACTATTGACAAAAACAGTTACAGCGTGATTTACGGCGGAGTTAAAGAGGATATACCCATGAAAGAATTTGAATTGCTATTCAAGCTCGCAGGATTTCCGGGGAAAACATTTTCGCGCGATTCGTTAATCGAGGACATCTGGGGATTCGATTTCGACGGAAACGAGCGGACGCTCGACGTGCATATCGGGCGTCTGCGCGAGAGGTTTCCCGTTGAAAAGTACAGATTCAAAATCGACACTGTACGGGGCTTGGGGTACAGACTGGAAGTGATTTCGTGAAGAAGAATAAGATCGAGACAATTTTAAAAGCGGCAGCCGGAATTATATTTCTTATAGTCGTTATGACTGTTATTTTTGCTTCAGGTTATTTCATCACAAATTTTATTTATAAATATACTGGAAATCCGCCTGATATATGGTCTCATGTTTTTTCGGGGCTCGCGGGAATGACAATTTTAATTCTAATTTCAACGACTGTAAGATTATTTCACCCTCACGACGGAGGTTTCACCAATCCCAACAATCAAATCCTGCAGGCAATGACAAGAATTGCGCAGGGGGATTTTGATGTATTTATCGAACCAAACGAACGCAGAATGCGCTCCGAATTGGTAGACGGCGTAAATAAAATGGCGCATGACCTCGGTTCAATGGAGCAGCTGCGGCAGGAATTTATATCGAATGTATCGCATGAATTGCAGTCGCCGCTCACGTCAATAAGCGGATTTGCCGCGCTTCTGCAGAAAGATAACGTATCTGCGGAACAAAGACAGCACTATCTGAAAATCATAGAGACGGAGAGCAGAAGACTGTCTAAGTTAAGCGATAATCTGTTGAAACTGTCGGCGCTTGAAACCGGAACGGAGTCGCCTCTTTCTGTCAGGGAATACAGGATTGACAGGCAAATCGAAAATATAACGCTTACGCTCGAACCGCAATGGGCGGCGAAAAATCTATCAGTCGAAGCAGAGCTTGAAAAGCTGACATATAACGGCGACGAGGAACTGCTAGCGCAGGTATGGATAAATCTGTTGCACAACGCGATAAAATTTACACCCGAAAACGGCGAAATCCGCATAACTCTAAAGAAGGCTGACTGCGAAGTATGCTGCCAGGTAGAAGATACGGGAATGGGCGTAGCTCCTGAGAATCAAATGCACATATTTGAGCGGTTTTACAAAGTCGATAAAGCTCGCGACCGTTCGCTGGGCGGCAACGGCTTAGGATTGGCGTTGGTGAAAAAGATTATCGAACTTCACGGCGGGATTGTCACGGTGGAGAGTGAAGTCGGCAAAGGTACGGCTTTTACCGTTAAACTGCCAGTTTAAAGATAATTAATATTTTTAGGAAATAAGTCGGACATCATTCAGAAGCATATAACTTTTGAATGATATCCGGTACTTTATTATATGAATAAAATTACAAATATGAAATTATGTGAAAAATAATCATGAAATTATATGAAATATGTATTGACAAATAAAAATATATGTGGTATAATAAAAAACAAGGCGGTGATTTTTATGAATGTTGAAAAATTTTATACAGTCGATGATGTAGCAGCTTATACTAATTTGACTTCGAGAACAATACGGAACTATCTTAAAGACGGTACGTTAAAAGGGCGTAAAGTCGGGGGACAATGGCGTTTTACTATGCAAAACATCAATGCGATATCGGAAAGAAAAAATGACGGTGAAAACAGCTCTGTTTCCCGTAACAATCAATTTTTACTTGACTTCATATCCGGCGTGAATATAAATATTACGAGTGAACTTCAGACATGTTCCGTAACTGACTATTACTGCAAGCGTATTGAAGATGCAACTGTTTTAAGTCAGGAGTTTAGTGAAATACAAGCGAACATAGCCGATGATGAACCGGATGCTAAATACTTATATTATTACGAACCAGCTGAACAGAAAGCAAGATATATTTTTTTCGGTTCACCTGATACGATTTCGCTCTATATGCAACGGTTGAGTATATTACATGAACAGCTTGAAACAGCAAGAAAACAGTTTCAGGGTCGTTCAGAAAATTATTTGACCGGCAGACCGGATTATCCAAAAGAATTTTTTAAGTATCTTTATAACGATTACGGAATTAAGCAAACCGACATTATTGCCGATATAGGTTCAGGCATAGGGACAATGAGCAAACATTTTCTTGAGAAGGGTAATACGGTATATTGCATAGAGCCGAATCAAGAGATGAAGATTTTATCAGACGAGTTGTTATCAAATCACCAAAACTATATATCGTTATTGAAAACGGCTGAAAATACGTCTTTAACGACAAATAGCATAGACTATATTGTTTGCGGAAACGCTTACCTGTCGTTTAATAAGGCATTGGCAATCCAAGAGTTTAATCGAATACTCAAAAAGAAAGGCAAAATAATTATAACGCATTATTATCCCGATATAAAATCTGATTCAGAAGGCGAGAGTTTGTGGAATGAATTCAAAAACGAAGAGAAAATAGAAAAAGATAAACGGCTAGGGAATGAATTTGCCGACGGCACAGCAATCAGAAAGACTTTTTATTACACATATTATCAGGATTTCTATCATTTTCTATCCGGGTGTTTGTCAAGCGCAGCCGCTCCGAAAATCGGCGATGAACGGTATGAATATTTTGTCAACCGCATAAAACAGGATTTTGACAAGAACAGCGTAAACAATATGATGGAATGTAAATTCAGACTTCTTTGTCTTATTGGCGATATAAATAATCTTATTTAAATGTAAAAATATTAACTTTAGGGGAGGAACCACAATGAACATAACTGTAAAAGAAATCCATGATAAAGCGATTGAACTTGGATATGCCGCTTGCGGAATTGTTAAAACTGATGCTATGCGCGGCTACGAAAATATGATTAATAAACGGATTGAAAAGTTTCCGTTCACAAAATCATATAATTCTTATTTCCTGAAGTTTGTCAAACCGGAAGAAACTGAGCCTTGGGTAAAATCAATAATTGTCTGTGCCGGAAGATACGGTAAATATAAAATTCCCGAGGAATTGCATGGAAGAATTGCCAAATATTATCTTACTGATTATCGCGTCGTTGCGGAATCTGAAGAAAACAAAGCAGCCTCTCTGTTTGACGAATATTTAACGGAACATAGTGTTAAATTCAAGAAAGACACATGGACTGGCGGAAGTTCTGCGGGAAAGTATGCCGCAGTTAAATCCGGCATAGGAATTGTCCGCAAAAATAATTTGTTTTACACCGAATACGGTTCATGGGTTTGGCTCGAAACATGGCTGATTGACCAAGAAATGGAATATATATGTAAAAATAATCTTCCGCCGTGCCCGGACGATTGCACAAAATGTATTGACGCTTGCGCTACGGGTTCGCTTGCCGAGCCTTATCAAATAAATGCTTTTACATGCACAAGTTCTATGTCATATGGAGGACTGCCGAACACTCTGCCACCGGAAGAGTTGCGTTTAAAAATGAAAGGTTGGTTGTATGGATGCGACGATTGTCAGGATTGCTGCCCAATGAATAAAGGCTGCTGGACATCTGAAGAAAATTTTCCGGGACTTGAAGAACTAAGTAAATATTTAACTCTTGAACAGATTTGCACTCTGGCCGATGAAACGCTCGAATCCAAACTGTCGCCTGTATTTTTTTACATAGGTCATGATAAAATCTGGAAATGGAAAGTTCATGCTTTACGGGTTATGGCTTATCAATATGAACCAAAATATTTGCCGTATATTGAACAGGCATTGAACGATAAAAACGAGTTAGTTCGGGAAATGGCAAAATGGGTAATGGAACAAATTACATAATAAGCAAAAAAATCTATATAAAAAATATCTGTAAACCCTTTGATTTACAGATATTTTTATTTTCCTAAAAAATATTTCTCAGTTTACACTCAATTTAAACAGAGTTTAACTTCCGTTTACGTTGCGGAAATATACTATAACCATAAACAATAAATCATAGAAGAAGGTTATATTAAATGAACAAAATTATAGAAATCAACGATTTGGTAAAACAGTACAACAGCGCGAAAGAACCTGCGGTAAATCATATCAGTTTTTCTGTCGGCGAGGGCGAATTTTTTGCGTTTCTGGGACCGAACGGCGCGGGAAAAACAACGACAATATCAATTCTGACTACCACCCTTTCAAAAACTTCGGGGGAAGTGAAAATAGCTGGGTACGACGTTGAAAAAGAAGCTCAACATGTCAGGGACGAGGTAGGCATCATTTTTCAGCAGCCCAGCCTCGACCCGAATCTTTCGGCGGAGGAAAATATAAGGTTTCATGTGTGCCTCTACGGAATGGTAGGCTATCGTCCGTCGTTCAAAATGATGCCCGCCGCTTACAGAAACAGAGTCATAGAACTGGCGGAAATCGTGGGAATAAAAGATTCGCTGTTCAAGCCGATAAAAAAACTGTCCGGGGGTATGCAGCGCAAATTGGAGATTATACGCAGTCTGATTCACACGCCGAAGATACTATTTCTCGACGAACCAACGCAGGGACTGGACGCATTAAGCCGCCGCGATTTGTGGAACTATATCAACGAAACGCGGCATAAAAACGGCACGACTGTGTTTCTGACAACGCATTATATCGACGAAGCCGAAAAGGTAGATAAACTCTGTATAATAAACAGAGGCAGAATCGCAATATCCGGCTCGCCCGATGAAATGAAGCAGACACTGCTTAAACAGGAACTTGTTCTGGACGCGGACAACAGGGACAATCTGACAGAAGAATTGATACAAATGGGATTGCCATATCACATAGAAGAGCACATAACAGTCCCGTATCAGAATATAACCGCACAGGAAATCATTGCGAAACTGAAAAGTAAACTCACCGTGTTAAAAATTAAAGAACCGTCGCTTGAGGATGCGTATATAGAATATATCGGGAAACCGGTAGCAACCGTAAACCCAAATAATTCACAAATTATAGTAAAAGGAGCGTAAATGATATGAATAACGTAAGCAGTGTTAAAATAAATGATATAATCGAAAAAAATGAGAAGGAAAATACCTCCGAATCAAAGCTGACTAAAAAGACTTCAAGAATTGGTCGTGAATTGAACGCAGTCCTGACAATTGCGGCACGGGATGTTACGCTCATGCTGAAATCACCCGGTTTGATTATAATGAGCCTCGCCATGCCGATAGTGATGATGGGTATGCTCGGCGGCTCGCTGTCGCAAAATATGAGCGGCGGACTACAGTTCAATTACGGCTCGTTTATGATGATCGGAATGCTTGTAAACATGCTGTTTATGATGACTTCGATGGGATTATCTTCGTTAGTTGAAGACCATGACATAGATTTCACGCAGGAAATGATGATTTCGCCGGTTTCGCGGTACTCAATCATAGTAGGCAAGATAATCGGTTCGTCGTTCGGCGCGATAATCGCCATGCTCGGCACTCTTGTAGTGGGATTTTTCATGGGCATCACATTGAGCGCCGGACAGTTACTGGCAACATTGGCTCTGTCTCCTCTTATGTGCTTGGCTTCCGGCTCGTTCGCAGTTGTTATCATCGGCTGTATCAGGAGCAAAAAAGCCGCGAATATGGCGGTGACTATGATTACGATGGCTCAGATGTTCTTAGCCGGAGCGATTATACCGATCAACAATTCAAGCGGCATACTGCTTGTTCTCAACCGCATAATGCCGATGACATACTGTCTCGATTTAGTGCGTTCCGTCGTATACGCAGGAAGTCCTGAATACAGTTCGCTTGTCATGTTCAATCCCGCAGTAAATCTGTTCGCTATAATCGCGTTGACGGCAGTATTCCTGATTATCGGCACATTCTTCTTCGCAAGGTCTGAATCGCACAGATAATCAATCTTCACATAATTTTAAAAAAATAGAAATCAGCATAGATATAAGCCATTTATGCTGATTTTTGTATATTTTTCAATTAGTGTTTATTTCAGACGTTTTTGTACGTGCGATTTCAATGTTGTCATATTTACGGTCAGTTAGCCCGGGAACGGGATTCGGTTTTGATTCGTCCCGGTAATCCTGTCCTTTCTGCTGAATATGCTTATCAATAATAGCATGGGTTTCCAATGCGTTTACATCATGGTTGACCCTGTTTTGATATTCAAAATATCTGTGGTCCGGCGCAAGTTCGTTGATATTTTTTAATGTTTCTTTGCAGGAGGCAAGCTCGATTTGGTTTACTAAAACCTGACGTACATAATCCCGTGTGTCGTGGAATTGCAGCAGTTTCGGGAATTCGGCAGGGACAATCTCATTCCAATCCGTCCCCTCGTATTTATTCAACAGCTCCGCCGCTTTGTTCAGATGGGAAAGTTCCTGATTCAGATGCAATTCCCAAACACTCTTTATACTGGCATCCTGCTCGTCCTGATAAAATGAATAATAAAGGTAACATTCCATATACTCATGCATCAGCAGATTTTCCAGCCATGTACAGTTCGGGTCAAGCAGCGATCCGTACTGGGTGACGTGTTCTTCTTCGATCATTGCGATTTCGAGATAAAGTTTTCGTCCGCAGTCGTTGTCATAGGTGTTGCCTATATTATTGTAGAAATTCATGGTCTGCTGTTCGCCTGCGGTGATAATCAGCGTAGAATCTATATGATAGAATACCGTATCGTGAGGGTGGCGGTGTTCCGCAATGGTAGGTCTGCCCGGGGTAATATCGACATAACTCTTTGTGAGTTTCTGAGCGGGAATATTTTTATCAAGATCAAGCAAATTCGCGTAGCGGTATAAATGGTCGAAATCCTCAAGCAGGGCGAAATCAAGCGACTGCTTAACGTTGCGGTCCGGTTCGTTCTGAGCAAGCCAAGCTGTCAGGTCAACGGCAACGTGTTCGTAGCCTATTGTGGTTTCAATTTGCGATTCGTCGAGCGGTTTCAGCCAATTGATATGCTTCTGCTGAAGCTGTTCAACGCGGCGCAGCATGGCGAGTTCTCGCCGAAGTTCGTTGTCCGCACAGTGGCGGTGGAATTGATGACCGAACATGGTCGCTTCGGTTTCGATGCTATTCATCAGAATAATGCGTATTTTCGTATAAGGGTCTACTTCGTTTTTTGAATAGGGTTTCGGATATACTGTTTTCCAGTCCATGATTCCCTCAAACAGTTTCATGGGTTTTTGTTCAAATGGTTTATACATAATTGCCTCCTGATTTTGTAGTCATGTTTAGTTTTCCATCGTTTTGTAAAAATATACTGTTTGTCGCAAATTATGAACTGTTTGTTAAATTCTAAATCTTCACGTTTTTTGACGTTTTTTGTGTCTGTTCAGTATTGACAATACCAATTATGTAGTATATAATTATTAACGATATTAATTGTCGATAAGGAAAATATTATGAGTGAAAAAAGGAATACCGCCCAGCAACAAATTATCTTAGATGCATTGAAAAAATTCAGCACTCACCCGACCGTTGAGGAAGTATATGCCGAGGTTAATAAAAACCATCCGAAAATAAGCATGACGACAGTTTACCGAAATCTTCGCAAACTGGCAGAAAGTGGCGAAATACGGCAGGTTTCATTACCTGACGAAACGGAAAGATATGACAGGCGAACTGAACGGCATTATCATTTCAAGTGCAGGGAGTGCGGAAAAATATTCGATGTGGACATTGGTTATCTTGACGGGATAAACGAGACGGTACAGAAAAAATACGGCTTTCAAATCGATGAGCATGATGTCATATTCAAAGGCATTTGTCAGCAATGCAAAAAAGATTGCAAATAAATATATAAAATACATAAGGAGAAGAATTATGAGAAGTTTTACCATGTTAGATTTACAATATGCACATAGGTTCTATGGGTTCAAAGGCGAAGCACAGTATTTGCACGGGCACACGGGAATACTGACGCTTGAAGTTGAGGATACCGTCAACTCAGGCGTCAATATGGTATTCCCCTGTAATGAAATTAAGAAAACAGCTTGGGAAGTTTTACAGAACTTCGACCACGCGCTTGTTTTAAGGGAAGATGACCCATTGCTTCCCGCGATTCTTGGCGTTTATGAGGTGCAGGGCATTAAGGACGGCGCGCCGACCAATAAACAAAAGGGTCCCGCTTTCAAGACGGAACTTGCGACAGCGTACCCGGAATGCCGTTTGGTTGTCACGAAGGAAACAATGACCGTTGAAGGTATGATTAAAATAGTTTACGACTTACTGAAAGACAAATTAAATATTGTAAAAATCACGTTTACAAGCGGAGTAAATGGAGCTACTCAGGAATATGGGAAAGAACACATGAAAGAAAAAGCTCGCTGTCCGTTATGCGGCATTGAGCTAAACGAAAATGGCGTATGTCCAAAATGCGGATACAAAAAATAAACATATAACAGTTAAATATGAAAAAATAAAATTTAAATATAAAGGAGAATGATATTATGGCAAATTTGAGAGGAACAAAAACAGAAAAAAATCTGATGGACGCATTTGCAGGCGAAAGTCAGGCACGTAACAAATACACGTATTTCGCATCCAAGGCAAAAAAAGACGGATACGAGCAAATCTCTGCCGTATTTACAGAAACCGCCGAAAACGAAAAAGAACACGCCAAGATATGGTTCAAACTGCTGTGCGGCGGCGAAATACCTGCGACTGCCGAAAATCTGAAATCTGCCGCAGTCGGAGAAAACTACGAGTGGACTGAAATGTACAAACGCATGGCGGAGGAAGCGCACGAGGAAGGATTTAACGACATCGCGCTCTTGTTTGAATCGGTAGCAAAAATTGAGAAGACACACAAGGAACGTTACCTCAAACTGTTACAAAACGTTGAGGACGGCACAGTATTTGCCAAAAAGGAGAAGTCCGTCTGGATATGCCGCAACTGCGGACATATTGTTGACAGCGAAAACGCTCCGCAGAAATGCCCTGTATGCGCGCATCCGCAGGCGTACTTTGAACTGCGCGTAATCAACTATTAAGATTAAGTGAACATTAGATATATAAAACATAGGTGATAAGCCGTAGGTTGGTAAAAAACCGCCCTACGGCTCTTTATTCAAATCAGGAACAATATCGTATCTTCTCTACTCGCAGTGCTTGGGTTCACAATATTTCGGAAAATAAAAGAATTGTATGAACAGGAAGGAGGAGCGTGTAAAAAAGGATTGGTTTCCGGCAAATCCGAAACGCAGATAAAATAAAATTCAATCGGACAATATTAAGCGGTAAAATAATTATTAAAAATTTAAAACAATCGTTATATTAAAATACGTTGAAATATATTATAATATATTCCAATAAGGAGAATATAAAATGATGTACAAAAATTTTAATAAGATTTTATTGCTGGCATTAATATTGCTTATGGGAGTTATGCCGAGTTTGTCATGTAAAGATGATAAAGCAGATGTTGTGAGCGCAACCGATATAAATTCCGGTGATACAAATCCATCGAATTCAAATTCTCAGGAGTCATATAAAATCGGCGACAACGAACTAAGAGGAGTATGGATTGCGAGCGTAGGCAATACGAACTTTCCGTCTACACAGGGACTCTCAGCAGACCAGATGAAAGCGGAGCTTGACGATATCGTCAAAACATGCAAGGAAGCAAATCTCAACGCCATATTTTTTCAGGTGAGACCCGAAAGCGACGCAATCTACAATTCGTCGATATTCCCAACATCGAAATATCTCACGGGGAAACAGGGCGGTCCGCTTGCTGACGGGTTTGACCCTCTCAAATACATAATACAGATAGCGCATGAAAACAATATAGCACTTCACGCATGGGTGAATCCGTACAGAATAACAAACGGCACAGCAGGAAATCCTCAGCAGGATTTGAACGTTCTCGCGCCGAGCAATCCTGCGAGGCTGCACCCTGACTGGGTCGTGAAATATGCCGACGGAAGAATGTACTACAATCCAGGACTTCCTGAAGTGCGCCAGCTTATTACAGACGGGGTTATGGAGATAGTCAAGAGTTATGACATCGACGGCATAGTTTTCGACGACTATTTCTACCCGTACCCGGTGAATCATACGGCAGCCGACGGTTCGAGTGTGCAGGCAATATTCGACGATACGGCGGCATATCAGAAGTATGGTTCGGAGTATGCGAGTATCGACGATTTCAGGCGTGCGAGCGTGAACGAATTAATCAAAAATGTATATACAGAAATGAAAAAAGCGAATCCGAATGTGCGGTTTGGAGTAAGTCCGTTCGGCATATGGGCGAACAAATCGGCAGCAACTCCGGACGGTTCCGACACGTCAGGATTGGAGGCATACTCTGCGATATACTGCGACGCGACAGCGTGGGTTCAGGGCGGTTACGTCGATTATATCTGCCCCCAGATATACTGGGGATTTGCAACCAAAGCCGCTCCGTTTGACGTTCTCGTCAGATGGTGGAGCACTCTTGTGGACGGCACAGGGGTCGATTTGTATATAGGTCACGCCGCATATAAACTGACGACAGATTTTCAGGACGACACAGAAATCCCGAGGCAGGTCGAGTATGCTCGCAATTATATCAGCGTGAAAGGCAGCGTTTTCTACGGGTATAAGGATATCGCCGAAAATTCGTACAATATCAAGGACAATTTAGCGAAACTGTTCGCGGAGCCGAAACCAGAGGCAAAACCGGCGTCGAATGGCGGAGGCGTTATAATCGGACGCCCGGCGAACGGAACAACCTATACAGATTCCTCGATAACCGGCGTAAATATAATGAGCGGGTCTGATCCTGCATACCCTGTATATTATAACGACGAAAAAGTCACGAGAACCAAGAGCGGATATTTTTCTGTGTTCGTTCCCATAAAAGATGGGGAAAATGACTTGATATTCACAGAAAATGGGACTCAGACTATTCATGTGATAAACAAAAACACCTCATCGTTATCTCAGCCATATGTTTATCCGCAGATGGATTCATATGATATAGATGTTATTTCCCCGAAAACCGACATAATAACAGATCCGGGAGATAAAATTCAAGTCAGGATTCAAGCTCCGTCGAACAGCATGGTTACGGCAACTCTCGGCGATACAGAGGTATCTTTAACGCCCCTCACACTGCCGCCGGACGAGGGCAAATATATGACGGAGGTATATTCCGGAACGATAACCTTGCCTACAACGCAGCCAAACGGCGATATGATAGATTTGGGTAATATAGTATTCACGGCTGTGCGAAATGACGAAAATGCTTCGGCGGTCGGCGTAAATGTAAAGCTTATAAACGATACGGCATATATTCCGTGCGAAGTCGTAAACGATTACGCGTATATAAAAATAGCTCCGGATTCCAGTTTCTACGACGATTATCTGCCTGCATCTGTCGGAATGAGCGACAACATCGTAGGACTATCAAACGGGTATTACCATCTGAGTTTCGGAGGGTATGTAGCAGTTTCAGACGTCGTTTTACAGCCCGGCAAACAGCTTGCGATAAATGAAATACAGTCAGCTTCAATAGCAAACAACGGCAAGACAACAGATATAACATTCGGGGTGACAGAAAACGTGCCGGTTGACGCGAAATGCAAAAACGGAATTTTCAACGTGACGTTATATAATACGCCAAATGGCGGCGAAACATTAGATGTCACAGATAATCCGCTATTTAGCAGTATGTCGGTTAGCCAAAATGAAGAACAAAACAGCGTAACATATTCGTTTGATTTGATAAATTCCGATAATTTCTACGGTTTTGAGATTGTGTATGACAATGGGTCTATAATAATAAAAGCTCGTAATCCGATGAAAGCGATAGGCGGCGACAAGCCTCTCAACGGGTTGACGATAATAGTGGACGCAGGGCACGGGGGCATTGATACTGGAGCCTTAGGATTTTTGGGGACAAAAGGCAAAAACGAGAAGGATTTCAATCTCGAAATCGCGCTTGCATTGAAACATGAACTGATTGCGCTTGGGGCAAATGTCGTTATGATAAGAGAAACAGACGAAACTGTGGATATCAATAGCCGTATGGATACATTAAACAAAATTGACCCGGATTTTTGTATATCGATTCACCAAAATTCGCTCGGCGACACGACTGACAATTCGCTTACAAGAGGGCTTTTAGGGCTATACTGCGACGATTCGGGAAGGCTGCTCGCTAATTCATGCGCTGATGTTATATCTTCCGAACTCAACAGAGCTGAGAGACCAGCCCAGTACCAGATGCTGGCGATGCTCAGGAATCACAAATTTCCTGCGGCGTTGTTTGAAATGCTGTTTATCTCAAATCCGGACGAATACGAAACTGCCTGCGACCCGGCGAACATTCAGCGTTCCGCCGCCGCAATCGCGGACGGTATTGTCGCGTGGATTGACAATCAGGCAAAATTCGCCGAATAATTATTTATTAAAAATATGGGGATTAATGTAAAGAATTAAAAAATACGTAAAGAATAATAAAGGTCAAATTATTGAGTTTACAAATGAACGGAGTTATTCCGGGCTGTTTGACTATAATATCAGCAAAGGCGACGATGTCTTTGTCATTTTACATGACAGTTTACAAAATGGTTCATTTTTAGCTGACGTCAGCGGCGTAAAAAGGGATTTTTGGGTGGCGCTGGAAATAGCGATATTTTGTTATGTTCTCATTCTCGTCGCTTCCAAAAGGAGCGGTTTAATGCTGCTTTCTACTTTTATCAATATTGTTATTTTTAATTAATACTATTTGTGAACTCTAAATCTGTTAATCTTTTGGCGTTATTTATTGCGGGAACGTTTCTTTTTACTGTGATTACCTTGTCTATAATCGGCGGTTTTAACAAAAAAACATTTTGCGCAATTATATCTGCACTGATTTTTTATCCTTTTTCATGTAAATATCGTGTTTCCAGTTTTCTATATGACTCTTTATCGCAGAAAAACTTTTTTCGCTCATCGCATGTTCCATTCTGCACGCATCGCTTACCGCCGTTTTCCTGTCCACGCCCAAAAAAATAAGCCAGTCGGAAATCAACATATGCCGCTCATACATCGTTCCGCTATTTTCCGCCCGTTTTCAGTTAGCGTTATATATCCGTTGTCGTCTGTCGTAATATATCCCTTGGAACGTAAATTTTTCATAGCGACACTCACGCTCGGTTTGCTGTAATCAAGTTCGTTCACTATATCAATTGAACGGACTTGATTTCCATTGTGGCTCAAAATTAAAATCGTCTCCAAATAATTCTCGGCTGATTCCTGCATTTTCAAAACGTTGCCTCCTCCTGCAAAGTTATTATACACTAATCCAATATTTATTATATTATAACATGAATCTTCGTATAAATCAATGATAAATAAAAAAAATTGAAACTTTTATAAAAATACCTTGACAAATAAGTTAGTTTGTGATAACATATAGATAGTTAGGATAAACTAACTCAAAGGGAGGCGAAAATAAATGACGCTGAGAGAGTTAAAAGTAGGAAAAAGCGGAAAAGTATTGAATGTTGGGGGTGAAAAGATATTACGTCACAGACTTCTGGAAATGGGTATTACTCCCCGCACTACTGTAACGGTTAAAAAAGTTGCGCCGATGGGAGATCCCATTGAGCTATTGCTCCGGGGGTATGTTTTGACTCTGCGTTTGGAGGACGCTGAAAAAATCACGGTTGAGGAGGCATAAGTATGGTTTTTGCGCTTGCGGGTAACCAGAACTGCGGCAAGACAACGCTGTTCAATCAGCTGACAGGTTCAAACCAGCATGTAGGGAATTTCCCCGGCGTGACGGTTGACCAGAAAATCGGGAATATCATCGGGTATAAGGACGTTTCGATCGTCGATTTACCCGGAATTTATTCCCTGTCGCCGTATACCAACGAGGAAATCGTGACCCGTGATTTTTTGCTGAAACAAAAACCGGACGGTATTATCAACATCGCGGACGCGACCAATATCGAGCGCAACATGTATCTGACGCTGCAGCTGATCGAACTGCAGATTCCGATGGTTCTGACACTCAATATGATGGACGAGGTGCAGGCAAACAACGGGAGCATAGACATAGATTTAATGAGCGAACTGCTCGGCATACCCGTAGTGCCTATATCCGCCGTCAAGAAGCAGGGACTGACCGAACTTGTGGAAAAGGCGTTGGAGACGGCTGAAAATGGCAAAAGACCGGAACGCATAGATTTCTGTTCAGGCGCGGTACATAGGACTATTCACGCAATCGCGCATCTTGTCGAGGACCATGCCCAGAGGCAGAATATCCCCAACCGGTTCGCGGCGACAAAACTGGTAGAAGGCGACGAACTCATTCTCAAAAGCCTGTCGCTTACCGAAAATGAAACTGATATGATCGAACATGCCGTCAAGGAAATGGAAACGGAATTAAACACCGACAGGGAAGCCGCTCTGGCAGATATGCGTTATCAGTTCATAGAGGATGTATGCCGGAAATGCGTCGTCAAAGCCAAAGAGAGCCGCGAATATCGGCGCAGCGTCAGATTGGATTCTGTACTGACGCACAAAATATGGGCAATTCCCGCGTTTCTGGCTATCATGCTTACAGTGTTCTGGCTCACTTTCGGCGTAATCGGCAACCGGCTGAGTCATGTGTTAGTGTTGGGGATAAACAGTCTGAGCGATATCGTTGATGGCGCGCTGACTATATACGGGCTGAATCCTGTCATTCATTCGCTGATTATCAACGGCATATTTGCGGGCGTTGGAGCGGTGCTCAGTTTCGTGCCGATTATCGTGGTGCTGTTCTTCTTCCTGTCCATACTGGAGGACAGCGGTTATATGGCGCGAATTGCGTTTGTGATGGATAAGCCGCTCCGCAAAATCGGACTTTCGGGGCGAAGCTTTGTGCCTATTCTGATGGGGTTCGGCTGTACTGTTCCGGCAGTTATGGCTACGCGGACGCTCTCGAGCGAGCGCGACAAAAAGATGACGATACTGCTGACGCCGTTCATGAGCTGCAGCGCAAAACTGCCGATATACGCACTGTTTACCGCCGCGTTTTTCGCTAAATATCAGGCGTTTGTGATGATCGGCATATATGTGACCGGAATTATGCTGGCAGTCCTGTCGGGGTTTATCATGAAAAAAACGGCGTTTAGAGGAGCACCGGTGCCGTTTGTGATGGAACTGCCGAACTACCGTTTCCCGTCTGTCAAAACAGTGCTTCTGCTCATGTGGGACAAGGCAAAAGATTTTATTCAGAGGGCGTTTACAGTTATCTTTCTGGCTACTATCGTCATATGGTTTTTACAATCGTTCGACATACGCCTGAATACTGTCACCAATAGTGAAAACAGTATGCTGGCGGCAATTGGAAAATTTATAAGCGTTATATTCAAGCCTGTAGGTTTTTCCGACTGGCGCGTCTCGACCGCGCTTATAACAGGATTTACCGCGAAAGAAGCAGTCATCAGCACATTGGCCGTACTGACCGGAGCTAACGTTGCGGAACTCGGCAACGCGCTGCATACATTGTTTTCGCCGCTGAACGCGTTCAGCTTCCTGATATTCACACTGCTGTACACCCCGTGCATTGCGGCGGTTTCGACGGTGAGACGCGAATACGGCAGTATCAAAGGCATGTTTTTTGTCATATTATATCAGACCGGCTTCGCGTGGCTGATGGCATTTATTGTATATCAAATAGGTCGTCTGATTGTGGGGTGATTTTGTGCATTTAGTTGATTATTTAGTTCTCGGCGTTCTGATTATAATCATTGTATGTATTGTTATATATATGGTCCGCAGGAAAAAGCGATGCAAAGGCGGTTGCGGCAACTGCCCATATAATGAACTTCGCGCAGATTCGTTTTCAACGAATCAAGCAGAAGTTCATTGTGGCTGCTGTGCTGATAAAACGCATAAAACTTAACATATAAATTTTTCGAAAAATTGCCGCTTCTATATAATTATAGGAACGGAGATATGTAAAATTTATATTTTGAGATGATAAGTATTCCGGCAAACAGCATTGCATACGGCGTCAATCAATACAAGCAAAAAAATCCGGATTATGACTTTGTATATAATCAAAACATGATACTATCCGTTATGGCAATCGCTTAATTGTGATTATGCACAAATTTTTATTTATTTTCGTAGGGCGTGGCATCCTTGACACGCCGCAAACCGTGCAAAACCGTTAATCATACGGCGCGTCTATAAATTCGCCGTTGGCGAATTTGGTGCCGCGCCCTACGATTTTTGTGCATTTTGTATGTTTAAGATTGCCATAACTATCCGTATAAAATTGTTGATTTTTCTATTTTTATATGATATAATATCGATATTGGTATTGTATCACATTTTAGGATGGCTACCAATCTTATATGTCTGTAATTATTAAAAATATATAATTTAAGAGGTATTCATTATGGGTCACGATGTTTTTATCAGTCATTCATCAAAAGACAAACTGACGGCAGACGCAATCTGTCACACATTGGAACAAAACGGCGTCACCTGCTGGATCGCGCCAAGAGATGTGCGCGGCGGGTTTAATTTTGGGGAGGAAATAATCTTAGGCATTGAGAACTGTAAACTGATGGTGTTGATTTTTTCCGAAGAATCCAATAACTCCTCTTATGTGTATGCTGAAGTGGAACGCGCTTTCTCAAAAGGAAAAATTATTATTCCGTATAGGCTTTCAAAAATTGAAATGAATCGCAATCTGGAGTTGTTTCTTTCTGGCAAGCATTGGATTGACGCATATCCGAATGACAAAGTGTTCGATAACCTTGTCACGGCGGTAAAGAACGCACTGGGTATGACCTTGGACGATAAACAGAATGTACAGAACCCTCCAAAACAACTAGTCGTACAGAGCGCGTCTATGTCGTCATCTGCAATTACCGCCAAAAATTTTTTTACGCAGGAATTGGAAAAGCTGCCCGGCGAAAACGACGGTCTTGTGTATTTGCTAGACACGCCGATTTATAGTTTAACAAAACCGCATTGGGACCAGTTTGTGTTTACTAAGTCCGGAAATGTTTTACATAGCAATCATTATGGAAAGAGTCCTGACAGCGTCAGCATAAAAAGCGGGATATACGATTATGTATCGTCCGGCGAATATACTGTCAGGAACAGTATTATTGAATTTACGTCGAAATTAAGGACTGACAACACGAAATGGGGCAGGTACAAATGCAGAGTAATGGACGACGGAAATATCGAAATTGACGGAGAATTAGAAAGTTCTTACCAATACGGGACAATTTTATATTGCGGGACATATGAAGACCGTTTTTTCAATCCGAGCGATAAGTTTGACGCGGTAAAAAAGGAAATAGACAAAGGTTACGTGATTGGCAAAGTTGATTTGCCCCCGGTTGTGCAAACCAAGAGTGAACCGTATAAACCACAACCGCAACCAGTTGCGGAATCGCAAACTGCTCACGTACCGCCGGGAAATGAACCCCGCGGAAACACAGCCGGAAATATAGTAAACAGCGGACTTGTTGCAAAAGAGGGAGATTGGATTTATTATCAAAACAAAAGCGACGGTAATAAACTTTATAAAAGCCGCATTGACGGCAGCGGCAAAACTAAATTAAATGACGATGATTGTACATGTATTAACGCAATAGGCGACTGGGTGTATTACGGTAATAATAGCGACAGTGCTAGACTCTACAAGATAAGCTCAGACGGAAGCGGCAGAGTCAAACTCAATGACGACCGCAGTTGGTCTATAACCGTAATAGACAACTGGGTGTATTATGTCAATGGGAACGAGAATAGTAAGCTTTACAAGATACGAACAGACGGCAGCGATAAAACTAAGCTCAATGACGACTTGAGTATAAGTATCAATGTAGTCGGCGACTGGGTGTATTATAATAGTTGGAGCAGCAAATTATACAAGATACGAACAGACGGCAGCAATAAAACTAAACTTAGTGATGATAACAGTTTTAAAATCAATGTGATAAATGACTGGGTATATTATGTCAACGCAAGCGACCATTATAAATTCTACAAAATGCGTACAGACGGAAGTAATCGAACTAAACTAAATGACGACTCCGGCGCGTATATCAATGTGGCGGGCGACTGGATATATTATATGAATGGGAATGATAATAGTAAACTCTACAAAATGCGTACGGACGGGAGCGACGGAACTAAACTCAACAATGATAATAGTTGGGATATCAATATAATAAACGACTGGGTATATTATAGCAATTTAAACGATGGTGCCTATGCGCAAAAGCTCTACAAAATGCGCACAGACGGCACAGAGCGGCAATTAGTCGATTAAAAATATTTTATTGAAAAAACAAATATAAATCGGAGAGATATAAAAATGGATAAAAATTATGATGTATTTGTCAGTTACTCATCAAAAGACAAAACGATTGCCGACGCAATAGTCCATTATTTTGAAGAACGGAAGATTCGTTGCTGGATTGCTCCGAGGGATATTGACCCCGGAAAATTATGGGAATCCGGAATAGTAAGCGGCATAAAAAGCAGCAGAGTGTGTTTGTTAATTTTTAGCGCAAATTCAAATGCGTCAGAGCAAGTATGGCGTGAAATAGGATTGGCAGCAGATTTTAAATTACCTATTATGCCTTTTCGTGTGGAAGATGTCACTCAGTGCGAAGCCTTAATTTATTACCTGAAAAACATTCATTGGTTAGATGCCATTAACGGGGAATTAGAAGATAACATTAAAAATTTATATGATTCCGTCGTGAAACTTATGCCTGATAGAAAAGTAGACCCAAACCCTGTACATACAAAAGAGACTGCTATTGGGAATACAGACGAAAATAAAAATCCGCTTACCCCAGACAGTCCAAAAACGGTCGGTACTGTTACTCCGATGCAGGGAGTTGATAATAACTCAGGAAACACTGCTGTACTACAGCAGCCAAAAAATCCTGATGTTGCCGGAAACAATTCAAAAGCCAACCCTATAGCCAATTTCTTTAAATATTTATTTAAAAAGCCAAGTCGGATTATAATTAGCTTGGCGGTACTGATTGTTGCTGTAGTAGCGCTGGTATTTATCGTAAGGGCATTTTGGGGGGATAAAATCGGGACAAATGATTTGAAAGCCTCGGACAACAGCGGAAATGCCGAAACGAATGTAACTTCGTCCGCTTCAAACAGCCAAAGTTTCGCTGTCGGGAATACAGTGCAATTCGGCGCATATGATTGGCTTGTGCTGGACGTGCAGGACGATAAAGCATTGATTATTACAAAAGACTGCGTTGCGTTAATGAAATTTGTCGCCAGCGACTCTCCCGCATACGCAAGTTATCCGTACAGCGGAAGCAATTTAAGAACATATGTTGACCGTGACTTTTACAACAGCTTTTCCGCTGACGAACAAAGTAATATTATTACAACGACGATTACTGAATACGGCAGCACGCTGTATGACCGTATATTTTTGCTTTCAGTAGACGAGGCTAAAGAATACTTCAGCAGTGATACAGAGCGGGCGGCAAATTATGAAGGACAGCCTGTTATATGGTGGTTACGAACAAACGGAACAGGAAATCGCTTACCAGGCGTTGGCTCCGCTGGTGTGATTGGGGAAAACGGTATACCAATAATTTATGATGACGCCTGCGGCGTCCGTCCCGCAATGTGGATACAAATAGACGGAACAGATTCAAATTCGCAACAGACTGCTGCAAGTAATAAAATTTTTTTTACGCAGGAATTAGCAAAACTTTCCGGCAATGACGACGGTCTTGTGTATTTGATAAATACACCGCTTTATGGTTTAACAAAACCTCATTGGGACCAGTTTGTGTTTACTAAGTCAGGTGTCGTAATGTGGAACAGTCATTATGGCGTGAGTCCTGACAGCGTAAGTATTATGGGTGGGACAATAGACTCTGTTTCGTCTGGAGAATACACCATAGATAACGATACCATTAAAATTGTAATGAAATCGGAAAACGACGACGCATGGGAGGCGAATTTCAGCTGCCGACTGACGGACGACGGCAACATGGAAATCAACGGCGAATATGGGTATACTGATGGACGTTATGGCGATACGCTCAGTCAATATTATGGGATAATCGAGTATTGCGGAACATATGAAAACCGTTTTTTCAACCCGAATGATAATTTTGAATCGGTAAAAAGTGAAATAGATAAGGGTGGGGATGCGGCAGAAACAAATACAGTAGAAACTGCTGTAACAACACAGCAGACTGCGTCCGTGTCGCAGGGAGCAGTAAACGAGCAGGGAAACACAGCCGGAAATATAAATAATAACGGACTTGTCGCACAGCAGGGCGATTGGATTTATTACTCAAACAGAAACGACGGGGATAATTTATATAAAATGCGGACGGACGGGAGCGAGAAAACTAAGCTCTACGGGTATGGCATAGCAATACATGAATATATCAACGTGATAGGCGACTGGATTTATTACGGTTATGGGGATTATGGTAACATTAAACTCTACAAGATACGAGCAGACGGAAGCGAAAGAACTCAGATTAGCGATGATATTTGTTCGTATGTTAATGCAGTAGGCGATTGGATATATTATACTAACGGCAGCGACAATAATTTTTTATACAAGATACGAGCAGACGGAAGTGAAAGAACTAAACTAAATGATGAGGATAGCGAATATATTAATGTAATAGACGGCTGGGTTTACTACTCTGACGCAAAATCTAATATCTGCAAGATACGAACAGACGGAAGCGGAAGAACTAAACTAAATGACGACAACAGCATAAGTATCAACGTAATAGACGATTGGGTGTATTATTGCAATAGAGATGATTTTGGTAGACTTTACAAGATAAATACGGATGGAAGCGGCAGAATCAAGGTCAATGACGACTGGGGCACTTATTATAATATTGCGGACGGTTGGATTTATTTTTCGAATACAAGTGACGGAGGCCCAATAGAAAGCAAACTATACAGGATACGCACAGATGGCAGCGGCAGAACTAAACTCAGTAGCGACGGCGGATGTTCAAGTATCAATATCATAGACGGGTGGGTATATTACTACAACTGGAGTGACAACCATAAATTATACAAAATCCGAACAGACGGCACTGAAAAACAATTAGTCGAGTAAAATAAATAGGGAGGCAAGATAAAATGTCAGATAATTATACTGTGCTTGGTCACAGCTTTATACGAGAGTTTTATTACTGCAAAAGGGGAGCGAACAGCGAACGCATATCATACGAACTGCCCGGCGGCGCGGCAATGCTTGAGAGCCTGCTTAATAACCGTGCCCTGACAGACGATGAAAAAAACTCGCTTTTCCGCGAGTATTTCGAGTGCGACTCGCGAAAAAACATGAAAGGCGGACAGAGCATTGTCCCAGTAAGGCGTTTAGGCGTTCACAAAGGCAAAACGAGCGTTTCAAGCGGTGGGGGCAAATATACTGTTGTATGGGACAACGGGTTTGAGATCGGCAGTGAAATCGAGAGCACACTTGATATAAAAAACGTAAATAACATCTTCTGGGCTTCAAGAAAGATTATCCCCTCTACTGAGCAATCCAAAAACATTAAGTTTTTGATGCTTGACGCGGATGTGCTGCGAAAATCCGGCGCGATGATAAGCAAAGGCTCATCATGGGAACGTACCGCCATGAATCTTATGTGGCAGTTACGCAATAATCCCGCTATAAGACACCTGACAAAAATCCCACACATACTTATTACATTTGCAGAAGACGGCGCAATTTATATAAAACCCGAAAATAATGACAGCAAGCCCCCGTTCTCAGTTACGCTTGTGCTTAACGACGGTTCGAGCGAGGGGTCGCTCTGCCGCAAAACCGGCGGTCACTACGGCAATGAGTTTACGATTATGGCTGCCGCCGCCGCGAAGCAGTTTGAATCTGTGATGACAGGCGCGGATTTCCTTGTACGACCTGTGTTAGACAGCGTCAAGGAGTTTATGGAAACCGGTTATCCGATAGATTCGTTTGTTAATTGCGAATTCCCGGTAAAAGACGCGGGTAAATACGCAGAAGACAACGGTTTCACAATACCCCTCCAAGCCGACGGAAATACGCAGAACCCGGACGAATGGCAAATCGCAAATTTGGGCGACATTGAGGAAATCCGGAAAACCGCCGTCAGCTATATCCTGTACGGAGACAAACACCTGAAAGGTAAACCTGTGCTCGAAATCGGGAATCTGAAAACCGTTGACCGCCGCGAAATCGAGGCTTTCGGCAATATCCACGGAATGATTTCGGCATACGCAAAGAATGAGATTCAACAGCCGTTATGTATCGCCGTTTTTGGCTCTCCCGGTTCGGGTAAATCGTTCGGCGTAAAGGAAATCGCAAAAAATGTCCTCTCAAAGGATGAAATGGAGACGATAACTTTCAATGTATCGCAATACACCGATTACTCCGAACTCGACGTGTCGTTTCAAAAGGTGCGCGATATTTGTCTGAAAGGGAAACTGCCGCTTGTGTTCTTCGACGAATTTGATTCGGCGGGGCTTGACGGCAAACCGTTAGGCTGGCTGAAATATTTTCTTGCGCCCATGCAGGACGGCGAATTCAACGACGTAAACGGAACGCACCCGATTGGCAAGTGCATCTTGGTTTTCGCGGGGGGCACTTCAAATACGTTTCAATCGTTTCAATCGCCCAAGGACATGGACGAATTTAAAAACAGAAAAGGACCTGATTTTGTCAGCCGAATCAAGGGGAGTGTTGACATCGCGGGACCGAATCCGCGCAGGGAAGCAGACAACGGAGGTATAACGGACAACGCGTATATACTGCGGCGCGCTCTGCTGCTCCGCAGTCTGTGCGAACGGGACAAACGGCTGAAAGACGCCGTGAAATCAAATCAAGGCACATATGTCAGCGAGGATATTATCAACGCCATGCTGCTTGTGCGGTCGTTCAATCACGGCGCGAGAAGTATAGAAACGATACTCGGCATGAGTCAGATTGACGATAGTGAGTGGATGCCGTCGGGTTTGCCGAACGGCGAGCAAATCGGAATTCATGTGTCAGCCAGAGAATTTACCGACGCTTTACTGATAAAAGTCATCGGGAACGCCCCGGAGGGGATTATGGCAAAGAAAATACATGAGCTGTTTGTTTCCCACTTGGATTCACACGACAACGGCGGAATTACAAATGTCGACTGGGAACAGTTACCCTTGCATTTTAAGCTGTCAAATATACGTCAGGCGCGTGAATACCCCGATTATGTTGCGAAATACGGCGGGCGGATTGACGATACAGGCGCGGACGGAGAAATCATGGATTTGGGAAACGATGAAAAAATGGTCGAGGAGCTTGCGAAAGCAGAACATGAGCGTTGGATGAAAGAAAAAACCGAAGACGGCTGGAAATACGGGAGGGTGAAAGACGCAAAACGCAAAACCAACCCCTGTATTCTTGAATGGCACAAATTAGACGAATACACCAAGGAAAAAGACCGCGACCCAATTCGCGAAATACCACAGGTGCTGGCGACGGTCGGAAAATGTGTTTATAAAATGTTTGCGAATGTCATTTTTGACGATCACATAGAACAGTTGGCTCGGAAAATCCATGAGAATTATCTCGAAAAAATGCGGGCGGCAGGAGATACAAATCATCCTAATGTCATCGAATGGGATGTTCTCTCGGACGAATTTAAAGAGTCCAACCGCGCGCAGGCGAGAGGCATTGTCGATAAACTTAGAGTAATAGGCTTAACATTCGGCGCGGGAGGCGAGACGCTTCAAACCGTAGAGGAGTTCGACGACACTACCATTTTGCTACTTGCGCAAATCGAACATATCCGCTGGATGAATGAAAAATTAGCGAACGGCTGGGTATATGACCCTGTTCGCGACGACGGGAAGAAACTTCATCCCTGTTTGGTTGCTTATGATAATTTGTCCCCGGATGAGCAGCAGAAAGATATTGATGCCGTGAATAATATCATTCCACTGCTTAAAAGTATCGGTTTGCGGGTTTATCGAATGATTTAATTTAAAAGTTATATCAGAATATATGCATTAGAATTAATAATACAGTTAAAATATTTATTTATAATCGGAAAACGTTAATAGCAAGCGGCGTCTGATGGCTGCACAATCATAGATATGTGCAATCATCAGACGCTTTTTGGGGGTCTGTCCGACCCCCAAACCCATGTCGGCGAATGGGTTTTGCCCATTCCGCCTAAATCTTTTTTTGGAAGTATGTCATAGATTGTCTGTTCCTGAGATGGCGTGCTGATTGCGGTTTCAGCATTTCCCAAACTGCCGTTATTCATATCTCCCGATTTATTCTGCCGGGAACATAAGGTTTCTGTGAATATTATTTCATCAAAAGCTTAAACTTGCGCACATTTGAACGATAATAATTGTTTTCCTGTCCTACGGAACCCCAGTTGCCCGAGAACTGAATCCAGCAGGAAACGCCGTCGGGTTCCACCCATTTCAATGGCAGACGCGGACAATACGGGGTAAACTCTTTCGTCTCCCAGTTTTCCTCAAAATATACCAATGAAAACGGACCCCATGGTTCAGGCGATTCGTAGATAAACAAATCCGTTCCGTCGTCGGGCGAAAAATCTCCGTGCAACGCCCATGTCAGAAGAATATAACGCCTGATTCCCGCAAGATAAACCATTTCCGGCAGTCCAATCTGCCTGTAACGGCTTAAAACTGGGATTCCAGCCATCAAATCCTTAGACCATACAGGCTCTCCGGACGCCTTGAAAGCGCATACCCATTCCCACTCCAAAACATCGGATATCTTTTCTTTAGGAACCCTGCCAAGGCGCAGGTTGCTTCCGTTGTCCCACTGGTCGCCCGATACGGCGTACACGAAGTTATCCCTCGCGTTTTCGTTGTTTTTCCCGAAGTTGATAAATGCCGGACCGCCGAAACGGTAACCGGGAAACATAGGTTTGCCTCCCAAATTCGGCAAAGCAGGCACCCAGTTGTTCCAGCGCGGCGCAGTGTGAACGATCGCCGCGTCGCTCCCATGCTGTGATTTGTCGCTGAAAGGCTGACGCACCATTCCGTTCATGTTCTGGAAAGCGAGGTAGAGCACCCCGTCGACGCATATCATGCCGCTCGGTTTCGGTCCCCCTCCTCCCCACCCCTTGTAGTCGTTCATATGGTTGTATTTGGTTATTTTGTAGTTCTCGGGACCTCCCGAAAATTTTTCAACGTCTAATCCGTCCGGCGTTTCGCCCCACAGGGGGTCGCCGCTCGAAGCGTATATTTCATCGTCGTCCGCCCAAGTCATGGGAAATGTATCCCCTTTGATATCAAGCTCCGGGTATGGCAACCGCTCACTCTCCCATTTTATGCCTGCGATATAATCACTTTTTTTGATGATATCCATATAAATTCTCCTCATTCTTGTAATAATATTTTTGGATATTTTTTTACGGCAAAGTATTTCCCGACGCTTTATAAATATCGTACCATTCCTGCCGTGTCAGGTTTACATCCGACGCTTTGCAGATTTCCGCTACTCTCGTTTTGTTTGTCGAGCCGACTATCGGCTGCATTTTCGCCGGGTGGCACAGAAGCCACGCAATCGCCATTGCCGAGTTTGTGACGTTATATTGTTTCGCGTATTTGTCTATGGCTTCGTTTAACTTCGGGAACTTTTCAAGATTGCCTAAGAACGCGCCTTCAAAAAACCCGTACTGGAAAGGCGACCACGGCTGGATTGTAATTTCTTTCAGGCGGCAGTATTCAAGTATATCGCCGTCGTGATTTACCGAATTCGCGTTTTTCATGTTGACATTTAACCCGCTGTCAATCATACCCGTGTTTGTCACGCTCAACTGCAGCTGATTTATTATAATTTCTATGCCGGCTTTGTCGAGATATTTTTGCAGAAGTTCTATTTGATACGGCTTTTGGTTGCTTACGCCGAAGAATTTTACTTTGCCGCTCTTTTTCAGACTGTCAAACGCTTCCGCGACTTCTTCCGGCTCCATGAGAGTATCCGGTCTGTGCAGCAGTAAAACGTCGATATAATCGGTTTTAAGACGCTTCAAGCTGCCGTCGACCGACTTTAATATATGCTCTTTTGAAAAGTCGTATATACCGTCGTGAATAGCGCACTTTGTCTGAATAATAAACTTTTCGCGGATTGACGGGTTCATGGCGACAGCGTTGGCGAACATTTCTTCGCACTTCCCACCGCCGTAAATATCGGCGTGGTCGAAGAAGTTTATGCCGCTATCAAGCGCGACTTTGACAAGTTCGTCGATGTCTTTTAAAGTCATGCCGGATATGCGCATCATGCCGAGCGATATTTCCGACGCGTGTGTGATTTTGTTTCTGATGTTCAGGTATTTCATAAAAATTTTTCTCCTCTGTAAATTTATTTTAATATAAGACAATATTGCCTATAATATTTCTTATCGGGGTACTTATAACAAACGATAAAATAATAATTATTCCTGTGGAAGATAACAGTACGGCAGTTGAATAACCATGATACTTCCATGATTTTACAAATCTATAAAAAATGAAACCTATATTTACCCATATAAAAAGCGTATAGAACCACAAAATGCCGAATGAAAAAAACGCTATTATAAATATAATTCCCCATGTTTTCAAAACAAAAAATACCATTTCATTTCGGGGATGTTTGAAAACATATTCGTTTGACTTAGATTGCAATGATAAAAAAGATTTAATTTTGTTATTTTTGAAAGATAAAAACGTAATGCCGCCGACGATACCGAAAAACATAAATAAAAATTGCATAGCAATTCCCCCTCGTTATACTTATGTTTTGTTGTGAATATAATTTAACACTGTTATTTCTATATAATTTCTTAATGGCAGAGTAATTAAAAAGGATAAAACAGCAACAACAGCAGTTGCCGCAATAAGTACGAGCGCAGAATAACCGTGATATTTCCAAACTTTCAAGAAAATCCAAAAAACGGCGAAAAACGGCGCCCAAGCAAGAGGAATTAACATATATGTCAACGTGCCTATCGACAAGAGAGCAATCAAAAATATTATAATAAAACTCCATATGACAAAACGCATTAATTGCCTGCGAGTTTTTCGCACATAATTAGGGTTTTCAAAATCTGTATCGAGAATGTATATTTTTCTCATTTTTTCCCTAATTTTAAATACATTTAAGACGATATATACCACGATGACCAAAATAACAACAATTATAAATTCTACAGTTTTTGTTATATCCGTTATACCCAATTTCGCGAGAAATCCCATAAATTTTTCCTTTCGCACAAATTAATCCGAAATAAAATCGAACAGCAGTCCGTATTTTTTCGCAATATCTTTTGCGTAGCTTTGACCTTCGGGATTTTTACGCAGGATTTTATGCGTTCGTATGCCGTTTTCTGTTCCGGCAATAAGGTTATCGGTTTTCACTGTGGATTTTCCGCTGTTATTTATTTCGTCTATTTTCATAGCCAGTTCATGAATATGCGTGGAAAAAACGCACTTACAGCCTATCGACGCAAAATGCTTCAGCAATTCCTCAGCGAGGATAGACCCGTCATACGCGCTTGTCGATGAAAATGTTTCGTCCATCAGCACAAGACTGTTCGGGGTTATGTCTTTTATTATACTGTTCAGCATTATACATTCCTGCTCAAGTCTTCCGGCAGAATTAAGAGCGGTATTTTTTATCGGGAAATGGACGCATATATTATCCACGGGAGATAAAACCGCTTTTTCGGCGGGAATAAAAAGTCCAAGCTGGAACAGTATCTGCGCGATGCCGAGCGAATACAGAAATACGGATTTCCCGCCGCTGTTTGCCCCTGTCAAAACATATATCATCGCGTTTTCGTCAAAATCAACGTCGTTTGATATTATTTCTTCTTTTTCCATAGAGTTTAAAAGATACGGATTCATCAAACCCTTAATACGGGAATATTTATTCCGGCTTATTTGGGGTTTGCATACAGTGACGCCGCACTCTTTCAGTCTGTTTAAAAATTGTACGCCTGATATAAAGAAACATATTTCGGGAATTAAATCCAATAAAAATTTAGCGCAGTTTTTCATATAATCAGAAACCCCGCTCTGAATATTTTTCAGCGACTTTTTCAAAAGGGTGTTGAACGCACTTTTAAAACTGCTGTTTACAGCCAATTTCTGGTCGTCTGCAAGCCCTTTGAAGATAGGCTCAAGCGGAGTAATACAGACGTATTTATCGTTTTCTTTTTTATCTTTGGAAAAATCACCGCGTAATATCCTGTCAAACAGGTTTCCTGATTTATACCGCTCCTCGTTTGTCGATACAATTCCCAAATCCTCTAATCTCATTTCATTGTCAAGATTTATTCCTATAGTAATGCTTTTAATATTTTT
>WQYZ01000032.1 GCA_009780985.1 Oscillospiraceae bacterium | reverse complement strand
ATTTCTGCGCTTTTTTGCCGTTGCTTAAAGGTCTCAAGGCGTTCAAATTTATTCCCGCACTCCAACGGGTTGTTGACTTTTTGTATCAAGCTGGCTAATTAATTCTTTTAACTCATAAGTAATTCATTGATTGAACTAAATGATGGTGTTATATTTTTTTATTTTTGATTTGTGTTTGATGTTACATAAAATTATTTAGATATTGATATGTATAAGAAATCTGAAGCAAAAAGAACAGCCCAAAAGTTGTTCCTGCTCCTATTTACAGTATTGTTCGATAATTCCGACGATTTCTTCGTCGGTAGGAATTCTATTATCATCTTTTTTATAATATAGAGTCAATAAAAATATAACTCCATCATCTTGAATTGCATAATAAATCAACCTATACCCGTTTGATTTTCCTTGTTTCATATCGGTATTAGCGGCACGGACTTTATATGTATGCTCACCGGCTTTTGCACTTATACCCGAAATTTCGTCGCCTATTAAATTGCCTTTTTCTAACTCTATAAGTATCGGTGCAATATCATTTCTTATGTGCCGATATTTGCGTTTTTTTATATAAAATTCAACATCACTGTCAAATCTCGGAGTAGGAATAACATCGTAATTCATGAATTTAATTCCTTTTCTTCTTCTGCTTTCGCTTCAGCTTCAATTTCGGCAAACATAGTACGCCAATCTCTTTTGGGTTTGAGTTTGCCTTGACGAATTAACATCATTTCTTTGCACGACTCGATTAATGATTCTTTGACAGTGCAGTATCGTTCTATATTATTTGTATTTATATCCTGTTTCATTTTCATAAAATCACCGTCCTTACAATATTATTATATCATAAACCGAAAATAAAGTCAACAAACAGTTTTTACAAAAAACCTATTCAATTTAGTTATTTGCTTAAAATTTACTTATTTAACAAATCAACTTTTGACGATACATTTATTACGGGTCTCTCTTTGGGTTTATAATTATATATCGCATACCTTTCTAAATCACAAAACTCAATCCAATTCATCCATTTTTTTATACCGAACAGTCTCGCTACCGTTTGCCATGACGGAATACCCTTGCTTCTTAATTCGTTATATTCTTCAGCGGAATGAGGTTTATATTTTCGATATTCCGATATGAAAATTTTTTGCCATTCTTCTTTTGTTTTGTTGTAATAATCCTTAGAGTCACATAATTTTTTTACCGGATAATATTTTTTTAAAAAATCTTTTAAATTCATTCCGAAACGTAATTTGATTACAGGGTGCGGCGGGTGCGGTCATGCAATGTTAAGACACGCGCAAAACATAAAAGCGGCGTATAGTTGCAGATATAAATTTTCAACGGACGATACCGCCTGTTTCGCAGGGAAAATCGAGGTTGATGTTCTTAAAAATATAGTGATGACCTCAATACAGCATTTATATGATATAGTCGCTGACCACAAAAAGGCTGTTTCTATTGAGGCAAATCCCGCCGCTATCGATAATTTGAAACAATTACAGTCCTTGCAGAAAGAGATAGACAATCTAACCTGTCATAAACTGGATTTATATAACCATTACAGAGACGGTGAATTAATCAAAGGTGAATATTTTATTCAACGTAAATCCGCCGACGAGCAGATAAAGAGTCTGACTTCGCAAATCAGTTTATTGGAGCAGAAAAATTGGCAATCCGTAAATGAAGCGGTTGCCAATAATCCAATTTATGAAGCGATGAAAGATATGCCGTATCCTGCTCAATTTTCCAACGAGTTTATCAAGTCTTTGGTTGATTCTGTTATCGTATATGACGAGAGCAGAATAGAGATAAAATGGAAGTTCTCGGACTCAGCCATCGCGGAGCTATTACCGCAGTAAGCAGAATTTTTCCGTTTTTCAAATTGTAAACTTTTTATGTTATGGCTTGACAACGTCTTACCCCGCGCTGTTTTCCCAGCGCGATACAGCCTGCGGCGTAACGCCCAAATATTCAGCGAATTTCTCTTATGTAACATCTGCCTTTCTGCGCAATAATTTTATTTTCTCCCCGATTTTGACAGTCATATTATTCCTTCCGTTTTTACAATAACAAATAATTAAATATATATCACAAGCGCTTGTGATATTATTATAAAACGAAGTTAGGCATAAGTCAATTATAAATTCGTTGTTGTCTTGTCAACGACTACTTGTTTTTTTACTGACTGATTTATCTTTTCTCTTAATCTCTCTGCGAGCATTGTGTTACGCTTACGCGAATCGTTGTTTCTAACAGCGCGGTAAACCGCATTTTTGTCGCCGAGAATAACAACGGTTTTCTTCGCCCTCGTGACGGCGGTATACAGCAAATTTCTGCTCAACATCATATAATGACTGAACGAAAACGGCATGACGACTATGGGAAATTCCCCGCCCTGCGATTTATGTATTGTGATTGCGTAAGACAAAACGAGCTCGTCAAGCTCCAGTATATCGTATTCGACGATATTCCCGTCATAGTTTACAGACAGCGTTTTATCCGTGACGTTCACGTTGCATATATATCCTATATCTCCGTTATAGACTTGTTTTTCGTAGTTGTTTTTTATTTGCATAACCTTGTCGTTTAACCTGTATTCCGTCGCGCCGCGCCGCAGCATTATATCGCCCGGGTTTAAGACGTGCTGCAAAACCCTGTTCAGATTGTCAGACCCTGTTTCGCTCCGGCGCATAGGCGTCAAAATCTGTATATCGGTCAGCGGATTTGCTTTATAATATTTCGGCAGACGTTCAGCGCATAACTGTACTATTTGCTTAACCGTTTCCTCCTGATAATTTGTACTGTTCGCGTCTTTTTCTTCATCGCTTTGATTTTCGGGATATGTCTGTATAAAAAAGAAATCGCTGTCCTGACCGCCTTTTAAATCCGGCATTTTACCTTCGTTTATTTTATGCGCGTTCGTGACGATTTTACTCCCTAATGCCTGTCTGAATATTCTCGTAAGTCTAAGCAGCGGCACAACCCCTGAATCTATTATGTCTTTTAAAACGTTTCCCGCTCCGACGGATGGCAACTGGTCTACGTCGCCGACGAAAATGACGGTCATGCTGTCCGGCACGGCTTTCAGAAGATTATACATCAGAATTATATCAATCATAGACGATTCGTCCAGAATCAAAACGTCGCCCTCAATTGGATTATCCGCGTTCCGCGAAAAACCCTCTGGCGGTTTGCTTTCAAGCAGTCTATGGATTGTTTTGGATTCCATAAGACAAGTCTCGCTCATGCGTTTTGCGGCGCGTCCTGTTGGCGCGGCAAGCAGGACTTTCTTACCGGCGTTTTTGAAAATTTCGATTATTGCTTTTGTTATAGTGGTTTTACCCGTGCCCGGACCGCCAGTCAATACAAATACTTTCGACGATACCGCCATTTTTACAGCTTCAATCTGCACTTCGTCATATACAATTCCCTGTGACCTCTGCATATTTATAAGATTGTTCAAAAGTTTTTTCGCATTATCCTGCGGGATAACGGTATTCTGTTCGTCTGCGATTAACGCCGAAAGCCTCTGCGCGACGCCTATCTCAGAATAATAAAACGGCGGCAGGTATATTCTGACTTCTTCTATTTCATATCGTTCGTTTTTTTCTGAAATCGTTTCTTTGAAAAGTTCCTTGTCTTTTATCAGGCTGTCTATAGTCATAATGATTTTTGTGTCCTCTATTTCAAGCATCTCGACGCATTTTTGACACAGCTCGTCGAGCGGTACATAGCAGTGACCGCTCTCGTCGGCGAATCTGTTTATCACATAGAAAATACCGCTTCTGCACCGGTTATATGATTCTTTTTCTATGCCGAGTTTCATTGCGATAGAATCCGCCGTTTTATATCCAACTCCCCAGATATCGTCCGCAAGTTTATATGGGTTGTTTTTTACAGTTTCAATACTTTTATCCCCGTACGTTTTATATATTCTGTATCCGAACGCCGTGGATACCCCGTATTCCTGCAAAAAAAGCATTATATTTTTGATTTCTTTCTGTTCCTGCCACGTTTTTTTTATCATCGCGACTCGCTTCTTACCGATATTGCCGACCTCAATCAGTCTGTCCGGCTCCTGTTCGATTATATCGATAGTATTTTCGCCGAATTTGCTCACGATAAGTTTGGCGAATTTCGGACCTATACCTTTGATCAGCCCGCTGCCGAGATATTTTTCTATGCCGTAGACGGTAGCCGGAACGCTTTCTTCCCACGACGACACGTTGAACTGTCTGCCGTATTTGGGATTGTGCCCCCACTCGCCTTTGACCGTGACGACTGTTCCCACGCTCACGGACGCCATATTTCCGACGACCGTGACTAAATCGTTATAATTTTTAACGTTTATTTTTATGACGCTGTAACCTTTTTCTTCGTTAGCGTATGTTATACGCTCAACAACCCCGCGTATCTGTTCAATTCCCATGATTTTTGCACCTTTTTATTATTTTATTTGTCTTGAAGATACATCCATTTAATCACATCAGTTTTGTTGTACACATATTCCCAGCAGGAATGTCCATAGCCGGTATATTCAAAATATTCGATATTTTCGTCGCCTAATTTCATGAGGTCATTATAAAAATTCCGAGCTGTATCGACCGGCACGATTGCATCGTCATCGCTGTGGTACAATCTGATCGGAATGCTCAGCACATCGGGGGCTTTTTCTGAATTGTAATTACACCCGCTTATCATCACCGCGCAAGCCGGAATATCGGGATAAGCGAATATAAAATCGGAAACTGCGAATGCGCCCATAGATACGCCCGTAATGTAAATCCGGTTCGGGTCAGCGTCTTCATCATTGACTAAATAGTCAATGATATTTTTAATTGTTTCCGGGTCAGGACCCCAATCGCCGTCTTCAATAGGCAAAACAACATATGATTCATAATCATTGCGGTCAGTATTAATTTTGTGAATCAAATCGCCGATCAGCGGATAGCATGTCAACAGAGAATAAAAATATGTATATGCTGCTGTGTTGCTGTCCTCGCCTCTGCCATGCAAATGAATCAGAACTGGATATTTGGCCCCTTCTTTTTTATTTTCCGGTTGATGAAGCTGATACTGTTCAACGCCATCGTCAACATATTTGAAAAAATTCTGATATGTATAATATGTTTCAGAACCGCGAAGCCAATATATTGAACAGCTTGATGTGCAAATAATTAAAATAAAAATTAAAAGAACAGATATGATGGTCTTGAACACTTTTCTCATTGATACGTCGAAACCTCATTTCATTCTAAGATAAATGAAAAACCCTGTTTAAAAATATTATATCTCTATATTTTTAATATTTTCTGAACAGAATTTGTTTTATTTTATTTGATTTGTTCATAAATATCTCGTATAATGTTTTACAATAACATATTTATTTATGTAATATGGCAAAAGTATAATATCAGGAGGGAAATTTGTATGAAAAAATTTATGTCGTTTATTTTGATTTCGATATTGCTTCTGGGCATATTGACGTCATGCGGAAACAATTCCTCTGCGCCTGACAATACCGATAAAAACAATACTGCCGCTTCAACCGCCGCAGACAATGCAGGGGACGCTCAGTCTGCCGGAGACAGCGCCACGGAAACGCGCGTTAATGCCAATTTGCCTGAAAAGGATTTCGGGGGATATACGTTCACGTTTCTTGCGCACCATATGGAATATGCGGGCGACTGGACGGGAGACGCCGCCCCGCTTGAACTCGTCGCCGAAGAGGAAAACGGCGACCCGATTAACGACGCGGTTTACAGAAGAAATATGACAATTAAAGACAAATATAATATCGACATTAAAATGATAGACAACACAAGCGAAAATTCGCTTATGAAAAAAGCCGTAAACGCCGGGGACGATATTTACGACGCGGCGGTTATCTTCAATAATAACGTTCCGACGGCTGTAACCTCCAATTTATTGGTAAACGTAAATAAACTGACATATATTGATTCAAGCAAGCCGTGGTGGGACCCGGCAGTCAACTCCATGTCGATAGACCATAAGAATTATCTTCTGTGCGGGGATTTGTTCATACTCGACAAAGAAGCGACCAATATTATAGTGTTCAACAAAGACCTGCTGGCTAATCTGGCTATTGACCTGCCGTATAATTTAGTCAAAGAGGGTAAATGGACCACGGATAAACTGAGCGAAATGGTAAAAGGAACTTCAAGCGATTTAAACGGCGACGGCGTAATGGGGGTTGACGACAGGTGGGGATTCGGAATATTCAACGACACATTGCACGCTTTCCTCGTAAGCGGCGGCGGAGCTCTCGCAGTCAAAGACGACAACGATATACCGTATATGGATTTCGCAAGCGATAAAAATTTAAATATACTCAACAAAGCCATGGATTTGCTGTATAATAAAGACGAAGTTATAAATCAGCAGGGCACCGGAGGATTTGACACCCATGTGGCGTTTCAGGCAAACAAAATCGTTTTTCTGTGGGGGCGTATGCATCTCGTCACAGAATTCAGAAGTATGGAATCGAATTTCGGAATCGCGCCTATGCCTAAATACGACGAATCGCAGGCGAATTATTACAGCCTTGTAAATCCTTACACGGGCGTGCTTCTCGGAGTGCCCAAGAGCGTTCAGGATTTGGACAGGGCAAGCATAATTCTCGAAGCTTTATCCGCCGAAAGCAGATATACGCTCCAGCCCACATATTACGACGTTGTTCTGACGAGAAAATACGTCAGGGACGACGAATCCGGCGAAATGCTCGATATTATATTCAGTTCGACGGTTTACGACATAGGCGGCGTTTACAGCTTCGGAAACGTATATAATAATTTTATTGTTTTAACCTCAAAATACGACAGAAACATAACGTCTTTTTACGATGCAAATATTGACAAGATGAACAGCGCAATCTCTAAAGTTGTGGATACTTTCCAGTCGATGGATTAATGAAATTTACGAATCACGTACTGCTTTCAATATTTAAGCTGTGCAGAAAAATACACAAACAGCAATGCAAAACGCCGTTTATAGTGTTATAATAATTTTCAGGAGGCGAGAAATTTGGATTGGCAGAATAAAATGAATCAAGTAATTGACTATTTAGAAAAAAACATATGTGAAAATATCAATTTGGAAGAAGCGGCTAAATATGCCGGATATTCATTGTGGGAATTTCAACGGATTTTTTCATTCCTGACAAATACTACAATCGGTATGTATATCCGTCAAAGAAGATTATCCCTTGCGGCGTATGATATTTTATCAGGCGATGAGAAGATAATCGACATTGCACTCAAATACGGATATGAATCTCCAACGGCGTTTTCACGGGCATTCAGTCAGTTATTCGGCATATCTCCTTCATCAGCGCGCGATGAACGAGCGTCTCTTGAGTTATATCCGAAACTCAGCTTCGATAAATTATTTTTTGAAGAAAGTATGGTGAATACAATGAATGATTTAGAAAAATATCAAAAACGCGGTTATTACGTTACATTTCTTATGCCGGCGTATCTAACAAAAGACATGGATAAAACAGCCGAATGGTTTAGGAATATACTCGGCTGGAACAGCGAAGTATGTGCCCGCGACGAAAACGGGACCGGCGTATACGGCTGTTCGTATGATTATCCCCACGAAATATTTGGCACAATTAATCCGCAAAGGGGCTTTTATATGTTTCATGGAGAACCATCTCAGGGTATGGTAGGGTATATGCACGTGCAAGGAGGGCTCGACAATCTTTATAAATTCGTGAAAGGAAACGGCTGGGATAAAATAACCGAACCTGCCGATAACGGATATGGCGGAAGAGGATGTTCTGTTACCACTATTGACGGAAACGTTTTACATTTTGACGAATAACTTCAAAATAAACCCGCGCAAAAATGAGATAAAAATGAGCAGTAATATGCCGGATTTACCGGAAGAGGAAGCATAGAAAATTATAGATAATTATGAGGAACGAACAGCAGAAGGTGATAAATTTGGAGTTGTTTGCAAGCATACAATACGCCGTATGACGGAAATTGATATGCGTCAAAAATTTGCCGAAAAAGGCAGGAAAATATTAAGGAAATATTCGTTGATAATCAAATTTACTATTGCTTTATTCCAAGAATCATGGTATAATATTAATGGAAAGGGTTTCAACCGATAAAAAGGCAGTTACTTTATCAGTCCGTATAATGTTTCACATATCCTGTATCAAATAAACCTTCGAAATAAATAATCACACGCTTTGATATGGGAGGTAAAAAATGATTAGCAAAAAATACTATGGCATAGTGATGTCTTGCCTTGCAGCAATATTTATATCGGTACCAATTTCGCTGGTTATGACAATCATAAATGTCGGATTTACCGAAAGTTTTCTTTTGACGTTCGTAAAATCGGCTCTGGTGAGCATAGTGGTTTCTATTCCTCTGGCAAGCATCGGCGTTCCTATTGCTGAAAAGATAGCAAGGAAAATTGCAAAAAAGTAAGATAAGTTAAAAATACCTTGCATTTTTAAAACAAATATGCAAGGTATTTTTAACAGGATTATACGTTTACTGTACCTGATATATTATATCGTCGTTCTCGCCGACTGTCACGGATACTTTATCGTCTTTTTTGATTTTGTTTTCGAGCATTTCGAGTGAGAACGAATCTTCAATTTTGCGCTGGATTGCGCGCCTTAATGGTCTTGCGCCGTAGATTGGGTCGTATCCCTCTTTGCTGAGAAGTTCCACGCACTTCTCGTCGAAAGATATTTCAACCCCAAGCGGAGCTATGCGTTTCTTTATCTCGTCGAGCATTTTTACAGTGATTTCTTTTATTTCGTCGTTTGATAATTTGTGGAATATTATAATCTCGTCTATTCTGTTTAAAAATTCAGGTCTGAACGTCGATTTCAACGCTTCCATCGCTTTGTTTTTCTGAACTTCGGCTTCATGCGTCGTTGCGTCTTTTGATGTGAACCCCAAAAGTTTACCTGTGTTGCTGTCTGTACCGACGTTCGATGTCATGATGATAACAGTGTTTTTGAAATCTATTTTACGTCCGTGAGCGTCTGTCAGTAATCCGTCCTCAAGAATCTGCAGAAGTATATTGAATACATCAGGGTGCGCTTTTTCAATTTCGTCGAACAATATAACGGAGTACGGCTTTTTTCGTATTTTTTCGGTCAATTGCCCGGCATCGTCGTAACCGACATATCCCGGAGGAGAACCGATTAATTTTGATACGCTGTGTTTTTCCATAAATTCGGACATATCAACTCTGATCATAGAATTTTCGTCGCCGAATAATATCTCTGACAGAGCTTTGCATACTTCGGTTTTACCGACGCCGGTCGGACCTAAGAATATAAACGAACCTGCCGGACGTTTCGGGTCTTTCAGCCCTACCCTGCCCCGCCTGATTGCTCTGGCTATAGCGTTTACGGCTTCGTCCTGACCCACTATTCTTTTGTGCAGGGTTTCCTCTAAATTTATCAGCTTCTCAGCTTCTTCTTTTAATAACTGTTTTACGGGAATATTCGTCCAGGATGTGACAATATCGGCTATATTGTCCTCGGTTATCGAAATTTTTGCCGTATCGCGTTTTACCGTCCAGGCTTTCTGCTGTTCGCTCAGCAAATCCGAAACTTTTTTTGCCTCGTCCCTGATTTTTGCGGCGCGTTCGAAATCCTGGGAACGTATTGCCTCTTCTTTTTCGCTTGTCAGGCTCTTGATCTTTTCCTCGAGCTCTTTTAAGTTCGGCGGCAGAACAAGCGCGGATATTCTGGCTTTTGAGGCGGCTTCGTCGATTAAGTCTATTGCTTTGTCAGGGAGATACCTGTCGTTTATATATCTCTTTGAAAGTTTGACCGCCGCGATTATAGCTTCGTCGCCGATTTTGACTTTGTGATGCGCTTCGTAACGGTCGCGCAGACCTTTTAGAATCTCCACTGTTTCTTCTTCTGACGGTTCGCCGACCATGACGCTCTGAAATCTTCTTTCAAGCGCGGCATCTTTCTCGATATATTTTCTGTATTCGTCTGTGGTGGTCGCGCCGATAACCTGGATTTCTCCCCTTGAAAGAGCGGGTTTAAGTATATTTGCCGCGTCGACGGCTCCCTCTGCCGCTCCGGCTCCGACAAGCGTGTGAATCTCGTCGATAAAGATTATAATATCCGAATTTTTCTTTATTTCCTCCATGACGTTTTTCATTCTTTCCTCAAATTCGCCCCTATATTTTGCGCCCGCAATCATGCCGGACAAGTCGAGTGTGACAACCCTTTTGTTTGCAAGGGTATCAGGAACGTTGCGTTCGGCTATTTTCTGCGCAAGCCCCTCGACTACGGCGGTTTTTCCTACTCCCGGTTCGCCTATCAGACACGGGTTGTTTTTTGTGCGTCTTGATAAAATCTGTATAACTCTCTCCATTTCTTTATCCCGGCCGATAATCGGGTCAAGTTTGCCCTGAACTGCCGCGGCGGTCAAATCCTTGCCGTACTGATTCAAAACCGGAGTGTTGGAATTTCTTTTCATCGGAGGAACCGCGCCGGGAAATGCAAAATCCAAACCGCTGGTATTGTTGTTTTTCATGTTTACGGACGATGCATATTCCTGACTTGAAAAATAGTTTAATATGTCGTTGTAAATCAAATCTATATTGGCGCCTTCCGCGTTTAAAATCTTTATAGCAACGCAGTCGCTTTCCTGCAGCAGAGCCATGAGTATATGTTCAGTGCCGATATAATTGTGACCTAACGACTGCGCTTCGACAAGAGAACGTTCTATTACGCTTTTGGTCCGGGGAGTCATATCCGCCGGAGCGGTATTTATTTTTTCTCCAATACCGGCTGAATTTAATATCTGCGCTCTTATGTTTTCAAACATTATCCCCCTGTTTTCAAGAATTTTTGTTGCGGCGCAGTTTTTTTCTTTTAATATGCCAAGAAGCAAATGCTCGCTTCCGACATAAGTATGTCCGAAATTCCGGGATAATTCAAGCGCGTTATTAAGAGCGTTTTTTGCATATTGTGTGAATCTGTCCTGCATATTTAATCACCTCGCGGTTTTATTTTATTTTTTAATAATCTATATTATGCCCTGAATGTATTTCGCCCTTAAAATATCTCTGTTTATATTATCTTCCTGCCCGAAGTGCAGCATAAGATTTGCGGGCATGACGCTTACGAGCAGAGTATCGAGCGGTTTATAATCTATATCTTTGATAATCCCATATGTTATGCCAAGTCTTATTGTCGAATAAAGGCTCAAAAACTCCGCGCTTGAAATCATATAAGCGTTTTTTATTGTTCCGTATGCTCTTTTTATCCTGTCGGTTATATAATCTTTAGAATTTTTATACAACTCGCTGCGAGCGGTTCTTTCGAGTTCTATTATTTTCCCTGCTACCGATTTAAGTTTTTCCAATGTCTGTTCCTCGGAGATTCCCAGTGTGATATTGTTTGAAACTTGATACAAATCCCCGCCAACTTCAGTTCCTTCGCCGTAAAACCCCCTGATTGTCAGTCCGAGTTTCGACAAGTCAGCAGCAATATTCTGTAACTGACGGTTCAGCGTCAGAGCCGGCAGGTGAAGCATAACGGACACGCGCATCCCTGTGCCGAGATTTGTCGGACATTGCGTGAGATAGCCGAAATTTTCGTCAAATGCGTACACGAGATTTTCGTCGGCTAAATTGTCGAATTTATTTGCCTGCTCATAGGCGGCGTCAATCGAAAATCCGGGTTTTATACACTGTATTCTTAAATGGTCTTCTTCGTTTACCATAACGTAAAGACCGTTTTCAACGTCGGCAATCAATTCTTTTTCCCCCGGATTTTTCATAAAGTCAAGGCTTATTACTCTTTTTTCCGTAAGCGCGCCTGTTTCGAGCGGCGAGAGCGACGAAAAGTCTATAAAATCATATCCGCCGGATTTAACGGCGTTGTTTACGGCTTCGACGACTTTTTTTCCGCCCTCTGCATTTAATTTTACCGGAAAAGGATATTCGCTTATATTTCTTGCGATTCTAACTCTTGAGCTTATTGCGACATCGCTGTCCGGTCCTAAAACTGCGTCTGTATTATCTAACATTTTTTCGATTTTCTCTGCTAAATTATTTATATTGTTTGCGCTCGTCATTTTAAATTACCCCCTCTTGCTGGTTTTGCTGATTTAATTTGTTTATTTCATCTCTTATTACGGCGGCTTCCTCAAAATTTTGATCCTCAATCATTTTTTTCAGCTTCACATTCAATTCCTCGATTTTGCGTTTGCCGCTTATTTTCAGTGTCAAATTCTTCGGGATTTTTCCCGTGTGATTCGCTCTCCCATGAATTCTCATGACATTCGGTTCAAGCTCGTTTCTGAACGTCGAGTAACATTCCCCGCAGCCGACCTTTCCCGACTGCGCTATCTGCGAAAAAGTCGAACCGCACAGCGGACACACGTTTCTTACTGCCGGCAAAGCCTGTGACACTTTATTAAGATTAAACATATTCGAAATAAAATCGTTATTGAAATTTTCGAATACTTTCATATTCTGCCCGTACACTTCGTTTGCGCACGAAGAACACAGATAACTTTCTGTAACATTACCGTTTATATTGTTTTTTAAATATACATTAGCTATATTTTTATTGCATTTTTGACAAAGCATAATTAATACCCCCTATTTAAATTTATTTTGTTGTTTGTTATTGCTGAATTATTTAAAGCAAAGCCAAAACAGCGTTTTTTAAAATTACAGAACGCAATGCGTCTCTTTTTTCGGACGCAATAATATCTTTTAAGACATTATCGGACATTATATTTAAAATCATACGCATTTCGCGTTCGTTTACTATATCATTATTATACAGATTTGCAAGAAAAACTTTTGTCGTATTATAATCTATAGAATCCCCCACCGCGTTTATAAAATGCATAACATAAGAAGTTTTATCGAAACGAATCTGCTGTATTTTTATACATCCCCCGCCTCCGCGCCTGCTTTCAACGATATAACCTTTTTCGGGAGTGAATCTCGACGTTATGACATAGTTTATCTGGCTGGGAACGCATCCGAACTTCAAGGCTATATCATTTCGTTTAAACTCAATAAACCCTCCGTTTTCTTTCAGCATTTCATTTATTATACTTTCAATCATATCCGATATAAGCAATTTTTATCAATCCCTCTTTTCTGTTTTGTATTTATGGAATTTGACTTTGACTATCTTTGACTTTTGACTTGATTATATTATAATTCAAAGGTCAAAGATAGTCAATCCCAAATTTTCGAGATTTTTACATAATTATAAACTGTTTACAGCTATTTTTTTATATAATTTATGTATTATCTTTTATTTTCTCACTTTTTTAGTTATTTTGCTCATTTTTTGTTTACAAGCCAACAAGCTGACTTATATTAACACGGATAAAAGATGTATCAATGGAGAAAAATATTATCATCATAGTAAATTTATTGTTTAAAGGAGACGTTCAAATAAATATGAAAACTAAAAAATATCTGTTTTATAATCTTTTTCTTGTAATTTTTTCTATTCTGTTTTCAACTTCTGTAAATTCTATAGACGACATAGGCAACAAAAATAATATTCCCGAAATTTCAGCTCATAATTCTGAAATCTCAGGAAACAGAAAAAGTAACGAAAAAAAATACGTCGCATTGACTTTTGACGATGGACCTCACCCGGAATATACTCCTCAGGTACTTGACATATTGACTGAAAAGAAAGCAGTTGCTACATTTTTCGTTTTAGGATACAGAGTTGAACAGCACCCTGAACTACTGCAAAGAATGAAAAGTTTAAAATGCGAAATAGGAAATCATACCTACGATCATGCGGATTTACACAAAACGAGCAAATCCCAGATAGTTTCGGAAATAAACAAATGCAACGAGGCAATATATGCCGCAACCGGAGAATATCCGAAATTATACAGACCTCCGTTCGGGAATATGTGGAAAGAGAACGAATCTCTCATACCTCTAAAAAAAATCCTTTGGAGTGTGGACAGCGCGGACTGGAGAACCGAAAATCCTGACAGGGTGGTAAAAAACGTCATAAGCACGGTAAAAGAAAATTCGACTATTTTAATGCACGATTTTTACCCGCAAACAATCAAAGCTTTGCCTGAAATTATAGACAGACTGAGAGCGGAAGGCTATGAATTTGTAACCGTGAGCGAACTTGCAGAATTATCCCAGCTTGCAAAACTTCCGGATTTTATGGATTGAACGGATAACAAATCGCGTTCAAAATTGTAGTGGGCGGCAATCTGCCGCCCACTACGGAAATATCTAATCCAGATCTCTGAATAAGTCCTCGCCCTTTGTGGTGATATATCTATACAAATATAAAATTGCGCCCGCTATGATTACCATAAAAATGACGGCGTAAATATAGAAGTTGACAGCGATAAACTGACTGAGAAGCCAATATATAAATACGCCGGCCGCCGCAATGATTACCATTGTGACCATATTCAGCAGTACACCCGCGCTGTTTTTAACAACCTGCATATCATTGTAAAAATCGAACCTGTGATAATGCAGATTATACATAAGTCCCATTAATCCGCTCAGTGTTGTGAACAGTATACAAGTTATCAAAGTTGTCACAAATCCGCCGGCTCCGATTTTCAGCGTAAATATCGCGATTATACTGCTTATTATGATAAAAGGAATAATCGTCAGCACATGCACCAGTAATTTCGCCGTAAGCGCGGTTTTCGGCTGTACGGGACAGGATTTGACAATCCAGAGATTTTTACCCTCCAAAGATATTGACGGCGACGTCGTATTTGTTATTGACAGTATAAACAGGAAAACTAATAACGTAATCTGCCCTATATTTAATCCTACTTGTTTAAGCGAGTCTAAAATCACCTGCATGTTTTTTCCGACAGCCCCGGCTGCGATTACAAATACCAACATCAGCAGAACGCCGATACACGAATTCATAATGTACATAGGCGAATAAAGAAAGCGGGCATATTCTTTTTTTAACATAGCACCCAATTTTGACGAAGAACCGAAAGTCAGACTGCCGCCTTTTACTTTTTTTATTGCGACTATGCGCGAACGCAGCGAAACGTAAAATACTGAGAAAATCCAGCATAGCACGACAAAAGGCAGAACATTCCATGCGATTGAAATCAGCATATCGACAATATTGTAATGATACAGCGCGGAAACGGCATACCCTATAGGCGGATAATATTTCATAAGACCGTCCAATATCGTGCCGGCGGAAGTAATAGAAGAAGTTTGCGGATTATTTAAAACAACGTTGATTCCGACAATCATTACCGCCACTATCACTATAGTTAACAGAACGTTTAAATAATTCTTGAATTTTGTGCCGCTTGTCAGCGCGCTTACAATATATGCTATAACGCTGATAAGGCAAATCGGAATAAGCGGGATTATAATAACGCAAATCAATGCGTAAATATAAAAAACAGGCGAGGGATGCACATAATAGGCGTACATACTGAAAAACGGCAGCGCGAAAACAAGCGACACTATCCAATTTTCCACTACGATACCAAATACTTTGGAAAGTAGAATCTGAAATCTCGATACGGGATAAGCGAAAAGCTGTTCGATGTCGGTGCTTTCAAAAAGCACTGAGTTTACACTGTAGAGACTCATAATAACCACTAAAAAAGAAATGATAAAAAAGAGTAATACGAATACAAGCCAGTCCAAATTCAACGGGTGCAGAGCCTGAACGAGAAAGTACGCTATAAATCCCATATACGCCATCAAAACTATAACCAGAATAACAATCGCGTATGCCGAACCCTTGCCGTTTTTTTTGTTTGCGCGTCTTCTGACAAAATTCATCTGCCGGAACGCGGCGATTAAATTAATTTTCGTAAGGTTTAAAAATTTATTCATGAGGATTTACCTTCCTCCGTCAGTTCTAAGAATACGTCTTCCAATGATTTTTTGCCGATGATTTCTTCAGTTTCGCCGGCTTCAAGTAGTTTTCCGTTTTTTATAATCGCGATTTTATTGCAGAGTTTCTGCGCAACTTCAAGTCCGTGTGTGGAGAAGAAAATCGACGCGCCCTCTTTTGTCATTTCTTTAAAATATTCTTTTAATGTAAACGCAGCTTTAGGGTCAAGTCCGACAAACGGCTCGTCTAATACCAAAAGGCGCGGCTTATGAATCAACGCGCTGATGATGGCGAGTTTCTGCTTCATTCCGTGCGAATACGAAGATATCGGCGAGCGAAGGTCGTCTTTGAGCTCCAATTCCGTCGCGTATTTTTCAATATTTTTTGTGCGTTCGGTCTTTGACAAATCAAAAATATCGGCGACAAAATTTAAGTATTTGATGCCGGTGAGAAATTCGTATAAATCCGGGTTATCCGGGATATATGCGGTTTGTTTTTTGCAGGTCATAGGGTCTTTTTTGACCGATATGCCGTTTATGAGAATTTCGCCGCTGTCAAAGTCGTGTATTCCGACGACTGCCTTGATTGTCGTTGTTTTCCCCGCGCCGTTATGTCCGATAAATCCAAAAATATCGCCGTTCGCGATAGTCAGGGTGAGATCGTCTACGGCTTTTATTTTTCCGTAGGTTTTAGTGAGATTCTTTATTTCTAACAAAGTATAATAACCTCCAACATATCTTATTTTTTTATATATTGAGACTTTCCGCTTTTTTGCGGCAGATAATCTCCACGAACATGATATATTAATGTGTTAATTATATCAATTAATATATATAAAGTCAAGAATAAATTTATGTTTATTTTTTAATCTTTTGCGTTGTAACTAAATACATTGCATTCACTCCCATTTTCCGAAATTATAAATATACCGTACTACTTCGCAGTTTCCGCAACCGGGAGCTTTCCCAATAGCCGCAATCGACTTGTCAGTAGTACAGGCATATAATACGCGCATAACATATCCATGCGTCAATATAAATATTTTGGTATAATTCATCTTGATAATATCTTCAAGAAACGAATTTACCCTTTTTATCATATCATCTAATTTTTCTCCATTCGGCGGCGGTATATATGCAACAGGGTCTGACATGAATGTGCTCGCGTCCGGAAAAGCATCAAATGATTCGTCCCATGTCATACCCTCCATATCTCCAAGACCGATTTCCGTCAGCCGTTCGTCAATAATTATTTTATGTTCATAATCAAACGCTATATTAGCCGTATCTACCGCGCGTTTAAGCGGACTTGCATATACCGCGTCAAAAGTTATATCTTTAAGAAATTTGCCTAATGTTTTTCCTGTTCGATCCCTTTTTCTGTGAGAGGCGAATCTCCTCCGCTTCCCAACATTCGTCTTTCAGAATTTGATATAGTTTCTCCATGTCTTGATATATATAACTCCATATAATAACCTCAAATAAAAATTTACAAAATTAATTTAGCGAGCGCACAACCTTCTTCGTCGTCTTCCCCTGTCTCCGCAAATCCGATAGATAAAAAAAGATTTTTGGCAACGATATTTTCATGCTTAAATGAAAGATATACTGCCGGAGCTTCACCGGATGGAAAGGATTTTATCTTTTCGATTATTTTCATCAATGCTTCTCTCCCGTATCCTTTCCCCTGATATTCATCCGCAATCATGAATCTGCATATAACATAACAGCTTTCTTTGCTTAATTCATTATTTTCCGGTTTATAAAATATCATGGTAAAACCAATAACTGTGTCGTCTGAATATATCGCGAAAGGCATCCAAGGGTATTCATCATTTGCCGAACTTACATACGCCTGCACTAAACTAAGCTCATTATTGCCGAGAAATGTCTGCTGTTTTTCATTCAACTTCAATCCCACCGCGCATATACTATAATTTTCCCATGTAATTTTTCCTAAATGTATCATATTGCTTCTCCCGCATATTATATAAATTTTTGTGTAAACATTAAGTAAAACAAAATATTACGTCACCCTCGTGAATCTTTTCAAATCCCAATTTTTCGGCGCATTTAGCCGACGGGACATTAATACCGAAACAGCCCCATGCGATATCGTGATGATTTTGAGAGAGATGATAATCTATTAGTTTCGCGCATACTAACGGACCTATACCTCTATTTCTGTGTTCTTCTTCCAAGAAAACGTCTAAATTGATGCTTACATCTTCTTGACTATAACCTCCGTCGCAATGCCCCGCCTCTTTTCCGTTATACATCAAAATTACTTTTTCGTTTTCTTTTTCTGTATTCAGTATTAATTCATAATTTCCCGGCAACTCTTTAAAAGATAGTCCATTGCTTAAAAATTTTTCGGTACTCAATTTATAATACAGCTGCGCTCCGAGCGTAATTCCGTGTCTGTATTCACATTTAACGGGCATATTTTCGTCTATCTTTTTTAAGATTTCGATGTCCGAAAATATACAATACATTTTTGGTTTTGTAAATTTTTGCTTAATGCAAGCCTCAACAAACTGTTCATTATATTTGCCGCCAAAATAACAAGCTCCCCAGCTCACTTGAATATAGCACGATTGAGGATTTGTCAAATTGTCGACATATATCTGACAAGGCGCATTATTGCTTTTTAATGCCCATATAACTGTCGTTTCATAATCAAGCATTTTTTCAAACATCGGCTCTACTTTGCCGTAAGAATTTTTTTCAAGTAAAAACATAATCTCTGTTACCTCACATTTTAGAATTTATTTAAATTTTCTTTCACCCAATATTCCCGGCAGTCGCCGGTTCTTCCCATGAAACCGTAGTCTATCAAATCCCGCCTTATTGTCGCATGGTCGTCGTATATCGGCTTTAATATAGCGGTTACTTCTTTTTCCGCATATTTTCTGTCTTTTTCAAATTGCTGCACTATCGTTTTTAATACCAAAATTTTCTTTTCTTCTTTTCTCTTTCCGAATTCATAAGTCTTTAAAACAAGCGGCGAGAAAGACTCGAAAAGGGTTTCGAGCATTTTTGCGTTTTCAGCGACAGGTTTGCCGGATTTTTTTTCTTCTTCTTCCCATACTTTCCATTTTTCTTCTTCTATTTCCAATAATTCGTACAACGCAAGTATAATCTTTGCCTGTTTTGCTTTTTCCCTGAAACTATAACGCTGATAACGCACGGTCGATTCGGATATATTCATCTTTTCAGCGATTTCTTTGTCTTTCATTCCGCTGTAATAATTCATAAGAAATTCTTTTTGCGTATCTGTAAGCCCTGTCTGGGCTTTATCCTGCGAGAGCAGAGCGTTAAAAACGTCGCCGTGGTTATCATGTATATGCAATTTTATCGCTTTTTTCCCATTTACCAAGAGTTTCTTCCATGCGTATATATCGTCGGCGTCGTATCCAGTATGGCAAAAGAGGCAGGTATATCCCTGAGCTTTATCAATAAATCTTTCTGTTGGTATAAATCCGTTTTTCAAATCAGCGACCGAGGCGTTTTCAATTTTATTTTTCATAAACAAATCTCCTTATATAATAATTTTTATATAAACATAATATCATATTGTTTGCAATTTGTCAAGAGAAAAATAAAAGAATTTACCGCCGATTTTTCCTGCGGTAAATTCTTTCTTTACAGGTTTATGTTAAGGATTAAAGCATTTATATATTTTTTGTTAATCAAGTCAATTATTTTTGATATAGTCGATAAACGCCGGAGGGTTGATATATCTGTTTCCGTCGCTGTCAACATACGCCGTATCCAAAAGGATTTTCACGATTTCGTCGGGTGTGAGCTTTGGATTGACCTGCCAGCCCATCGCCAGAACTCCTGCGGCATACGGGATTGCGGAACTTAAACCGCCGTCGCCAAGGTGCACATATGAATATTCACCCTCGATGCTTTCTTCTGCTACTGTTCTGTAACACATAGGAGCGAGAATTTCTTTTTTACCCCAATAATTAGTTCCTTTACACAAAGTAACATCTTCGGGATTTTCAAAATCATACCGACAGGCTCCGATAATTCCGTTCTCTACAGACGCGTCAAGAACTAAAATGCCAGCTTCTTTTGCGCGTTTAACACCCTCAAGATATTGGTCGCCGTTTGTATAAGGTACCCGTGTTCCGTCGCCTAACAGTGTCGGCGCTGCCGATATACTTATAACTCTTATTTTTTCGCTGTCAGGAAGACTTTTATTTGTTTCAATAATCATATCGATAGCTTCTACTATTGCTAATGCATCGCCTTTGTCACCAATATATCTTTCTGTAGCATAATAATAAACTTTTGCTCCCGGTGCAGTGCCTATATTTCCGCCAACAAGCAGACTTGTAACTAAAGGTCCGTGAAAAGATACTGTAGATTTGGTGTTGCCAAGATTTACATATTGTATTATTTTACCATTATATTCAGGATGGTTAATAGTCATTGCTTGGTCGATTATGGCGACACTAACGCCTTTACCTGTTATGCCCTGATCATGCAATGCGCGAACTCCTAAACCGGGATTTTTCCCCGCTTCCATTATAGCATCCGGCTGAAATTTATCGTCACTTGGCAACTTATCTTTTGGCGGAAATATTGTTTTTTCATTGAATGTAAGATTAAACATACTGTTTCCGAAATCCGAAAAATCGTAATTGCGCAAATCCATATTTCTTACATCATCGTAAGAATTTATAACCAACTGCACTTCGTTCGACATTTTCTTAAATACATAATACATGGGTTTTGCATTACCCGTGTAATCCGAGCCTTTCCGTTCGACGAACATATACTCTGCACCGCCTATATTTTCTATTTCGTATGCGCATATTGTATTTGGCGCGATCACATTTAAAATATATCCTTTAGTCCATGATGTATAAAAAGGATTTCCTCCGCCTAAAAATTGAATTCCTGCTTCTCCATTATCGAAAATTTTTACGCTCTGACAGTATAATTGTTCTTTAGGAACGTTTTGGTTTGCAGGGTCAAAATCGTCGATATTCTGCACACAATCTACAATGTCCCATTCACCTACGGCTTCGCTGTCCGGGATAAACACATAGTCTGTGTTAAAAAAATCGTATATTCGTGTGCCGTCGCTTGACGTTTCCGTCTGCAGTTCGGGATATGTAGTCTCCGGCACCATTGTGACTTCTGCTGTCGTAATGTCTGCTAATGTTGTATTGTTGTCGCTGTTATTAGTGCTGTCTGAATTTGAACAGCCCGAAAATATTGCCAGTACAAATGTCAATGCGATAATTACGCTCAATAAATTTCTGATATTGATTTTTCTCATAAATTCACCACTTTCATTAATTTATATCTGTTAAATTTTATTTAATATGAGTTCAGCCGCTCCGATTAACGCCGTTTCAGCCGCAGATTCAGATCCTATGATTTGATAACCTCCTACAAAATCATAGGAATTCCGCAAATCGGTTTCGACGGCGTCAAAAACGTATTTATAAAACTTCTTCATAATTCCGCCTCCCAATATTAAAATGTCCGGCTTGAATAACGTCATATAATTCCAGATGCCGTTTTTAAAATTCATCAATATATTATCTAAAACAGCTATTGCTTTGACATCTCCCGATTCGCGCATTTCAAGCAAAAAATCAAAGTCGCTGTATCCTGCTTCGACCGCGCGTCGGTTTAATGCGGAACCTGAACACAGACTTTCAAAACATCCCCGACGTCCGCAGTAACATTCGGGACCTTCGGAAGCGACGATAACATGTCCCATTTCCGGGTGATAATCTTTGCCGGCGCGGTATACCATTCCGCGATTGCATAAAGCCGCGCCGATGCCTGTGCCGAACATCAACATCAAAACGCAGTAATTCTGCAATCCGCGGACTTTTATCTCGCCCGCCAGCGCGCAGTTTACGTCGTTCTCAATACGGGCGTGCAAGCCGGTTTTTTGCGTTATGTATTGCGTAATAGCAAAATTGTCCCAGCCCGGCAAAGTATACGGATTTTTCACTATGCCGTTCATATAATCTACGGGGCCGGCGCAAGAAATGCCTATACCGGATAACGCTTTTATATTTACGCCGATTTTTTCGGTTTGTCTGCCGATAAGTTCTATAAATCGCTCTGCACATACGGCTCCGCCGTTCTCTCCCGTAACTGTAGGAAAAACATCTTTGACACGTATTGTTCCTGTTTCGTCCACGATACCGCAAAGCGTTTTTGTTCCGCCTATATCTACTGCTCCAATTAATTTTGCAGGCATAAATTTCTCTCTTTCTAAAAGCACTTAAAATATATAATTATTATAATACAATATCCAAATATTGTCAACGGAAACATGTTATATGAAAATAATTATCAAAATATTAATTTTTATGTTGACAAATAATAAAAAGTAAGATATAATAATTGCAGAATAAAAATAAACTGTTGCAAAATAAAAAACCAAAAATTAAGGAGTAAAATTTATGAAAAAGTTTGTTTCTTTGTTATTAGTAGTTCTTATGATAGCGTCAGTATCAGTAGTTGCAATTATACCGGTATCCGCTGCGGCAGATCAAAACAAGTACGGCGACGTTAAAAAAGTCAGCGACAGCGACATAAACATGAGCGATGCTATGAATACCGAGCCCGCTTGGGCAAACGCACTCGCAATACCCCTTACAAGAAACAGCGCCGACGATGCAACGGCAGCACATGGAACCGTATATCTTCTGTGGAGCGACACTGCTTATTATGCTTTCTATGATATAACCGATACCACTATCATGGGCAGCATAGGCAAGGCTGAAGCTCAGTCTCCGTGGATAGAAGACAGCTGCGAATTCTTTATTGACGCGGACAATGCAGGCACTTTCTGCGACCAGTTCAGAGTTGACACTCAAGGCGTGCCGTCATATTATCCTGATGCCGGCGCTTGGCCTGACGATATGAAAATAGGCGTTACAGACATTTCCGGTCTTGACCCTGTACCTGCAAACTATATGTCATGGGCAGTCAAAGTTGACAAACCAAACAACAAATATTACATTAAAATGAAAATTACCTTCTATAGTAGTGTTACGGCAAAAGACGTAGGAGTTAATTTCCAGTTAAACGACGTGACAGATGCTGACGGTACTATGTCAAACACATGGGCGGCAGGCAACGAAGCTACAAGTTGGGATGTAAATCTGTATGGTTATGTTACATTGGTAAACGACCCTGCATATGTTGCCCCTGTTACAGACGTTGCTGCTCCGGCTGACACCAATGCTCCGGCTGCAGTTGCAGACACAGCCGCTCCGGTTGCGGCAACTCCGATTTCCGCTCCGATTACCGGCGATAACAGCTTGGCAATATTCGCAGTTATGGTAATTGCTGCGGCAGGCGTGGTTATATTTAGAAAAAAGATGTCTGTTAAATAATCAAATTAAGATATTAAAGAATCTGTCGGATTAATCCGACAGATTCTTATTTTTTATATCAATTTAACATTATCCGAGTATCTTTTTGAGGTCGGCTTCCGGCGTGGAAATCGGGGTGAGACTGAACTTTTCGACAATTACGTTTAAAATATTAGGCGAAATAAACGCAGGCAAAGTCGGTCCTATATAGATATTTTTAATGCCGAGCGCAAGCAGAGTCAGAAGTATGCATACGGCTTTTTGCTCGTACCACGAAAGCACCAATGTCAGCGGCAGTTCGTTGACGGAGCAGTTGAACGCTTCGGATAGAGCAATCGCGACTTTTATTGCGCCGTATGCGTCGTTGCATTGTCCCATATCCATTATGCGGGGCAAGCCGCCGATTTCGCCTATGTCGAGGTCGTTGAAACGGTATTTTCCGCAGGCAAGAGTAAGAATAACGGTATCTTTAGGCGTTTGTTTTACAAATTCAGTATAATAGTTTCTGCCCGGTTTTGCGCCGTCGCAACCGCCGACCAGGAAGAAATGCTTGATAGCTCCGGCTTTTACAGCGTCGATTACTTTGTCGGCTACCGACAATACCGTTCCTCTTGAGAAACCTGTAGTCATCGTGTCGCCGCCGTTAATACCCGTCATTTTGTGCAATTCTTTATATCCGCCGAGTTCCAGAGCCTTGTTTATGACCGGCGTAAAATCCTTGTCGTCGCCGATGTGAACCATTCCCGGGAAAGCCACGACCGACGTTGTGAATGTCCTGTCGGAATAACTCGGTTTTACCGGCATAATGCAGTTTGTCGTAAACAAGATAGGCGCGGGAATATCCGCAAATTCTTTTTGCTGATTCTGCCATGCCGTGCCGAAGTTGCCCTTGAGATGCGGATATTTTTTCAGTTCCGGATATCCATGTGCAGGAAGCATTTCGCTGTGAGTGTAGATATTTACACCTTTATCTTTAGTTTGCTCGAGAAGCAGTTTGAGGTCATGTAAATCGTGACCGGATATGACTATAAACGGTCCGGATTCTATATTGCAGCTTACTTTTGTGGGCACGGGAGTTCCGTATGTTCCTGTGTTTGCCTCGTCGAGCAGTTCCATGCATCTCAGATTAACGTTGCCGAGCTCCATAACGAGCGAGAGCAGTTCGTCTGCGGAGTTATCGTCTTCGCCGATGGCAAATAAGCCCTTGTAGAAGAAGTTGTTTACAGTTTCGTCGGTTTTGCCGAGGATAAGCGCATGGTGCGCATAAGCCGCCATTCCGCGCATACCTAAGAGCAGAAGCGATTTCAAAGAGCGGATGTCCTCGTTATCTCTCCAAAGCTGATTTATATCATAGTTGTCGTTTCTTGAACATGCCGAAGCGCAATCGGCACATTTCGGTATGAGTTTAGCTTTTTCGGCGTTGATAATATCAATTTGTTTACGTATAGCCTCGTCGTCGAAATTTACATTGGTTACTGTGGTAAATAAGCTGTCAATTGCCGCTTTATGGGTGCTTTCCGTAGGCTTGTTGCCGTCCACAGCTCTCGCAAGCCCTATAAGCGCGCCTGTCAGTTCGTCCTGAAGATTAGCGGTATCAGCCTTTTTGCCGCACACGCCTCCCACTGTACAGCCGGTTCCTTTTGCTGTCTGTTCGCATTGAAAACAAAACATATTATTATCCATATATTTATATATTCTCTCTTTCCGCCGCTTCAAATTCGCCGCCGGCGAATTTATCGGGGCTCTTAAATTTTTTGTTCTGATTTTGTTGATTCTGTCGGTTCCGATGATTTCATAAACTGTTCGTAAATTTCGTCGCCGACGCATTCCCGCGCGAATTTGCACCATTTGATACAGCTCTGTGTATCGTTGTATGCGATAAATCCGCATTCGCACTGCGCATATGCGTCCGCTGTGAACATTTCGATTTCCCTGCCGCATTCAGGACAGATTTTCTCGATAATCTCCGGCGTCCCCTTGATACGCGCCGCGCCCGGACATCCGTTCTTAATCATAGGTTATCCCTCCAATATTTGCCCGTCGGTGGAGAATATAACGACTTGCCACGGTATCATTTTACCGCTGTTTTTCAAGGCTGTTTTTACGGCATATTCAATACCGCCACAGCACGGCACTTCCATACGGACAACCGTAACTGATTTAATATCGTTATTTTTTATTATGGCAGTCAGTTTTTCGGAATAGTCGATATCGTCCAATTTGGGACAGCCGATTACTGTTATTTTATTTTTCATAAAGTCATTGTGGAAGTTGCCGTAGGCATATGCTGTGCAGTCTGCGGCGACGAGCAGGTTTGCGTTTTTAAAATACGGCGCATTTACAGGCACGAGCTTAATCTGCACAGGCCATTGATTTAAGTGTGTTTCTGCGGCGATATGTTCTTGTTTAATATCAGCGGTTTTTTCATGGTTCATAGATTTTGACTGCGTGCCGGGACAACCGCACGCTAATGTTTCTGGCTGTTTGTTTTCTTTGTTTGTTTGATTTTGTTCCATATTCTTCTTTACCTCTGTCTCATTATATTCTAAAGCCTCGCGTTCCACAAAAGTAATCGCTTCTGTAGGACATGCGGGCAGACAATTGCCGAGACCGTCGCAGTAATCGTCGCGAAGCAATTTTGCCTTGCCGTCAACGAGTCCGATTGCGCCCTCATGACAGGCGGACACGCAAAGTCCGCAGCCGTTGCATTTTTCTTCGTCGATTTTTATGATTTGTCTAATCATTTTCTATACCTCCTTATTTATTTTGTGATTTTATTATAATATTTAAAAAGCAAAAAGTCTGTTGTAAAAATAACAAAAATAAAGTATTTATAAAAAAATTGACTTTTGTTTAATTTAATGGTATAATAACAATAGTTTTTAATTATAAAATAAACGTGGAAAATTTATTTTTTAGACAGGGAGATGATAAGATAATTTGTTCTATAGTGATTCTCTTAGATGTATTGCTCTGTGCAAAACCTTGATGATTGGACGATATTTGCACAGAGGATATATATGTTCGTCCTCATTTGGTTTTGCTTTTAAGTTTTAATAATATTAATATATTTATGAATTTGAAGGAGTAAAACCTATGAAATACTATATAAACAACAGTTACAGCCAAATGCAAGCCTGCTCCGGCGGACAGGTATCTTTGGATTGCCCGGAAAAACTATATCTTGACATAACGCAGGACTGCAATCTTTACTGCCGTATGTGCAGGGACAGTTTGGAGATAACAGGTAAGACGATGCCTTACGATTTATTCTGCCGATTAGTTGATGAAACGTCGCCTTATGTCAAAAGTTATGCTTTATTTAATTCGGGTGAGCCGCTTCTTGTAAAAGATTTTCGTGAGCGCGTAGATTATGCCAACTCCAAAAAAAGATCGGATTGTTCTATTGAAATTTCAACGAATGGAATGTTATTGAATGATGACATGATTGATTTTCTGCTGTCACGCGAAGTGAACGTATGTGTTTCTTTTGACGGCGCAGATAAAGCAACATTTGAAAAGATACGGCGCGGTGCAAATTTCGAGAGAATTTGCGATAATCTGCATAAATTAGAGTTAGCATACGCAGATACGGCTATACAGAAATCACCGTCAATTTATGTCACTATACAAAAAGATAATCAAAGCCAATTACTAAAAATCGCAGAGCTTGTTTATTCGCTTGGAGTTCGTCATATAAGTTTTGGTTTCGTAAATTTTCCGTCAGAATATGCTCCTGATATGGGCGAAATGCGAGCAGAAATTGAAAAAACAACTGAATTTATAAATAATCACGGAATATTAAATAGTTTATATCCCGCTAAAGTTGGCGATTATGTATGGTGGGGTGACAAATATGTGCGTAAAGAAAATTTTATCGTTGATGCACATTGTAATGCCCCTTTTGTTAGCGCGGCGGTTCGGTATAACGGTGACGTTTACCTGTGTTGCAATGTAAGCGAGTATGTAGATAACATATCGGATAAAAGTTTCTTGGAAGTATGGCAAAGCGAACGATTTAACAAATTGAGAGAATCGGTAAATTTAAATGGTGATATGCCGGACAAGTGTAAACAATGCTGGTGGGTCAACAGATGAGATAATCAGCATTTTCCGCAAATAAAATCGGAGGAATAAAATTTTTATGAGAATTCTTTTTATTGACATTGACACATTAAGACCCGACCATATGGGATGTTACGGCTATTCGCGCAATACTACGCCGAATATAGACAAAATATGCCGCGACGGAGTGCGGTTTAACCAGTATTACTGCGCGGACGCGCCGTGCCTGCCGTCGAGAGCGAGCCTTATTTCCGGAATGTTCGGCATACGCCACGGCGCAGTCGGTCACGGCGGAACAGCCGCAGACAGGCGTCTCACGGGAAAGAACAGGGGATTTGCCGATATTGTCGACAGGGACAATTTCGTGAATATTTTCAGAAAGGCAAATATGCGCACAGTTTCTGTAAGCACGTTTGCAGAACGCCACTCGTCGTGGTGGTTTAACGCAGGTTTCAACGAAACGTATAATGTCGGGAAACACGGCTTGGAATCCGGTGAAGAAGTTCTTCCGGTTGCGCTCGACTGGATTGACAGAAACGCAAAAAACGACAACTGGCTTCTTCACGTCCATTTCTGGGATCCGCACACCCCGTACAGAGCTCCGGCGAGTTTCGGCAATCCGTTTGAAAACGAGCCTTTGAATACTTGGATAGACCAAAAGGTTTTTGACGAACATTTAAAACATATCGGACCTCATTCGATAAACGAGATAAATATGTACGATGCCAATGAAAACCCGAATTTTCCTCGTCAGCCCGGCAGTGCGAATGATTTGAACGGATTGAAAAAACTGATAGATGGGTATGACACAGGAATACTCTACGCTGATTATCTTGTCGGGCAAATAATTGACAAGTTAAAAAATATGAAAATATACGACGATTTATGCGTAATAATAACATCCGATCACGGTGAAAACATGGGCGAGCTTGGGATATATTCCGAACATGCGACGGCGGATTACGCCACATGCCGTATCCCGCTGATTATAAAGTGGAACGGCGTGGCGCAGGGCTATGCGGACAGCGGGCTTCACTGCAATGTTGACCTTGCGCCGACTGTCGCCGAACTCCTGAATGTCAGACCAAGTAAAAACTGGGACGGTATTAGTTTTGCCGACACAGTATTGCACGGAAAAGAGACGGGGAGAAACAGCGTAGTAATATCGCAGATGGCTCATGTGTGCCAGCGTTCGGCGAGGTTTGGAGACTGGCTGTATATGCGCACTTATCATGACGGTTTCCATTTATTTGACAGCGAAATGCTGTTTAATATAGCCTCTGACCCGTATGAGCAGTACAACGTCAAAGATAAATTCCCGGATATATGCGCAAAAGGTGCGAAAATAATTTTAGACTGGCATGACGATATGATGATGAAATCCGTAAATAATTCAAATAACGATTGCACAACCGACCCTATGTGGACTGTTTTACAGGAGGGCGGACCGGCTCATACAAAAGGCGCGCTGGACGGATATATAAAACGCCTGCGGGAAACGGGCAGAAACGACGGTGCGGATAAATTAGAACAAAAATACAAAAAGAAATAAATTTTAATAAAAAATATTGT
>WQYZ01000031.1 GCA_009780985.1 Oscillospiraceae bacterium | reverse complement strand
ATACATGGGAATGGAGAATGGAATAATTACAAGATTTGAAGAAATCACGCGCTGTTCAAGTGAAATTCAGGATACTCTTATCAGTGTTATGAGCGATAAAGTTTTGTCTATACCGGAGTTCGGCGAGGATGGATTTTTGTTCGCAAAACCGGGATTTAATATAATCGCCACGGCAAATACCCGCGACAAAGGCGTAAATGAGATGTCGAGCGCGTTAAAACGCAGATTTAACTTCGAGACTGTATTCCCCGTAGGCAACGTCAAATTGGAGTGCGAAATTATCACGCGCCAATGCGGGGATTTGCTTGACAAAATCGACCCGAAAATAAAAATAAACGATGATGTTGTGGAAATTCTCGCGACGACTTTCCATGAATTGAGAGAAGGCGAAAGCCGCGAGGGTACAAAAATCGAATCTCCGGCGGCGGTTATGAGTACAGCCGAAGCTGTAGCGATATATTATCAGTCCGCGCTTTCGGCGTATTATTACGGCGAAAACGATATATCAATGGACGATTTGGCGCAGAATATCAAAGCGGCAGCGTTAAAAGAAAGCAGGGACGATTTGCCCCGCTTGAAAAATTACTGGAACACAATACTAAAAACCCGCAGTGAAAAAGACAAAAAGTGGAAAGATATTTACGAGGCTCGCAAATGGATAAAATAGACAAAACAACCGAAGTCGCTAAAATAGACGAACTGTTTGAAAAAGGCTGCGATTTGAATAAAAATATAATCTTTTTCCCGATACGGCATCACTCTCCGGCTTGTTCGTTTCACTTGGAAAATCTTCTGAAAAGTTATAATCCCGACATAATACTAATTGAGGGACCGAGCGATACAAATAATTTGATAGAATATATCGGAAGCGGCGATAATACCGCACCGATATGCGTGTATTATTCGCACGCATACAAAGACGACAACGGCGATGAACAGAGAAGCTCGTGTTATTATCCGATGCTTGATTTTTCACCGGAGCTTGTCGCAATCAGATACGGCGCGAAAAATAATATTCCTACACAGTTTATAGATTTACCCTACGGTGAACTAACGCAGAGAGAAAAAGAATACAATGACAAAATTGAGGATAAAGATAAAAAAGACGAAGGCAAATCATCGTATTACGATGATTACTATCTTTCGCGTAGCAAATTTATCGACGCGCTGTGCAAAAAAAACAACTGCCGGAATTACGGCGAGTTTTGGGAAAGATTTTTTGAACTTGATGGCATTAAATTAGAAACATGCGATTTTATGCGGAATGTTTTAGGGCTGTGCTTTTATTCTAGAGTGGAATATCCCGACGAACTGCTTGAACTTGAGGGTTGCGCGGCTCGCGAAGATTTTATGTCTGTACGAATAAAAGAAGCCGTAAAAAACTATAAGAAAATAGCGGTCGTTACCGGCGGATTTCATACAAGCGCGCTGATTGAGAGTGTTAATGAAACAAAACACCCGCCGACACCAAATTCGCGTAGCGAATTTATAGACGGCACTCTCTTTAGTAAAGAGGGTGTCCCCGCAGGGACGGGTGTTTTGTTATCTTCCAAAAAATATAAGACCGGCGAAGCAAAAGCGTATCTTATACCGTATTCGTTTTCCGAAAGCGACCAGCTGTCTGGATATGCAAGCGGCATGCCTTATCCCGCATTTTATCAGGAAGTTTACGAGAATCTTAAAAAAATTAAGCCGCCGAATAATATTAATACAGCGTTTGATAACGCAGTATTGAGTTTTTTGGTTAAAATAGGTTCAGAAATGCGCAGAAACAAAGAGAATATCTCTATTGCGGACGAGGCTGCGGCATATAAACAGTCTGCGGGACTTGCGGAACTCCGTGGAAAATCCGAACAGGGAGTGTATGAGCTTATCGACGCTGTCAAGAGCGCGTATATCAAACAGGAATTGAATAATTGGACGACAAAAGTTTTGGGTATCACGACAGAACTTCTGCGCGGGACAAAAATCGGGGCTGTGTCAAAAAAAGCGGAGCAAGTGCCGCTCCTGCTTGATTTCAGAGCGACTGCCGAAAAGTTTAAATTAAAACACGATACTGTAACAAAACAAGAAACCGTTCTTGAAATTCTTACAAAAAAGGTTCACAGGGAAACGAGCGTATTTTTCCACAGGATTGAATTTCTCGGTGTAAAATACGGAGAAATGGTTTTCGGACCGGATTATAAATCTCATGACGTCAGCCGCGTCCGCGAAAAATGGACTTATGCGTCGAGCGCGAGAGTGGAGGCGAATATCGTAGATGTGTCATATCTCGGCGGCACAGTCAGAGAAGCGGCGTCTTCGCTTGTGACAAAAAAACAAAAAGATTTACACAACTGCGGCGAATTTTCCGAACTTTTAATACAAGCCGCCGTCATGGATTTGACAGAACATATAAAACCTTTGTTAGATGGAATGAAGTCGTCTGTCGCGGACGACGGGTCGTTTTTGTCGCTGTCAAAAGCGGCTGTAAACCTGCTTTTTCTGGATAACGCAAAATGGCTGTTAAGTCTTGACGATATAACTTCAAGCCGGAAATTTCTAACATTTCGCGAACGAAATGTTGAAATTTCGAACTTGAAGTTCAGTTTTGCGGAAGATTTGATAAATCAGGTTTATCAAAAAGCCGTATCGCTTCTGCCGTTGCTTGAAACGAAAATCGAAAACGAGGACAGGGAGTTTGCGAAAATTATAAAAGAACTGTATCAAATATCTCAGAGAGAAAGTATTGACCAGAATATATTTATAGAAGCTCTGACTGATTTATGCGGAGAAAACAATCCGCCTCCGTGTCTGCACGGAAGTGCGGCGGGGCTTTTATACAGCACAGGGCATATTACCTGCGAAAAAGTTATGAACTATGCCGAATCTTATTTTTACGGCACGGGCGAAATAATAAAAAAAGCCGGGATTTTTCTCGGCGGATTATTCATTTCTGGATGGGATTTGATATTTTCGGACGACAGATTTATCGACGGCATAACAAATATTCTGCAAAATTTCTCGCACGACGATTTTATGTTTGTTTTGCCGGATTTGCGTCTCGCATTCAGCGCGTTTACGCCGTCGCAGATTGATAAGCTTGCGGGAATTATCGCGAAGATTTTAGGCATAGACAAAGATTCTGTGACATCGGCGGGCATATCCGAAAAGATATTGTCGTTGGGACGGGAAATAGACAAATACGCGATTGGGGTGATAAATAAGTGAGTTACAATTTTACAGAAATGCAGACGGACAAAATTATTAGAAGATGGGGACATGATATATATGAAAAAATATTGCGCAATATTGACACATACACGGAAAAATGGAAATTATCCGATTTAGAATTTTATGAACACTATTCTGCCAGCGCAATATTTTTCTGTAAGTCTGATTTACACGGGGACTGCGTTCTAAAAATAGGCAGTAATGAACAGGATGAGGAATTTGTCGGGGAATATAATGTTCTGCGCGAATATAATGGTTGGCGGTATGTAAAAGTTTATGCTAATGACATTGATATAGAAAAACGAAAAAAAGCCATGCTTATTGAACGCTGTATTCCCGGTAAAATGTTGAGTGAAGAAAAATCGCTTGAAAAAAGATTGTCAGTATTTACAGACTTGTTTAATGAATTGCATATCGCGCCGCAAAATCCAGAAATATATGTTTCATATGCAAAATTAATTTGTGACGGCGCAGAAGAATGTGCAAATAGTCAAAAAGATTTAAAAGGCTTAGACAGGCATATACAAAATGCGAAAAAAATATATTTTGAAATATGTGAAAAGTATGATAAAAAAATGTTATTGCATATAGATATATTCGGCGATAATATTGTAAGTTTCAACGGCGGATATAAAATAATCGACCCGAAAGGCGTTGTCGGCGACCCTATTTTTGAAACGGGGCAATTTTTGTTCAACGAATGCTGCGAAGACCGCATACAGCCTGAAAATGCGGAAATAATGTTTAGTTATCTCGAAAAGAGTATAAATATTCCAGAGAAGATTTTAAAACAATGCTTTTATATAGAAACCGTCAGATTTATATGCTACTACGCATCAAGATATGGTGCGAACGAATGGGATTTCGAGAGAGTAAATTTTGCGGAAAGCGTTATGAATGGAGATAAATAAAACAAAATGGATAATGTGGATAATAAATTATTGTTGAACAGGTGGCGGCTCGTTTTGGGCAAATACAGCCAAACCGGTCTCGGATTCGGCGAGGGCGACGACGGGGCAGGGCAGGGAGGAAGCGGCGGTTTTATGTATCAGGAAATAGACGATTTGATGGATTTTCTGTACGGCAGGGAATACGGCAAAGACAGAGGCGTCATGGAGGGTTCTCTCGGCGATTCCGTCATGGTAATTCCGAAGTGGATTAATAAAATCCACGAACTTTTCCCCAAAGAGACTGTCGAAAAATTGGAGAATCACGCGCTTGAAAGATATAATCTGACCGAACTTCTGACAGACCAGAGAGTTTTGGAAAAACTTGAGCCGAATATAAATCTGTTAAAACAGATTATCTCGCTTAAAGGCGTTATGAATCAACAGGTTTTGCAGACGGCGCGAAAAATAATCAGACAAGTCGTGGACGAGTTGACGAAAAAACTTGAAACGCAGGTTAAAAATGCGATAATGGGCAGAAAAGACAAAAACCAGTCCACGATTTTCAAATGTTCAAAAAATTTCGATTTCAGAAAAACTATCAGAAAAAATCTGAAAAATTATGACGCAGATTCAGAAAAAATAGTTGTGCAGAAAATCTATTTTAACAGGAATATCAAGAGATTTAATCCGTGGCATATTATAATCTGTGTGGACGAGAGCGGGAGTATGACGGACAGCGTTATATATTCGGCAGTCATGGCGGGGATATTCTCAAAACTGCCGGTTTTATCGACAAAACTTGTCATATTCGATACAAGCATAGTGGATTTGTCGAATTATATCGACGACCCTGTGGAAACATTAATGAGTATGCAGCTCGGCGGCGGGACTGACATAGGCAAAGCTTTGACATACTGCGAGAGTTTGCTGACATACCCGTACAGGACTATCGTCGTATTGGTGAGCGATTTATGCGACGGCGGGGGGTATCAGATTATGTACAACAGAGCGCGCAGTATAATAGAGAGCGGCGCAAAACTGATATGCCTGACTGCGTTAGACAACGACTGCGTAGGGGTGTATGATAAAACGGCGGCAAAAAAACTTACGGTGTTGGGCGCAAAAGTCGCGGCACTTACCCCGGCAAAGCTTGCGGATTGGGTCGCGGGGGTTATCACGAATTAGTCGCTGTCTGTATTCCTATGATTATTTATATCATAGAAAATTTCAATCAATAATGATGCTCCCAACCTGAAACCGTATGTAAAACATTCTTCGCCGTATATTCCTGAGTTTAAATTTTGTGCTTCATTAAATTTGTTAAAGCGTTCTATGTCTTTTTCGGAAAATATATCGGAAAAATAATTTATTTCGTCGGAAATGATATGATTTATTTTATGATATTCAGGGTTTGTTCTGGTTGGGTTAATATTTTCGGAGGGAAATATTTCTCCGTCGAATAGTTGTTGCAGTATGGTTTTGTTCATAAAATTTAATCCTTTCTTAGCTAATATTAAATTAATCATTACTAATATTAGTATAACATAAGCTAATATTTTTGTCAATAGTTTTTGTTAAAATAAATAAGTTATTTTTAAAAATAAAAGGGGAATTTTATATATGTCTATAAAATATTATAAACTATTTGATTTATTGAATAGACGGGGATTAAAGAAAACAGATTTACTTAAACTTGCCAATATTTCTTCCCCAACGCTTGCGAAACTTTCAAGGGGCGATATAATTACAACGGAAATAATAGAAAAAATCTGTATTGCGTTAAAAGTCCAGCCGGGCGACATTATGGAATATGTATCAAATGTAAAAAATGACGAATAAAGCCCTCTTTAGTAAAGAGGGTGGCACGCGAGATGTCGGTAAAGAATTATAATATTACGTAAACCGCGTGACGGGTGTTTGCGGAATCTGATGTTGTGTGCCATATATGCAAACACCCGTCGTCGCATCCGGCGTATTTCTGTAAATTTCCAAATTGTTCGGCGACGCCACCCTCTTTCAAAAGAGGGCTTTGGCAAAATTCCCTTTGTTATCTGAAATTTATATTGACAAATCTTATTTTCTCGGATATAATATTATCAAGGAAAATATGAAAGGTGGAAGTTTATGGATAGTCCTATGGTAGAACGTAAAATTATTAACGTGACTGGCAAGCGTCAAATTACGATTCCTTTGAAATTCTATGAAAAACTGCGTTTCGGAAAAGAAATTGAGTGTTTTCTTACTGACGATGCGGTTGTACTCCGTCCGCTTTCAGGTTCGGACGACGGATTTACAATGGAGATTCTGAAAGATTTGATTTCACAAGGATACAGCGGCGATGAATTGCTTACTAAATTTGCGGAACAGCGCGCCAATATAAAAAAAGCTATTGACATATTAATTAACGAAGCGGACGAAATTGCCGCAGGTAAGCGTAAAGGTGCGAATACAAAAGATATTTTCGGGGAGGAATGACAAACGATTAAAGAAAAGCAACTGCTCACAATAACGCACCCGTTCGAGCCTGTTTATGACGCGCAGTCGAAAATTCTGATTCTCGGCACAATGGCATCGCCGAAATCAAGAGAATACGGATTCTTTTACGGACACCCGCAGAATAATTTCTGGCGTGTACTGTCAAAAGTCATGACTGTAAGACTTCCTGAAAATATTGACGAAAAGAAGAAATTTTTGCTTGAAAACAATATCGCCGTCTGGGACGTTTTGAACTCCTGCCAAATATCCGGTGCGGACGACAATAGCATAAAAAATCCTGTCGTCAACGATTTTTCTGAAATTCTTGCAAAAACAAAAATTGAAGCAATCTTCACAACAGGCGTAAAAGCAACTGAACTGTATAAAAAATATTGCGCCGAAAAGACCGGTATTTCCGCAATATATCTGCCCTCTACAAGTCCGGCAAACAGGAAATACTACAATTTTGAGAGTTTAATTAAAGAATACGGTATAATAAAAAATTATATAAAATAAACATAATTTTAAGGAGGATTTATCAATATGGGTTATCTTAATTATCCGAAAATGTCACACGGGGGGCATTTAGTCAATATGATTAACGAATACGCAAAGCTAAAACACGAGTACGGCGCACAGGGTATCGCCGATATTATAGGCGATACGGACAAATTCCTTCAAGCTCAGCTGGAAAAAATGACGGCTCTGCAAATAGACGAAAAACTTTCGGCAAATGAGCCGAATGATTTACAGGAAATCAAAAAACTGCGGATTCCCGCAGAACGCAGATTGTGGAAAACATTTGACAAGCCTGTGTATTCAGACAAAGTAAAAGGCGCGTTTTACGGGCGTATGAGCGGGTGCATACTCGGCGCGGCGGTTGAGTTCTGGTCTATCGACGCTATGGAATCATGGGCAAAATGGATAGGGGACGAATTTCCGAACAAACATTACTGGTCAAAAATAAAGGACCCGAGCGGTATCCATTACGGATTAAGCCCGAGTTCCGGTTATACAATGGAAGGCTTGGACGGCGTGCCTGTGGACGACGATATTACATATACTCTTTTGGGTCTTCTCATCGCCGAGGACTGCGGGCTTAACTTCACAACCGAAGATGTGGGCAAATGCTGGCTGAAATATCTGCCATACGCCTGCACGGCTGAAGATGTCGCGCTCTGCAATCTGAAAAAAGGCATACCGTCCGATAAATGCGGCGAAACAGACAATCCGTATGTGCAGTGGATAGGCGCGGACATACGCAGCGATCCGTTCGGTTATCTTGCGCCGGGAATGCCCGAAAAAGCCGCCGAAATGGCATATTACGATGCGTATATCAGTCACAGGCGCAACGGCATATACGGCGAGATGTTCTTTTCTGCAGCGATAGCGGCGGCGTTTGCCTTAAATGACCCGTTCGAGGCGATAAATAAAGCTCTGTGCGAAATACCGAAAGAGTCGCTTTTGTATAAAGATGTAATATGGGCGTTGGATATAAAAAATACCGTCAAAAATTACCGCCACGCAAGAGAGCTTGTCGATACTCGTTTTGAGGGTATGAGCGGTGTGCATACGAATAACAACGCCGCGTTGGTAATATTCGGGCTGCAAATCGGCAATGGCGATTTCACCAAGACAATCGGCAATACAGTGGCTATGGGATTAGACAACGACTGCACAGGGGCGACTGTTGGAAGTCTATTCGGCGCGTGCCATGGGTTTGGCTCAATAGATAAGATATGGTACGAAAAATTCAACAATAAACTCCACTCATATCTGATTGACCGTCCGTCGTTTACGATAGACGACGTGTTGAATAGATTTGCAAAATTGGCGGAAAAAAACGTGAACGGGTAGATAAAATTTAAAGGGTCGGTTTAATACCGACCCAAATTTTTATTTATTTCGCCAGAGTCTCGTTCATACTGCCGGTTCTGTAACCGCCTAAATCAAGCGTCACATATGTAAACCCATATTGTAGTAATTCCGCGTGAATTTTTTTTGCTGTGTCAGGTTCAAGAATTTTTTCAAATTCTTTCGGATTTATCTCGATTCGCGCGACTTCGTTTTTTCCATTTTCATGTATGCGCACACGGAATTGCGTAAATCCCAAATTATATAGAAGTTGTTCGGCTTTATCGACCATGCTGAGTTTTTTTTCTGTAATTTTTTCGCCGAATACGAAACGCGACGCTAAACATGCGAAAGACGGCTTATCCCAAGTCGGGAGACTTAACTCTTTCGACAGCTCGCGTATTTCTGCTTTTGTGAGTCCGGCTTCTTTCAGAGGGCTTTTTATTCCGTGTTCTTTCACCGCCTGAAATCCCGGACGGTCATTGGTATCATCGTCGAAATTTGTGCCTTCGGCGATATATTTTATATTATACGGCTCGGCGGCTTGTTTGATTTTCGTCATAATTTCGCTTTTGCACAGATAACACCGATTGGCGTTATTATTCGCAACCTCGTTGATACTGAGCGGGGCAGGCAGGCATATTATATGTTTTATATTTTCTTTTTCGCAAAAATCTTTAGCTTCGTCAAATTCCCTTACCGGAAACAAACACGATTGCGCAGTTACGGCAATAACTTTATCTCCGAGAACGTCATGCGCGGTTTTTAACAGGAAAGTGGAGTCAACTCCGCCGGAAAACGCAACGGCAAGACTGCCGTAATTTTTTATTATATTTTTTAAATTTTCGTATTTTTCATGTATATCCATAATTTACCTATTATTCTTAAATATTAATATATAAATGGAATAAGTTTTTTTGACGTCTTTTGATACTGGACATATTTTTCACCGAAAATCCCAATCAGCATTTTTTCTTCCGCTTTTATACGGTATGTATATGCTATGACAAATGAGATTAAAATGACGATTATACAAATCAGATTTCCCATTGCCATACTTGCGCCTATAAAAATCATAATATCTGATAAATAGCCGGGATGACGTATGTATTTATATATCCCGTTTGTGACAAGTTCATGATTTTCGGCTTCTCGCAGTATTCGCGTGAAGAAACGTCCCAAAGTGGAAAACGCGGCATATCTGATTACAAGACCGCCCGCACCCAACAATACGCCGAAACAGCGCACCCAGACAATATAAATTCCGCCGATTTTAAAATAATCCAAAACTGGTGAGATAAATATAAGAATAAACGCGATACCCATAACTATACTTATAAGAGTCGTACTGCCTTTGTCAGATTCAGTGCGGCTCATATTTTTTGTGTCTTTTCCCTTGCGGACATAACGCTCAATTATAAAAAATCCCGCAATAATCGCATATCCCAATATATAAAATATGATCATAAAATTGTACCCCCGCCTACGACTATATCACCGTCGTATAAAACGACCGCCTGACCTCGGGTTATCGCTCTTTGCGGACTGTCAAACTCAACGCGCAGTTCGTCGTCGCCTGTCTGTTCGGCAACTGCGGGCTGTTCTTTCTGATTATACCGCACTTTCGCTTTTATATTAATTTTGCCGTCTATTCTATCGACAGTGATTAAATTTATATCGCGAGCTGTCAAATTTTTCGAGTATAATTCTTCGTCCGTGCATAATGTTACAGTATTTGTTTCGACGCATTTATTTTGCACATACATAGGCTGGTTCAACGCAACTCCTAAACCTCTGCGCTGTCCGATAGTGTATCGTATAATCCCGTTATGCCGTCCCAGAATATTTCCCGCAGTATCAACAAAATCTCCGGGTTGAAAGGTTCTGCCTGTATATTTTTCGATAAAATCGGCGTAATCCCCGTTTTGATTTTTTTTAATAAAGCAAATATCCTGACTTTCTTTTTTATGCGCGTTTAAAAAACCATGCTCTTCCGCTATTTTACGCACTTCCGGTTTAGTTAAACCGCCTAGCGGAAATTTTACATGAGCAAGCTGTTTCTGCGACATGGAATATAAAACATAACTCTGATCTTTTTTTTCATCGACGCCTTTTTTCAGCAAATATTTGCCGTTTGCATTGTCATATTCCATACGCGCGTAATGTCCTGTGACGACGTAATCATATTCCAATTCTTTTGCTCTTTGAAACAAACGCCTGAATTTTATAAACCTGTTGCAGTCTATACACGGATTTGGCGTACTGCCTTGAATATATGCATTGACAAAACGCCGTATAACATTTTCGTCAAAAGAATCTTTAAAGTTAAAGACATAATACGGCATATCAAGCGAATACGCAACGCTTCGCGCATCTTCGATATCCGAAAGAGAACAGCACGTTTTTTCATAATCAATATCACCGTTATATTCGCTGTCGAATAATTTCATGGTTATTCCCGCGCATTCATATCCCTGCTGTTTCATCAAAAGAGCAGCGACGGAACTGTCTATCCCGCCGCTCATGGCGATAATAACGCGGTTATTTTTTGAGCTGCTCAAGTTTGCTTTTCTCCTCGCCTTTTTCTATCTTTTCCCATACGGGCGACATTTTTCTTAAATAACTGACCACCTGCGGCACAGTTTCTATGATATAATCTATATCTTCTTCGGTGTTATAATGCGAAATTGAAAGTCTGAGAGAACCGTGTGCGACTTCGTGCGGCAGTCCGAGAGCGAGCAAAACATGGCTCGGGTCGAGAGAACCCGAAGTGCAAGCGGAACCCGACGACGCCTCAATCCCTTTCATGTCGAGCATCAACAACAGAGATTCGCCTTCAACTCCCTCAAAACACATGTTGACGTTTCCCGGCAGTCTGTTTGTCAAATCGCCGTTTACGATAGAGTTCGGGACTTTTGAAAGACCTGCGATTAATTTGTCGCGCAATTTTGATGTATATTCGGCGCGTTCCTGCATATGCAGACAGCTTTCCTCAAATGCCGCCGCCATACCCGCGATACCGGGAATATTCTCAGTCCCCGCGCGTCTGCCTCTTTCGTGACCTCCGCCCTCAATTAATCTTTCAGGGTTTATATTTCTTTTGCAGTACAAAATCCCGACGCCTTTCGGTCCGTTGAATTTGTGCGCAGAAAACGACAGCATATCTATATTTTCTGCGGCAACGTCTATAGGCAGGTGCCCGCCCGCCTGAACTGCGTCAGTATGAAACACGACTTTTTTATCTTTGCATATCTGCCCGATTTCTTTTATCGGCTGGATTGTGCCAATTTCGTTGTTCGCGTACATGATTGTGACAAGAGCGGTATCTTCACGAATTGCGTTTGCGACATCTTCGGCTTTTACCATACCGTTTCTGTATACGTCCAGAAACGTTACTTCGTAACCCTGTTTTACCAATCTTTCAAGCACAGTCAGAATCCCGTGATGTTCAAATTTCGACGATATGATATGCTTTTTATTTTTTCTCGCGCCGACTTTGATTCCGGTTAAAATAGCCTGATTATCAGACTCGCTTCCGCAGGACGTGAAATATATCTCTCTGGGTTCTGCGTTTATATATTTTGCCATAGTCTCCCGTGATTTTTGGAGTACTACGGCGGCTTCCTGACCGACGGTGTGCAGGCTTGACGCATTGCCGTAGCAATTTTCCATTTTGTCAACCATAACTTTTATTGCCGTTTCGCTCATAGGAGTAGTCGCGGCATTATCTGCATATATTATTCTTTTCATCTTATTAAATAACAGTTCCTTTCTGTAATTTTATACTTATTTTATTTTTTATTACTAAAATTACGCAATACACCCTCGTAACATACAATTCATATATGACTACAATGATATAGTATATATCAATATTTTGTTTTTGTCAATACTTTTATATTGATTATTATATATTTTTTCCCTTTTTTGCAATCTGTTGTATAATCCTGCATAAAAAAATCCCCCTTGCTTATAATTATATTTTACCACGTTTATGTAAAATAGTCAACAAAAAGTAAAATATAAATTATTACAAAGAGGAATTTTTGTCAAATAAAAATTTATTTATAAAATTCAAATGAGTTTTTTTCTTATAATTGCAAAAATATATAATCCGGTAGTTGCACACCAAAATAAAAAGCAAAAAGTCGCAATAATTGGGTTATAAGAATAACTTGCTAATATCAGCATAAGAATTGCAATGAATGAAAATAACATGCCAAATTTTCCGCAGAGAGTTTTATAAAGAGAAAAAGAATAATTTTTTTTGTATTTAAAATTTATACTTATTTTTGCCCCGAAAGTTAAAACCAATCCTATTACTGATAACACAAAACATAAGTTATAGCCAATTGAATATCCTAAATTATTATTTGATATGATTGATAAAATATTTAATAAAAATTGTCCTATCAAACTTGACACAGATAATAAAGAAATTATCATTCCAAATTTCATTAAATAAAGTAGTCTTTTCATTTCTTCTTTTTCAGAAATATCCTCATCATTTGAAATATTTAGAGTATTTGAAGAATCGGGATGAAACGATTCGTCAGATTTCAATAAATAATCTGTTGTGACTCCAAATATTTCACTCAGCATAATCAACTTGTCGATTTCAGGCATGGCAAGCCCGGATTCCCATTTTGACACCGACTGTCTGGATATGTCTAATTTTTCCGCTAATTCTTCCTGTGAAAGCTGTTTCTCTCTGCGAAGATTTTGAACTTTATCGGCTAAATTCATGTTATTCATAAATAAAATCCGCCTTTCTTAATTTTGTTGAAATTTATTTTATTAACATAATACCAGACAAAACGTTTTCTTTCCACCAATTTACAGGTTCTTTTTGTCAACTATAGGTTGCATTTCAAATATTTATTAAAAATTACAGAAAATTTTATTAAATCCCTTGACAAAACACAAACAATATGGTATGATATAAGTGTAATATATGATATAGCACACTTATAAGTTTATTTTATTATTCTATCAGGAGGAAATATGTCGCAGAAAATCATCGAAACTAACGAACTTACTAAAAAATACAAAAATTTCACGGCTCTGAATAAAGTCTCCATGACGCTCGAACAAGGGGATATATATGGTCTGATTGGTCGAAACGGCGCGGGAAAAACAACTTTATTCAAACTTATTATGGGACTTTCTCAACCGACTTCCGGCGGTCTAATTATCGGAGAGACGAAAGAAAGTATAAACAGTTTACGCAATTTAAGCCACGAGAGAAAAAATATAGGATTTATGATTGGCTTATCTTTTTTCCCGTATCTTTCCGCTTTTGAAAATATAGAATATTATCGCAACCTCAAAGGGATTCCTGACAAACAGGAAACGCTGAGAGTTTTGAAATTGGTCGGGCTTGACGGCGTAAAAAAACCGTTTAGATCTTTTTCCACAGGTATGAAACAGCGTTTGGGGATAGCAAACGCCCTGTTGAATTCTCCGCCAATCGTAATTTTAGACGAGCCGATAAACGGACTTGACCCGCAGGGAATTGCAGATATACGAAATATGATAAAAGATATGCACAAAACCGGAATAACTTTTATCGTATCGTCGCACGTTTTAAGCGAACTCGACTTAGTTGCGACAAAATTCGGATTTATAGAACAGGGCGTTCTGCTGAAAGAAATCGGCTTTAACGATTTGCATAAACAAACCCGCCGCAGTTTGATTATTGAAACGGATAATCCCGAAAAAGCCGTGAATATTTTGAAAGAAAAAACATCTGATATTATCAACGCCAACAGTTATTTAATAGAAAACAATAAAATAATTATCAACGGCTGCCTTGATATATCAAATCAAATCGCAAGAGTTTTAATCGAAAACGGAGTAGAGTTGTTTGAGCTGAAACGTCAGGAAACAACTCTCGAAGAATATTTTATAAATCTGATTGGGGGAAAAATCAATGCTTAGTTACATAAAAGCAGATATGTACAGAATATTACATAAAAAGAGTTTCTATATTTATTACGCCGGAATATTAGCGATTTATTTACTTATTATGTTTATCGCCAGAGGGAATCTCACATCTGATAACGTCGTGATGGACGCGGGACAAATATTCGGGCTTGCGCCGTTATTCTTCGGCGGATTTATATTCTCTATGGTTTACAATGACGATTTAACCGCAAAAAGTCTGCCGTCCGCGATAGGGTTTGGCATCAACAAAATAGTTATACTGTTTTCAAAAATAATAATTTCAACGCTTATGTCAATAATTTCCCTGCTTTTGATGTTTGCGGTTTACTCCGTAAGTTTAAATTTATCAGGGATAAAAATAGACGGGGAGGGCATATCCGCTCTGCTGAAAATGCTTGTCAGTCCCACGCTGCTTACTGTGGTTTATATGGCAATCGCAAGTATCGCTTCTTTCGGAACGCAGAAAGCCACGATAGCCTTGTCTATATATTTGGCTTTAGGCACCGGAATTGTAGGAAGTCTTTTGAATTTATTGTTGGGTCTCAGCGCAATAAAAAATATTTTCGGGAATATCGCACAATATACAATCGAAAACATCGTAAGCAGAATTGATTCGAGCATCGTCGGACAGTGGGTTGCGCAAGTAACGGCTACCGAACAAGGCGTATCCGATTATACGACGAAATTAGCGGTCAGTGACTTTTCGATTTTTCCGGTGATACAATATATAATATTCTTCGGCGTTGCGGTGATTTTGGCGGCTGTCGCGTTCCGTAAGAAAGAACTTGAATTTTAATTAAGGTAATAATTGATATACATCTGTTCTGTTCATTTGGCGTTCTATCCATGTAAAAATATCCGGCGCGTATTTCATACCGCTTTCGCGTAAATGATACATATAAAAACCATAATTAATCCAGCGAAACGGGTATGTAATGTTATAATATGTTGTGAACGCAGATTTTTCGTTGTCGTTAAATTTATAGTATTCTCCGACAACTGCTAATTCTTTGGCGGCTTTATTATCAAATTCATATTGGGCGGAAACATCTGATAATCGGGTTATTTTTTCTTCTTCCTCTCCGTTCCAGCACTCACAGCACTCGCAAAACAGATTATTAAGAATTGTTTCAGTTCCGGATAAGTTAAAATCGCATAATCCTTTGAATTTTCTTTCATTTGTTAATAAAATGTTAGTTGAGTTCAAATCTCCTTGAAAAACAGCGCGCGGCAACGAGCGGTATTTTGCCTCAAATGTGGTGCGCATAGCTTGGTATTTGCTCAAAATTTTTCTTGCCCGTTCCTCATATGCAGGCAGATTTTTTTCTGCATATTTGGTAAAATCAGTCGCGCACATCAGGTTTTCATCATACAAATCGTTTTCGTCAAACTTATCATAAAGACACCACATCGTATGCCATGGCACAAGCGGCGCGGGATTGGCGGCGACAAGACCGAGAGATTTTAACACATCGGTCCTTACAGATTCATCTTTCGATTCTGCGTCCTCTTCGGTCTTGCCTTCATAACATTCCTCTGCATATACGATAAATTCGTCAACATTTAATGAATAAGTATTTGTCGTGTTTTTCAGAAAATGCGGCGCGTAAATGCCGAGATTGTTGTAATGTTCCGCAAGTTGTGCCCACCCGGCAACGCGCTCTGGCGTTGTGAAACAATTTTTTGTAATTTTTAACGCAATTTTATACCCAGTGGCAACGTTCTGTAATATATAAGTATACCGTAAATCGTCGTCTCCATGAGAACTGTTATGAACTTTTAAAATATTATACGATTCGATATTATAATGTGTTGAAGCTCTATCTGCGGTTATATTAATTTTATCTATTTCCATTATTAGATGTTTCCTTATATAATATTCTTCGGCGTTGCGGTGATTTTGGCGGCTGTTGCGTTCCGTAAAAAAGAACTTGAATTTTAGTATTCTAAAAAATCTTTCAATATAAACTGATACTTTTCTGAATATAATGCTTATTAGCAAGCGTGTTATTATAAATCTCTTTATTATAGAATAATCAAATCTTCTGCCTTACCAATAAAACAATGTAATCGCAATAAAGTTTTTATGATTCCGCCAGTTTCATACTTTTTAAATACTGCACTAACTTCATCACAAAACGGCTTATATAGCGCATGTCCTTCTGCTGGCGCAAAAGACATAGATAGCCAAGTATTCAAAAATTTGGAATAAGAACCGCTTTCTGTATATTCAACATTTTTTTCTGTGAATTTACCAACTGGAAAGGGCGGAGACATATTTGGTTTTGCGGAAAGAACAGGCTGTCTGTATTTTTCATTAACTTTTTCTATATCTTCCTCGTAGTCATTAATACCCACATATATATGCGTAATCAGCACGTTTCCATTATCGCGGGATATTCTCCGAAATTCGGGAACAGCTCTCGTGCGGTCAAACCAACAATAAGAAGTTCCGCAAATTATGTAGTCAACTGTACCCGTTTCAACAGTGGTGTCCTCTGCTGGTGTACAAATTGATATATAGTTTGGATATTCCGTAAATTTATGGTCGGCTATTTTCAACATATCCGCATCATATTCGATGGCTAAAACTTTATTCCCTCGTTCTAAAAAATGCTTTGTAACTCTTCCTGTTCCACAGCCAATATCTGCTATTACATCAGTTGTTTTGATTCCAAATTCTCCATACAAAAAATCAAAAAACTCCGTAGGATATTCTGCACGACCTATATCATAATTTTTCGCTTTTCCTGAATGACTTTTCATTGTTTACCTCTTGTTCATAATATAAATTATATTCATTTTAAATTATATCGAGATGTTACGATAAAACCGTTCTATTTGTTATAATTTGCTACGTATGCGTCAATTTTCAAACGCCTGTTCCAGGTCGCCGATGATATCGTCTATATGTTCCGTGCCGATTGAAAGCCTGATAGTATTTTGTTTTATGCCGGATTCTGCGAGTTCGCTCTCGTTCATCTGTGAATGTGTTGTGGACGCAGGGTGAATAACAAGCGATTTAACGTCGGCGACATTTGCCAGATGAGAGAATAACCGGAGTTTGTCTATAAACTTTCTCGCCTCGTCTGCGCCGCCTTTGATTTCAAACGTGAATATGGAACCCGCGCCGTTCGGGAAATATTTATTGTATATTGCGTGGTCTCTGTGTTCTTTCAGGCTCGGGTGATTTACTTTTTCCACTTTCGGATGTTTTGCAAGATAATCTACTACTTTTAACGTGTTTGAAACGTGCCTTTCAACTCTCAGCGAAAGAGTTTCAAGCCCCTGCAGGAATATAAACGAGTGAATCGGGCTTATCACCGCGCCGGTATCTCTCATCAGCGTACATCTTATCTTTGTAATGTATGCGAGATTTCCGGCAATTTCAGTAAATACTACGCCGTGATAACTTGGATTCGGTTTGCCTAATCCCGGGAATTTATCGTTCTGCGCCCAGTCAAATTTGCCGCTGTCGATTATAACCCCGCCGATTGACGTGCCGTGACCGCCGATAAATTTTGTCGCCGAATGGACGACAATATCCGCGCCGTACTCAACCGGTCTTAAATTATACGGCGTGGCGAATGTATTGTCAACAATTAAAGGTATGCCGTTTTTGTGCGCGATTTTGGCGACGGCTTCGATATCCACGACGGTGGAGTGCGGATTGCCGAGACTTTCGACAAATATGGCTTTTGTATTGGACTGTATGGCTTTTGCGAAATTCTCAGGATTGCCGCCGTCCACAAAAGTCGTCGTTATGCCGAAGTCTTCAAAAGTATGCGCGAATAAATTGTATGTTCCGCCGTATATTGCAGTATCGGAAACTATATGGTCGCCGGCTTTCGTGATATTCTGCAATGCGTACGTTACCGCCGCCGCGCCGGACGCTGTCGCAATCGCGCCCGCTCCGCTTTCCAGTGCCGCGATTCTCTGCTCAAATATATCGGAAGTAGGATTTGACAGTCTCGTATACATATGTCCGCTTTCTGTAAGTGCGAAACGTCGTGCCGCCTGTGCGGCGTCTTTGAATACATACGATGTTGTCTGATATATCGGCACGGCTCTTGCGTCCGTTGCCGGGTCGGGATTTTCCTGTCCCGCATGGATTTGCAGCGTTTCAAATCTGTATTTGTTATTCATAAAATCAATACCTCGCTTTGTTTTTAATTTTTATCATTATATCATATGATTGTTAAATAGTCAAATTTTTTGAAAAAATAAATTGTATTTAACAATATTATAATATAATCCGATAATATATTATATAAAACCGTGTAAACAATAGTAGGGGTTAAGTTAGGCAAAACAGAGAGAAATGCGCCGTATATTCTAAAGTTTCATATAATTTTGCCGTATTTTTTTCATAGAAATAGATAAATTCCCGCTAATTGTTGTAACAAGTCATGTTTATAATTATATATAAAGATTAATCAATCATGCCAATTAGGGGAGGAAACGCCATGTCAGAAAATTTAAACAACAATCTCAACGAAAATAATGAGAATCAAAATGAAAATAATAATAGTAACAATACTAACCAAATTATAAATAACGATAATGCAGATGCCGGAGACAGATTCCTTTTCGATTCTCAGAATCAAAATACACAAACACAAAATACAAATGCGAATAATGTAAATACGGAAATTAATCAGTCTCAGTCACAAACGCAGCAAAATCAATCAGAAACTCCAATGGTAATGTATAAAAAAGAAAATCCCGATTATAACCCTTATAATATTCAAAATACACAGAATTCTCAGAATCCAAGCGGATTTTACAGAACCGACTATTCCTCTAATTCTCCCGAGGACAGCTATAATAAATTAACTGTAAAAGAAGATAACGCACAAAATCAGGCTTATCGCTGGAATATCGGAGATGAAGAAGCAAAAGCTAAAAACAAAAATAAAAAAGCAAAAAAACAGCATCTCGGACTTAAAATATTCGCAGTAGTTATATCGGCTATGTTTTTAATCAGCGCGGTAACTTCAGGCGTATTGCTTGCGGGCAAACTTTCGCAGCCGAATGATAATGCGTCTTCTCCGGTAATTTCAAATCAAAACGCAGTTGACAACAGCAATAGCGGAAGCTCGTCGGACTCAATGCAGAATACGGTTATAACCGTTCCCCAAAGTACCGGTAATGAGCAAACCCTCACCACGCCGGAAGCTATAGAAAAAGTAAAACCCTCTGTGGTTTGTATTCAGACAGAAGTTCCGGTTGCGCCAGATCCATACAGCGGATTTTTCGGGGGCGGAAGCGGCAGTAGTGACGGCTCAAATGTTCAGCAAGGCACAGGCACGGGATTTATATTAACTGCGGACGGCTACATAGCCACAAATTATCACGTAGTAGACGGAGCAACCAAAATAACTGTGACATTAAATTCAGGCGACAATTATAACGCGACACTTATCGGCGGGGATGAAGTCGCAGATTTGGCAGTAGTAAAAATAGACGCTAAAAATCTTCCCATTTCCCCGCTCGGAGATTCCGACGCGCTTGTTCAGGGCGAAACAGTTGTAGCAATCGGAAGCCCTGCGGGAATAGAATTTGCAGGCACATGCACTCAGGGCATAGTTTCGGCGATAAACAGAGACGTCGATGTTACGGACACAAGAAAAATGACCGTAATTCAGACCGACGCGTCAATCAATCCGGGAAATTCCGGCGGTCCGCTTGTAAACATGAAAGGTCAGGTTATCGGAATAAACACAATGAAACTTTCATCTTCACTTTATGAGGGAATGGGTTTCTCGATACCGATAAACACGGCAATACCTACATTCAACGATATAATAGCAAACCCCGGCAAAATCAACAGAGCGGCAGGGAGCAGCGGCAATACAGTTATAGACACGTCAAACGTAAGTTTCGGCATAAGCGGTCAAACAATAACGGCAGACATCTCCGCTCAGAAGAATATACCTCAAGGATTTCAGATAGCCACAATAGACCCCAGCGGTCCGTGCGCAAATTCAGGGCTTCAGACCAGCGATATAATAACGGCGTTGGACGGACAGACCGTCACATCGTTTGACGACCTCGCAAATCTCAAACAGAATTATAAACCCGGCGATCAAGTTACAATAACAATTTACAGAAACGGCGACAGTCTTGATTTTACAATCACATTGGCGTCTAAATAAATTGAAATTATATAAATTATATAATGCAAGGGGCTGCGCAAAAGCGTCAGCCCCTTGACTATTTTCGATTTTTATTTCATCTTTTATTTGCCGGATAATGCAGGATTGTTCAGAATCGTATACAGTATTTTCGCGACTTGCGCGCGGGTAAGTCCTCCGAACGGATTGAGCGTTTTATCCGGCGAGCCAGTCATTATTCCGTAATCGTATAAAGTCGATAAAGCCGGATAATATGCCGTGTCCACACCGGTCAAGTCTGTGTAAACCAGATTTTTATTAGACCATTTTGATTTATCTATAATCTGTGCGACCATTAAAGCGACATCTATTCTCTTCGCGGAATTCTGCGGCGCAAATTCGTATGTTTTCCCGGCGGAAAATAACTGGCTGTAAAGCCCGGATTTGTAACAGGCTTTGACGCTGTTTAAGGCATAAGAGGGTATATTGCCCATATCTGAGAACGGCAGATTTACTCCGGCAACATCTGAATCAGTTATTTTTAATTTAAGCGTCCTGACTAATAAAACGGCTAAATCGCAGTTTTTAAGTTCAGTTTCGGGCGAAAATTCCTGCTTCTGCGTGTCTGTGCCGAACATTATCCCAAGGTCGTACAGACTATCGACATATCCGGCAGCCCATGCGTCGCTTGCCATATCGCTGAAATATACTGACAATCCGAGAGAGTGAGCTACTGTTTTATATATCAATTTGTGACCGGAGGCGTTCGGGTGAACATCCATATTCATCGACATCATATCCGTGTTTACAACAGCCTGCGTAGAATTTTTAAACGCAGTGTAAACGTCCGCGACAATATAATTACCGTTTGATTTGTCGGTTATAATTTTATTTAGTTTACCGATATAATCTTCCGACATAGTTCCTAATCCGGGAATTATGTAATCAAAATTTTTATACGGGTTATAAACTGTCAGAAAAACTATGTTCGCTTTTTTATTTGCGGAAAGAATATTTATGATTTTATCCAAGTCTGAACTGAACTGCGTTAAACCTTTATCCAATGCCGCTGTAAATTGTGTATATTCGTCTGTGCCTGGGGTGAAATATTTTGTGAAAATACTAAGCATGGACGATATATCGCTTTGACTTATACTGTTGGGGTCAGGCGGATTTGACGTGCTGTAATTTGCCATTATACTTGACAAATCCTGGTTTTTTACCAGACCGGTAAGCGGCTGTAGAAAGTTATTTCCGCCTATACTGACCGTTACAAGCGAAGCCGTTGACAGAGCTGACTGCAAAGTTTTATTTGACGCGTCGGATATTTGATTAAGCAAATCCGTGCTGGTATATCCCGAAACGGCGAAATCTGCGAGATTGTATCTGCCGTTTGCCAATAAATTCGCATAATCGTCGGTTGTAGGATTTGTCAATCCGTAACCCGCCGCGATAGAATCGCCGAGCGACAAATATACCGGCAACTGCGTCGCCGAAACTGTAAGATTAAAAGTCAATAAACTCGTTAATAGCGTAAAAATTATAATAAATGCCGTGATTTTGTATTTTTTCAGTTTTATCATTTTATTACCGCCTTTTCAATTTTATTTATGTTTTTTATAATTATATATAATATATTCTTTATTGTCAATACTATTTTAATAAAAAAACCCTTGATTTTTCAAGATATTTTATATATAATTATATTCTATAAAATATTTTTTCAGGGAGGAAACAGTTATGTCTTATAAATACGGAATGGCGGCGCTCAATCTTGAAATGACGGATTTAGTCCCAAGAACGGAATATTCAGTCACGGGACATTACGAACTGATAAAAAAACTCACGGGAATCGACGGGACCCAGCCGGGAAAAGAAGCCGAAGCATGTATTGCAATTATGAAAGAATGGGACTTTTCTATAAACTGGGCAACTTTAATTTACGGGAATGAATTAGGGAAATGGCAAACGTCTATGGGACACGCCGTATATGCTCAGGGAGGCGTCGACAGAAACGACAATATTTACTGTCCGTTTTCTGATGAAGAAGAAGTCTTTAATTTTGATTTTTACGAAAAAGCGGGAACTGTTGATATTGACAAGTATGTAAAAGCGTTTAACGAACATTATAAAAACAACTGCGATTTTTATCCCGACATTGTAAATATGACGGGAGTATACACGACATGCATATCGGGGCTTATAAATATCTTAGGCTGGGATTTGCTGTTAAACTGCGCGGCAAGCGACCCAAAAAGATTCGGCAACGTAACTGACAGATACTGCGAATGGATGTGCCAATTTTTTACTGCGCTTGCAAATTCTGACGCGCCAGTCGTTATGATTCACGACGACATAGTTTGGACGGAGGGAGCGTTTATTCACCCCGACTGGTACAGAAAATATGTTTTCCCGAACTATAAAAAAATGTTCAGACCCATATTAGAACGCGGCAAAAAGATTTTATATACGTCCGACGGCAATTATACGGAGTTTTTAGACGACATAGCGGACTGTGGGGTAAACTGTTTTGTTCTGGAGCCTCTGACAGATATGCAGTACATAGCCGATAAATACGGCAAAACGCACTCGTTTATCGGTAACGCCGACACAAGAATATTGCTGTCCGGCACAAAAGACGATATATACAACGAAGTCAAACGGTGTATGGAAATAGGCAAAAAATATCCGGGGTTTGTAATGGCTGTGGGCAATCATATCCCGGCAAATACGCCCATAGACAACTGTATGTATTACAATGATTTTTATATGCAGATGCGGAAAAGATAAATTTACAAAAACAAAATTAAGAGGGAAATACATGAGAGAACAGGCTGAACAAAATAAAACTGCATGGGAATACCGCGCATATGAATTTTGGAATCAATTAAACGGCACTCCTGCGGAATTCGCGGCAGAAATCAAAGCCAATTCTGACGTCAGACTTATTCACCGGAAATATTTTGAAAATGTAACCGGAAAGAAAATTGCCAATCCGTGCGGTTCAAACGGGAGACAGGCAGTTAAATTGGCGTATCGCGGAAATGAAGTGACTATATTTGACATATCTGAAGAAAACAAACGATATGCTCTTGAATTGGCAAAAGAAGCAGGCGTTAATATAGAGTATATTCTTGGGGATTTTTGCGAAACAGACCTGACGAAATACGGAAATATGTTTGATATTGTATATCCTGAGGGAGGGATACTGCATTATTTTTCTGACATCGACGCATTTACGAAAACGCTCTATGCAATAACAAAACCAAACGGAATTTTGATTTTAAGCGATTACCACCCATATAGAAAAATCAACGGTTTAGAACAAACAGAGGGCGATTATTTTGACTCTCGGTGGCATAACAGGAATGTGGCTTATCAGGATGAATTTCCGCAGGAAGAGCAAGCATTGTTTCCCAAATGTATATGTCGTTATTTTACTTTAAGCGAGATTATCAATTCTGTTATTGCTTCGGGATTTACGATAAAAGAATTTATCGAACACCCTCATTATGAAGATACAAAAAGACCCGGCGAATTCACAATTATAGCGTATAAGATTTGATTTAAATAAAGCGGGATACGTATAATTTCAACGTATCCCGAAATTTTGCACTTTAAAAATTTTTCCCATAAATCATTTGAGTCCAACAATTGTCAAATGCTGTTTCGTATTTCCTTTGAAATTCTCTATCGGAAATCGGAACACGCAAACAGATCTGGTTTATAGTCCCCTCGTATATGTTCGTCCATATAATATCATAGTTTTTTTCTCGTTCATTCATGAATTTTAGTTCTTCTATACTGTGCGTATCCGATTGAATTAACAGCGCGCCTGTATATCCGAGTTTTTCGTAAAATCCCTCTGCACTTTCGGCGGAGCCTAACGAGATACCGTGAAAATCGAGATTTTTTACCCGATTTTCCGTTTCAAGCATAAGGGCTTTTCCGACGCCTTGTTTTTGATACTCGTTAAGCACTCCGCAATGTCCGACAGTTATATCTCCGTTATCTTCCCAAGCGAATACCGAACCGCAAATTTCACCGTCAATTTTAGCATACAAAAGTAATTCGGGATGCTCATTAAATTTTTCAATCCAAAAATTACGGTTGTATTTTCCGTCTCCGTCAAGATCAATAACCGATTTCGGGAATATCTTTTGAACAACATCTAAAACGGCGTTTAGTTCATCAATATTTTTTACATTATCTATAATCATAATATATTCTCCTTTAATTTCTAAATACTTTTTCCGACAATAATTTGACACCAGCAGTTGCCGAGTTCTTCTTCAAATTTTTTCTTTAATTCTTTATCTAAAATCGACACGCGCAGCCAGAGTTGATGTACATATCCGTCATATATATTTGTTGCTGTAATTTCATAGTTTTTATTTTTTAAACTATCAAGAAAATTTTTTAGGTCGTCAACGCTGTGTTTTTCGGATTGAATCAACATGGAACCTGTATAGCCGAGTTTTGCGTAAAATTCTTCCTGCCCCTCGCCGATTCCTAATCCTATGCCATTACAACCAATTTTTTTCGCTCTCTTTTCAAGTTCTATAAACAACGCTTCATGTATGCCTTGATTTTCATATTCTTTTAGAATTCCATCTCCGCCAACAGTTACATTGTTGTTATTTTCTATCCAACCGGATATAGCTCCGCAGATTTTATCGTCGTCTTTGGCATACAAAAGTAATTCGGGATTTTTATTGAACTGTTCAATCCACCAATCGTGGCTGTATTTTTCGCCTTCTTCGATTTCATATTCAGTAGGCAAATCCGCATAAATTATTTTGAAAAATTTCCCGACTTCTTCTAATTCCTCAATAGTTTTTACATTATCTATATTCATAAATATATTACTCCTTATTTTATTATTATTTTTGTATCTGCTTGGGGAACAGCCGAAAACGCTTTTGAATGCCTTGTAAAATCCGGCGGGCGTTTCGTAGTCGTAATCAAGCGCGATGTCGTATAATTTTCGTCCCGTATAAAATTCATTCGCGGCGGAATATAGCTTTTTCCTGCGTATATATTCCATAACCGGCACAGATGTGTAATATTTAAATATTTTATATATGTGCGGAGAGGAATTTTGATATATCGTCGAGAGTGATGTCTTTTTTTACATGCTCGTCGATATATTTTATTATTTTATCGTATATTTCATATATTGCCGCCATAATACCGAGCATCGCCCAGTTTATCACTCCTGTCTTTTTATTAATTTTTGCAGTCGCAATTATAATATAACATATATTTTATAAAATTTCTTTTCCGTTTTTATCATGTTTTCCTCATTAAAGAGCAAATTTAAAAAATTGCACGAAATAAGAACGTAAATTCTGCACACTATCAGAAAAATGACGAGGCACTGTAAAATAAAAACAATCTTGAAATTCAAAATTGTTTTTATATAGTAATATCTGACTTTTTAGATATTTAATTTTTTATTCTACTTCCAATTCGTAATATATAGTGTCAGTTTTCGAGGTTATATTCACGGAAAAACCGTTTTCCGTCTTTTCAGTTTCAAGATTTTCCATTCGATTTCCGTCAGCGTCGAGAGCAAATGCGTTGCAGGATTTGTGATTTGATACAATATACACGTTTCCTTTGATTTTTTCGATAATTGTCGGACCTTTTCCTGCGTTGACAAGAGTTTTCTCTTCCCAAACCATATCGCTGTTCGAACAGTTGCCTATGACTGAAAGCAGTATTTTCTTAGAATCTGCCATATTATTTCCGTCGCAGCTTATTGCCGTGACAGCTGCTTTTTCGTTTTCAATTTCCGTCTTAATATCACCGAAAGATTTTATTCCCTTAACATATCCGCAAATTGCCTTTACTTTATCGGAATTTATGGCAAATATTCCGTTTTTAAAATCATATTTCAATTCGCTGGTATCATTTACAAAACAGCCGTCTGCATATCCGTAATTTTTATCAATCAATCCCCATTCTTTAAGGCATGCGTCGACTATATGCGTAAACGCCTCCGGATCTTTTTTTAAAGATTCTGTATCGTCAATCAAGCGGATTTTATCGGAATTTAAATGAAGATTATAGAAAGCGTCTTTTGTATTCTCTTTTTGAAAATTGTTTTTATAGGGGCTTATTGAAAATACAAGAGCTTTTTTCGCGTTTGTGTAATCGCCCGTCGAAGTATTAAGACCGCTTATTGCCATATCTGCGTTTCCGGTATATTTGTCTTTTATAAACTTAACAGAAACGCCCGTCATAAAAGCAAGCGACGTATAATAAACGCTGTTAAGCCATGAGGGCGCAGTACGGTCTTCATCGGTATAAGCGACCTCGACTTTTGTTTTCGGCGGCGTTATCATTTTTCCCTGAAATACAGCCGAGCAGATTCCCGCCATACCCCAGACGGCAGGGTCGTTATATGAGTCAAAAAATCCTGCGATTCTGTCCCTTGTCGGATAGTCGTTTTCAGACTGGTGAGAATATGAGAACAACAAAAGCCCGTCCCAGTCCTGATATGCGCCGTATGCCGCAAGAGTAAGCATTACGTCAGACCTGAAAGCTGTGGGATAACACACGTTCCACTCTGTAATTATCAGAGGCTTTTCAGTCACTTTCGTACTCGCGAATTTTGCGGTCAGATTTCCCGAAAAAGCTAAATGATGTTCTTTACGAGGGTCAAGTTTAACCATTTCGCCGTCGTGAAACTTCACCGGCACACTAAATCCGCCCTCGGGATGATTCCAATACCCGTTGTTTTCGACTACTTCACCCTGAGCGATACAGTAAAGCTCTGTAATATTTGCGGGAAGATTGCTGAGGTCGATAACGCACTTAACCCCTATGCCTCGCAAATATTTTGACGTATCTGCGTAATAATCCTTTTCAATTTCAGTATAAAATAACAGACTGTCCGCATTTCTCGCGGGACTTTCATATGCGTCGTACGGCGCGTCATATTCGACTGCCTTTTCTCCCCATATTCCCATCAACGGACCTTTAACGGTATTTTCGGCAGGATTTTCTTCGGGAAACAACGCTTTTTTACCATCGATTGAAGTCCACGCTTCATCAAGTCCTTGCCTGCCGCCGTATTTTTTCGACAGCCATTTATTCCAGAGTCCGTTCAATTCTTTTTCGTAGGACGGCGGCATTTTCATTTCATTGAACCAGAATACGCTGTTTTCATTGACCATCTGCACGACGGCGACACAAGGGTCGTCAATATATCTCATGCCAGTATATGGATTTTTATGGCACAAATATTTTTTCATATAATCCCTGTGGAGTTCTATTATTTTTTTATTATAATACGTGATAGTTTTTACTCCCGGCGGAACATCGTCCTTAAAATCCAGACCGTCGTCTTTTGTGAATTTATGCAGGGTATGTGTATCTATGTGGATATAAATACCCTTTTCTTTGAGTTTATACACCAGATAATCCAGTCTTGCAATATTTGTTTCATTGATAGTCTGCGATTTTCCGCCGGAGTAATCAATCAGACTTGAATTTGCGCTCTGAGAATCTACATGGTGAAATCTTACCATATTGATTCCGTTACGCGCGAGTCTTTCAGCAATCATATCGGCTGTTTCACGCAATGGCATAGCGCAACCGAACACAAGATTTACCCCGAAAAATTTGATTTGCGTGCCGTCCTCAAAATAGAAATGACCGTCTTTGGAGTGCAGAAAACCGTGTTTGCCTGCAGGCGCGTCAAGAAGATAACTGAAATCAAGTATTCCTTTTGGAATTTGATTTCCCGTAAATGCAAAAGGTACCATAAATTCCCCTCCAATATTTTTTATGTATTTATTAATTATATCCATATTGCTCAATAAACTTGATAACGTGGTCCAAACTCTCGCCCGGAGGCACCCATAAATCCGGCGCGAAGCCGTTTCCCTCAAAAACTGATAAATCCGGTAATACGCTCAGATTGACCCCGAATCGTATGCTGAGTTTACTTTCAGGCAGTATTGTGCTTCCGACATTACCGCATAATAAACACCCCATCGTGGGAACGCCAACAAAAATCACATTATCTATTTGGCGGAGATACCCGACAAATGATTCTCCAGCGGAACAACATTGTCCGTCCGTCAATACAATCAGCAAATTATTGTTAGGTATAGGCTTCTGGGTCGGAGATAAAATATTCGCCCATTGTGTACCGGGCATGGGAGAATTTCCGCCGCCGTTGTTGTTGATATCCAATGCGGTATCAGACAGCAAAGTTGTCCAAAAGAAGGGATTTGCCGGACTTATACCGGTATAATTTTGTACCCATTGCTTCGCGTAACCATCATTTCCACCGATATTCCAGCGCAAGTCAATTATCTGAATCGGATTACTGCGCAACTTCGAACCTGTTGCCACAAACTCATTGAGTTTATTCGTACTGTCAGCATCTGTTTCGGACAGACTGCGGTTTATTAAGATTGGTATGCCGCTATTAGTATTTTCCGAATAAATATCCCAGTTTAAGTTATCT
>WQYZ01000030.1 GCA_009780985.1 Oscillospiraceae bacterium | reverse complement strand
TTACGACTACTGCAACTACAACCGACCCTGACATTACCGAAAATACAGATACTACTTCTCAGGTAAACGTTGACAGAGCGACAGTGAATATTAATCCAAAATTCATCAGTAAATGGCAAAGTTCTGCCGACGCCGCAAATACTTACGTTCAGGATGTTGATACTGTTGTGAGAAACGGAATTACGGTGAATACGCAGGTTCCTACCGCCGACGGAATAGAAATATATTTGCCGAACGGAACAGTAATAAAAACGCATGACACGGTAAAAATTGCAAACGGTAAAATAATAATCGCAGGAGATACATTCATTGACGGAAACGGAAACGTTACCGACGCAGGCAGCGGGAAAGTCACGATAATATATAAAGACGACATTAAAGCTAATATAAACGGCGGGAATCAGCCAACTTACACAGGTTCTGACCCTGACGGCGACGCACTTGCAGCCTACAACAAATCCGGCGTAAAAGGCATAATAGATTTTCTGCCTTATATGAGCAAAAACGCAATAGATGAAATCGCAAGAACAGAGTATGACAAGGTCGGCAGTTTGGATAAATTAGACTCTACACTTTTAGCTGTTATGAGTACAAATTTAGCGAACGAATTTGCATTAAAAGAAAGTGAAAAAAGCAGTTTGAAAAATTTACCGGACAGCGTAATAGCAAATATGAACGAAAATACGTTAGCTGGACTTGTGAAAGATGAATACGACAAGAACGGATTTAATAATATAACATATACAATGATATGGCGCATTAAGGACGATAATATATTCGATGAGATTGTAAGGACAGAGTACGCGAAAAATGGGTTCGAAAATCTATCAGACACAATTCTATTTTGGATGAATAAAAGTACATTAGACGAGTTTGTGAAAGATGAATATGAAAAGAACGGATTAAAAAATATATCAGGCACAATTATGTATGATATGAATAAGAGCACATTAAACGAGCTTATACAGGAAGAGTATGAGAAAAATGGGTTCAAAAACTTTACTATGCAATTATATTATTATATGAGTGACAGCTTGAAAGCAGAACTTGGAATTGATGACGATTACGCCGCGCTTAATTTTGTTAACTATGATGGGGGTTGTTTTCAGACTTATGCGGATTTAAAAAATGGTACTGCTATATTTAAATTTGAAAACGGGATTAAAGTCACAATGTTCCGTAATATAGGTACAAGCATCAATAACAGCACAAATTATGTCAAATTTCTATCAAATTGCATAATTGAATTTACAAATGGCATAACAGTCAACGCTCCCTCCAATACGACAATTAGCGAAGAAAACAACATCTACACAATCACAATCGGCGGCGGCGCGACAATCACACAGCCTGACGGCACATCTTCAACAGTCCCAAGCGGTGCGGTTCTCGACAGCGAGGGGAATATTGTAAAATAGGGATATGAAAATAAATATTTTAAAATACGGCGGTCATTTCAAAATGATCGCCGTATTGTGCTATACAGTTATACAATATTAATCTTATACTTTTCAAGCCAATAATTTACCTGAATAAAATACGCGATAGTTTGCGGTATTGTCATTAACTGTCCGTACCACGGAGTTTTTGCTTTTTCTACAATATACTTTTCGCTGTTGATTACAATATCTTCAAGCGCGTCTTTTTTCAGTATTTTTAATATCGGCGACGACTGCTCGTTTATTATATCAGTCATTATTTTTGAAACATTTTTCAGATATTCGGGATTGTGTGTTTTTGGATACGGACTCTTTTTTCTCCATAATACTTCATCCGGCAGTAAATCTTTCATTGCCACCCGAAGAAGTCCTTTTTCTACCCCGTTATAATCTTTATATTCCCATGGGACTGTGTAAAGATATTCGGCTATTCTATAGTCGCAGTACGGAACTCTTACTTCCAATCCGCTGTACATACTCAGTAAAATGTCAATTTAGTGACAATATATCTCTTGCCTGACATGATTTAAACACCTTGAATAAGGGTGTCATCTGTATTCTGATTTTGGTTTGAATTATCTTGTTCAGGCGAACTGGGGGGATATGGGGAAGTTGCTTCCGGCACTCCGGTCTCGTCCCATTGATGTCCGGTTTCACGCATAAAATCACTTGTCACATTGAAATATTTGTGCGTTACAGAATAAGCGTAGTGTATATTAGGGTCAGGATGCTGTATATCCACAGGATCATCCCATGTGGTGTCCACGCAATACCATTCCCCGTCTATTTTTACCATATTCCAGGCGTGATCTCCACTTCCGGAAAAACCTTTTACAGTAATACACTCAATATCCAATAAGTCCATAAATAACTGGAATGTTGCAGAATATCCCAAGCATATAGCCTTTTTGTGAATCAGCAGTCCATATGGATTGGCATTATCGGGGTCAGGATTTGCATACGGCGAATTGCTGTCGGCTGCCAGGTCATAACTTGCCCAATTGATAATCCAGTTATGTATGGCTAATTCTTTTTCAAAGTCGTCCATGTTATCAGTAATCACTGTTGCGATAGTATCTTTGCAGGCGTTTAATATACTCAGGTTTTTTTCTGTAAGAAAACTGCTGTCGCCGTTTTTCCATGCTGTTATTACAGCAGACGGATTGTAAGCATCTGCCGCAAGCGATTCAGATGCCGTTGATGCTCCCGATGTTATTGGTGTCACAGACGATTCTACAGACGCCATAGACGGAAGCGCAGGCGGATTTCTGCCGAAACACATTTGAAAATCATATCCCGCTTTTTGCGCGTCTCCGCATATTAAAAGCGCAACATAATTTCCCTTGCCAACCACGACGCTGCTTTTGAGTATCGCGGCTTGTGTGGGAGCGTAACCTGTAAAAGCGTCTGTGCGTCGCGATATATACTGTTCAAGCGCATTTATTATTTTATTGGCGTCTGCTTTATCGTCAAGCAGAAACACAGCGATTTCGCTTGCAATCATTCCGTCGGCATAATATATTACTCCGTCTTTTACTTCGCTGGCATTGATATTATATATATTCGAAAGATATTCAGTAAAATAATCGTCTTCCGGCGTCAAAGGAATCAGAGCCGGAATATCGGTCTGCGACGCGATAATTACTTCAGCGATTTGATTAGGCGAATAAGACGTGTAGAATAAATCGGGGTTAGACTTAAAATTGCAGGAACTCAAAGACAGCAATATCACTGCCGGAAATAATAAACATATTAAATATTTAATATTTTTAATATTTAAACCTTCCTTCTTGGCTTTTAAATAGCCTTAGATATAATTATATATAATATATACTGATATATAAAATATTTTTCTGTAAAATTTCTAATTATAAATTCGGGCAAATTTGGGCAAAAAAACTTGTCCCTGTTATATCATTTTACCATTCTGTCTTTTCTGTCAGGAAAAGATATAAAAGTAAAAATCTTTTCGTTATCATATATCCATTTTAACATATCCACACGACTTGGAATCAAACATCTCTTTTCTTCCAAGTATGAATAATAAGATATAAAAGTTATTTGTATTGCAAGGCATAACCTGTGTATTGATTTTATTTCATTTTCATACAGCATATTTTCAGAGTGATAGCCATATAAAAGAGAACTGAAAAATTCAATCCAACGCGCAACAAATTCGCCATTTTTATAATTATCAATAATAAAAAGCAAGGATTGCCCGAAATAAGCTATATCAAACAACCGCGCGTTTACCTGACTGCTGTCAAAATCCAAGAAGCATGTCAGCCTGTCGTTTTCAAACAGCATATTGCCGAGATGAATATCCCTATGTATCAGTTGCCTCGGCAGTAAATGATAGGTGCTGTCAAATTCAAGGCACGAATTAATTATTTCGCATGGAATGTCAATATTGTTGTCTTTAATTTCCAAAATTTGCCCTTTTAATTCGTTCATTAAATCGCTTTCATAAACAACACCGTTACCCATTTTTTTCAAAACCATGTGCAGCCGCGCTATTTCAACTCCAATTCGATAGGCTGTGCTTTTATAGTCTCCGATAAAAGGATTATGCGGATCTATATGCTCTCCGCGCATTTTACGCATTAGAGAATAAATATTACCGTCAAAAACAGTATAATATTCACCGGAAATAGTTTTTATATATTCAACTGCCGGAATATTCTCTTTTTTCAAAAAACTGTTTATCATTAAAGCTTTCTCAATATCTTTTTCTTCTTCGTTGTTTTTCTTTAAAATATAATTATCATTAACTTTCCATACGTTAGCATCTTTATAAATCGGCTTTATCTCTAAAGGTGGTACAAAACCATAGTTATTTAAAATAGTATATAAATCATTATTCAAAAATTTCACCAACTTCATATCAATTCACTTAACCTTCATATATTATGTCACAAAAAATCAAAAGAAAAATGAAATTTATAGAAATTTCACAAAATTATATTTAATTCAAATAAATAATAAAGTTAAAATATTATAATTGGGTACGTTGCATTTAAATGCACCAAAAGCGAAGAATATTGCTAAACTTCTTGATATAATTGTTACAGGAGGTGAGATTGTGGATTGGCAGAAGTGTATGAACCAAGCGATTGATTACATTGAAAATAATCTGTCTGACGAGATTGATTATTCAACGGCGGCACAGTATGTGAACTGTTCTGTATGGGAATTTCAACGGGTATTCTCATTCATGGCGCAGATACCTTTGTCGGAATATATTCGAAGACGGCGTCTGACGCTCGCCGCTCACGATATTCGGGCGGGCAAAAATAAAATCATTGATATTGCCATGCGTTACAGGTACGATTCACCTGCGGCTTTCACGAGGGCATTTACTCAATTACACGGCACAACGCCGAAATCTGCGCGCGATACCGGCGTTACACTGAAAGTATATCCGCGTCTGACTTTCAAATTTATATTAAAAGGAGCAGAAGCAATGGATTACAAAATAGAAAAGAAAGAAGCGTTTGAAATCATCGGGTTTAAGAGACGCATGACGGAAGAAAACAAAGCCCATTATAAAGCTATCGGACAAATGTGGAGCGATTTTTGGAGCCAGAAGTGGTGGGAAACATTGAACAAGTATTACATTTATCCAAACGGAGACGACCCGAACGGAACAGGACCGGACGCGCCGGATCCGACATATTCATATGCGGTTACTCAGCAGGATTATGAAGCAAACAGCAGAAGAGACAGCTTTAGTTATGCAATCGGAGTGCCGTATAACGGCAAAGACTACAGCGAAGATCGAAATAGATTTAACGACGAACTTGAGATAATTCATATTCCTGCCGGTTCATACGCGATATTTATGATGCCCCAGGGCGAGGAAGTCGGACATTTTATGGGACGTATTTTCACAGAATGGCTTCCGGCTTCGGGTTATCAGCTGACAGGCGGTCCCGAACTTGAAATCAGCAGTAAAACAGATGTTATTGCTTGGCTGCCGATAAAATAATAATCTCAGTAAAACGGCGCGGCGGTCATTTCAAAATGACCGCCGCAGTAAATTCTTAAATAAGATTGTAAAATTTCTCTTTGTTTTCTAAAAGAAGAATCAATGCTTCGCGATTGCGTTTTGCAACTTCCTGCGTTTCATCTAAATATGCGATAAATATCATTGCGGTTGAAAATGAAACGTAGAAAATAGATTGTTTTTCTTCTTCTGTCAACGGATTTACGCTGTCGTAACCTTTCAAAATCCCTTTCAGAACTGTCAAATATTCATCTATTGTATTACTCAATTCATATTCTAAAGGTTTTGTGTTTAATTCTCCTGCGGCGTATAAAACATCGAAAATCCTAACGTTATACTCGTTATAATATTCAAAACCTATAATACTTGTCACTTCGCCGTTTTCAAATAATATATTGCCGCCGTGCGGGTTGCGATGGATAAATTGTTTAGGAAGTTTAGGATAGATTACGCTGAAATTTTTGATATAATCATCGAAAAATTCTTCGCTTATATTCATATTATATTTTTGAATATATTTTTTAGTTTCCGGCATAGCCCATTCCATAACAAGTTTATAAATATTAACGTCGTCTGGTTTTACATCGTCTTGAACTGATTTAAATGCTTTGTGAAGTTTCGCAACGCCTTGTCCGGTTTTTATTCCATAATTTAATAATTTCTCGCGGGTCATTATTGTGCTGCCGTCCGAATGATAAGGCTCGCCTTTCTTTTGCGCAAGTATAAAAATATTTTCGCCGTCAAGATAATCGCCGCCGGATTTTATCGGAATCGGCAGAAACATTGAGGAAAGTCCCTGTTTGTTCAACGCTTTGGCTATTTTTATATTTCTGATCATTTTGTCTCTTTCGTTAGTCGTGAGATAATAATCGCCGACTTTCCATCTTTTCCAGTCATATTCCGAAACGTCTTCTATTTTTAAGTTTTGGGGAATATCCCAATTTTCGAGAATTTTCCGTAAATCTTTTTCGTTATATATATTTGCCATAAGTAATACCTCCGTTTTTGGTGTGTGATTTTTATAAATACTTAAATATTTTCTTGGAGAACAGCCGTACATTTTTACAAACGCTTTATAAAATCCCGCATAGGTGTCAAAACCGTATTCCAAAACCACGTCGATAGCTTTACGTCCCAACGATATTTCTGCAAGAGCATGGTCTAACCGTCTTTTTACAATATAATTCGCGACCGACGAACCTGTTGTCTCATTGAACAGCCGGTAATAATGCCAGACAGAGTAGTTTGCCATTTTAGCGAGTTCTTCTGCCGTAATATCAGTTTTCAGATTTTGCTCGATATAATCGAGCGACGATTTTATAAATTTCTGCATACACATATAACATATATTCTCCATAATTCCGTACGGTAGTATTATTATACAGCAAAAATCCTTCAAAAACATTTCCCGTGGTGCTGTAATTGTATTTTAAATAATTTTTATATAATATTATATAAAATAATAATATTATTCTTGATATTTAATGATAAGTAGTGTAAAATATAAATATACAAAAATTAAATAATATGGGAGGTTGAATTTTTAAATGAGTTTAGACAGAATAAATATCGGAAATGAAATAAATTTAAACTTCGTGGAATCCGATAAATTCAAGACAAATCATATCGGCATAAACATCATAACCAGACTTGAAAATGATCTGAAAGCGTCAAAAAACGCTCTTTTGGCAAAGGTCTTGATGAGGGGAAGTAAAAATTATCCGACTATGGCTGATATAAACAAGCGGTTGAATTATCTTTATGCGGCGAGAATAGGAGTCGGGGCTTATAAAACAGGCGAGGCGCAGATTGTGAGTTTTTCGGCTGATATTCTCGAAAACAGATACGCGCTCGACGACACGAATATTCTCGATGAAACTATAGATATTCTCGGCGATATATTCACAAATCCCCTTATAGAAACAGAAAACGGGGGATTTAAATACGATTACGTCGAGGGCGAAAAGATAAATCTTATAAATGACATTCACGCGCAGATAAATAATAAGAACGCTTACGCATATCAGAGATGCATTGAAATAATGTGCAAAGGCGAAAGATTTTCTATAAACAATCCCGGCACTGCCGACAGTGTCAAATTGCTCGACAGCAAAAATCTCTACGAGCATTATAATTATATTTTGGAATCTTGTGCGATTGAAATTTTCTGCGTAGGAAAATTTGCGGATAAAAAGCAATTTATTGTAGATAAGTTCAAAGAATTATTGAAAAATATAAAACGCAAAGACAGCAAAGATATGGAAAATTTTGAAACCGAGGTTATTTTCAAGTCAGATTTCAAAGGCGAAACAATCGAAGAAATGGAAGTAAATCAAGGCAAACTCTCAATCGGATTCAGAATGGGAACGTCTAATACGGCGCAGGATTTTATAAACTTTGTTTTGTTCAACGCGCTTTACGGAGCGTCCCCGACAAGCAAACTGTTTGACAACGTCAGGGAAAAGCTGTCGCTGTGCTATTACTGTTACACAGCTGTTGAGGGTTCGAAAGGGACTATGACTGTTTTAAGCGGGGTTGAAGTCGAAAACAAACAAAAAGCCGAAGACGAAATTTTAAAACAGCTCGAAGAAGTAAAAAACGGCAATTTCACCGATAAAGAAATAGAAGATGCACGGCTTTCCGTCATAAATTCCTACAAAGGCGTTTTCGACAACGCCGGAAGCATACAGCACTGGTATATGGCTCGTCTGCTCTGCGGAAAGATTAAAACTCCGGAAGAAATGATAGGCGAAATAAAAAAAGTGACAAGGGAAGATATAATAAATGCGGCGAAAAAAATAACTCTTGACACAATATATTTCTTGAAAGGCAATTTGTTGAATAATGGGAATGAAAGCGAGGATGAAAGCGAATAATGGATAAAATGGATACGGTTGAACTTATCGAAAATCAGAAAATAGATGAAAAATATTATTATTTAAAACACGAAAGCGGGCTTGACATATATATTATTCCAAAAAACCATACGAGCAGTTATGCGATTTTCGCAGCAAAATACGGCTCTGTAGACAGCATATTCAGGAAAAATAGCGAACCGGAATTTACAGTCGTGCCGGACGGCATAGCGCATTTTCTCGAGCACAAACTGTTCGAGAGCGAAGACGGAATCGACGCTTTCAAAAAGTATGCCGAAACCGGGGCAAACGCGAACGCTTACACGAGTTTCGATAAAACATGTTATTTATTTTCGTGTTCTGATAACGGAGAAAATTTTGACAAATCCCTTGAAATTCTGCTGGATTTTGTGACTCACCCGTATTTTACCGACGCCACGGTTCAGAAAGAACAGGGTATAATAGGTCAGGAAATCAGAATGTACGACGACAATCCCGGCTGGCAGGTTTATTTTCAGATGCTTGCCAATATGTATGAGAAACACAGCGTGCGAGTCGATATAGCGGGCACAGTAGAATCTATCTCAAAGATAACTGCAGATATTTTGTATAAATGCTACAATACTTTTTATAATCTTAACAATATGGTTTTATGCATTACCGGGAATATCTCACCGGACCAAGTTAAAAATGCGGCAGATAAAATTCTGAAAAATGCCGGTCAAATAGATATAGAAAGATTTAACTATAACGAGCCTCAGGGCGTCAGAAAAAATATAACAGAAAAGAAGCTGAAAGTTTCAAAACCGCTGTTCAACATCGGAATAAAAGACGGCGAAACAGGGCTTTTTGGCAGAGATTTGGCTAAAAAAGAAGAGGAACTCGATATATTGAACAATATGATGTTCGGCAAATCCAGCGATTTTTATACGAGATTATACGACGGCGGCAAAATCAACAATAAATTCGGCGCAGGCAGCGAAGTCGAAGTTGAATACTGTCATATGCTGTACAGCGGGGAATCTGATAATCCTCAGGAAATCATGGACGAAATAATAAAAGAATATGAAAGTAAAATAGCAAACGGCTTGGACAGAGAGGATTTTGACAGATGCAAAAGACTCCATTACGCAAACAGTATAACTATATTCGACAGCACGGACGATATATCAAACGTTTTTGTAAACTGTATATTCAAAGGCTATAATCTTCTCGATTTGCCGGAGATAATCGGCAGTATAACGTTTGAAGACATTGAAAAAAGATTAATAAAGATTTTCAAAAAAGAGAATTTTCTTATTTCAATAGTAAACCCGATTGATTAATGGAAAACCTTTGTTAAAAATTTTTTTGAAAATATTTCATAAAAGACTTGAATATTCCCGAATTATAGTATATAATAAATCTAAATAAAACATTATTTTTTAATTTTTATTTAGATTTTAGGAGGTAAATTGTTATGAAAAAAGCGAAAAAGCTCAGTATAATACTTGTCATCGCATTCATTATTTCAGCTTTGCCAATGACTATGCTCACAGTCTCGGCGGCAGATGCGCCGCAATGGACTTATCAATGTGCGCAGTCGGTTTATCCCGTGACGGTGGACGGCAAAGCCGTCGGAAACGAGTGGGACGACGCAGTCGCATTAGTTGTCAATAATGACAACCCTGTATTCCAACAATACGGCCTTTGGCAGAACGCTGCAAATGCCGACCCTATCCCCACGTCTGATTTGTCCGTGACCTACAAAGTAAAATGGGACGACCAAAATCTTTATATTCTTGAACAGCGTTTTGACAAAAACTTCTCCGACAACACAGATTCGGATATTTGGCCTTGGAGCAATTCAGGGACTTTGTTCTTCCTCAGTTACGACGCAAACGACTATAAAGACGCAACTGACACAATGATTGGAGCAGACGGAACCTATGAAATATTCTGGGTTGATTCTGCGAGCGGCAAACCGACAATCTCCGGACGTTATGGAGCCGGAAAAAATCAAATGCAAGTAGGAGATCCCGGAATGGACGGATGGGTTACGGCTTGTTCTCAGGATGGCGACACCTATACTTTTGAAGCCTCTATACCGTGGAAAACAATGCAGACAACCGCAGGGTTTCCCACCCCGGCAGTAGGCGTAAAAATGCGTTTTACCCCTATAATTTCGGCTTATAATCAAAAGGTTACCGCGCCTGCTTTCGACGACACCTGGAATCAGCTCAACTTCTATTGTAATAAAGATACTCCCGACGATGTAACCGGCGAGGGCGGTCTGGAACTTACAGCCGCTATAGCTAATACGGCAGCCGCTGACGCATCGTCCGGATTTGCGACTATGGCAGACGCGTCTGGAGGAAATAACCTCCTGCTCAATCCCACCTATATAGACGGAGGCGCAGGCTTCAGCGACGCGGAAAGCGCGCCGAGCATACTCGACTACAGCAATGCCGACACCGACTCAGACTCTAAATACTGCAGCAATCAAATGCCTTACTACGTTCAGTGGTCTTACGATCAGGCGTACACAGTGAACCGCATGCTGCTCCGCACGGCGAATGACAGCGATGCAACCCCGCGCCGTCCGGCTGACGGCTGGACTTTGTCCGGCTCAACTGACGGCAAGAACTGGAACGTCATTTATACCGGCAAAGAGACAGATATCGACAATACAAAATTCACTTATTACGCCATCGATTTATCGGGCAATACAACACCTTATCAATATTATCAGCTTTATGCGGACAGTCCCGCAGCCGATAATGTTGACAATCCCCCTATAATTCAAATAGCTGACGTTATTCTCTGCGGAACTGCCTCAGGCGCGGCTCCGGCTGCTGTTGTTACCGCCGCCGCAGCTCCTACCACCGGGGACAGTAATATAATGTTTATATTCGCTGTTATGGCTCTTGCCGCAGGCATAATTGTAATTACAAAACGCCGTTCAATAAAAATAAAATAATTAAATTAAAAACAGTATAGCGAATAAAAACAGTAAGGGAGATAATCCCTTACTGTTTTTATTTTATCATGTCATTTAAACGAATTTATTGTATCTACGCTTTTAGTTACCGCCGCTTCAGCTTTGTCCTGCACTTTCGCAAATGCGCTTGTAAAGTCCCTTGATTTGGTTTGAGTCAACTGATTGAATACGCTGTATGACCCTCCCCAGTCGTATACCGAGTCAAGGTCGAACATTCTTGACGACAATATTATGTCGAGCATCGCGCTTGATTCGTCGTCGCGCATATATTTGCGCTGCAAAGCTACGTTATAATATGCCGGCGTTAAGGTGTACATGCTTTCAGCCGCAAGAGCCTCCACGATAAGCCCGGTGTCCGAAAGCTCCTGATTTGTCACAGGAATAGAAAGAGCAGAGGCGTTGTTCGGATTGTACGTAGTATAATAGCTGTCCTGCGAGGAATCGCATTTCGGCATAGGAACCATTCCGAACGGGCTTTCCATATCTCTCAATAGAGTATATGAAAGCAGTCCGGCTATATAAAACAACGCGCGGTCCTGTTTGAAAGCAGTGCGTATCATATCGTAGGCGTTGGCGTATTTGCCGCTGTATTCGTTGGCGTGCAGGGTCGAATTTTTATCTAACTGTATGTTTAAAACTTTATCCATAACGCTTGCCGCCCGATCGTTCATCGCCTGAATATACGGAGTGTCGGTATTGTCTTTTTGAGTCACTCTTTCGCCGGATGCGGTGAAAAGCATAGACGTATTCAGGTACTCTCCTACTGTTCCCCACCTGTCGTTGTCCGGATCCATCACTCCGTCGCCGTTTAAATCTTTTGCCGCCGCAGACGACATCTCATAATATTGATCCAACGTCCACCCATTATTCTGTATATAGTCGTAAGGCATCTGAAGCCCCAGATCGGATATAAGCTTTTTGTTGAAAAATACCGCCCATGTAGCGTTGTTATCCATTATGTTTATATCCCCGACCGCAAAATAAAGTTTGTTGCATATCGAAAATCCGTCGTCGCTTTTTGCGTCCCACCACGGATTACTCAAATCCATATTTTCAACATTTTTAAGATTATTTAAAAACCCTTGATTCGCAAGATTTACGCTGTCCATAAGATTCATCATAAACACTTGATATACGTCGTCGCCCGCTAAGAGAGTTTTCTTTACGGCATCCGCAAGGCTGGCATTTTTTTCGGGATACTCTGCAACCGTGAAATTATATTTGTCCTCCACGGTTTGATTTCTTTTGTAAACTGCGTCGTTGATAACATCGCCGTTCTCCGCTTCGGCATATATTTCCGTTGAATAGTTATTAACGTTTCTTTCTTTTCCCATAACATAAAAAGTAAATGTTTTCCCGCCCAAATCTTTTTCGGGCAGATTCGGCGTTATTTTTGTTGTCTCGGTTTGTGACGCACTTCCGTCTGGATTTGACGGCGTATCAGTCTGCAGATTGTCTCCGACTGTAGTCGTCGAATTTCCGCCGCTCTGCGAACTGCATGAATACAAAGTCCCAATAATCATCAAACATATGAAAATTATCGCAATTATCTTTTTCATATTTTATTCTCCTATATCGATTCAAGGGCGGGATAAACCCGCCCTGTAAATCAAATTTTTATATTATTATTTTTTCACAGATTTTACATCGCTTACAGCCGCGGCGATTTTCTCCTGATTTGCTTGATTTGCCTCATTTGTTTCAACAGATTCGCCCGATTCTATATTGCTGCCCAAATACTGCGGAATTTCCATTCCCGCCATTTTAAACATCTCGTTTAACGGCGGCACGGATTTTAACATTCCCGAAAGGAAATTTGCCGTTGCCGGACTCTTGCCGTCGCCGCCCATGCTGTCCCATACTGTGACTTTATCGATCTTAAGATTTTTGATAGCTTCAACCTGGATTTTGACAAGTTCGTCTATCTTTTCTGCAATCATAAGCTGTATTGCGGCTTTCACGTCTCCTCCGGCAGCTTCGACGATTTTTGCGAAACCTTCGGCTTGTTTGGTCAGAATCTCCTGATTACCTCTCGCTTCCGCAGACATTCTTGCAAAGATAGCGTCGGATTCACCCATTGCGCGGCGGCGAGCCTGCTCCGCTTCCGCTTCCGCCTGGATTTCGACCCTTTGTTTCTCTACGTTTGCTTTTACGACAATTTCGGCTTCCTGACGAGCCTTTTCATAACCGGCTCTCGTAATTTCCGCGTCTCTTTGAGCGTTAAACGATTCCTGGTCGGCTAACGCTTTCTGCACATTCTCAGCCGCCGTCGCCCTCTTTAATGCTTCAGCCTCTTTTTCGCGTCTGTCGGCGTTTGACTTCGCGATATTCATTTTCGCGTCGTTTTCGCCTTTGATTGCGTCGGAATCCGCCATTGAAACGGATATACGCTGGTCGCGTTTCGCGTCCGCTTCGCCGATTGAACCTTCTTTTTCCTGTAGCGCAACCATGCGTTTTGCGTCGTTTATCGCTTTTGCAGCCGCTTCTTTACCTAATGCCTGAATATATCCTGATTCGTCGCTGATGTCTGTAACGTTTACGTTGATTAACCTCAAACCGATTTTCTTTAATTCTGTTTCGACGTTGCCCGACACAGCTTCCAAGAATTTATCTCTGTCCATGTTTATTTCTTCTATGTCCATTGTCGCGATGACAAGCCTTAATTGTCCGAAGATAATATCTTTTGCCAGTTCCTGAACTTCGTTCAACGGTAAACCGAGCAATCTTTCCGCCGCGTTCTGCATAATCCCGGGCTCGGTTGATATTCCTACGGTAAATCTCGACGGAACGTCAACCCTGATGTTCTGGCGGCTCAACGCGCTTTTCAAATCAACGCTGATAGAAAGCGGAGTGAGGTCAAGAAACTGATACGATTGAAAGACGGGCATAATAAATATCGCGCCGCCGTGCAGACAGATAGAACTTCTCTCCGCACCCTGTTTGTCCTGTCCGAGTTTGCCGTATACGACCAAAATTTTATCAGACGGGCATTTTTTATACCTTGACAAAATTGTTATAAGAGCGGCAAAAAACACAATTACAATAACAATAATTATAATCGCCAAATTATACATTAAATTAATCCCCCTAAAATATTATAATATTTTTAAATATTTTTTAATCTCTTACTTTTCCTCTGCTTTTTCCACCACAAGTACGTTTCCAGCCCTTATGTCGGTTACATAAACCATTTCGCCGGTTTGTAAAATTTCGTCTTTTTCCGTCACAGCGTCAAATTCACAGAGCTTTTCCTGAACAGTCACATTGACTTTGCCCACGCCTTTTTCTTCGGCGGGTATTCTTATGTACACCTGCCCAACCTGTCCGAGAGCGTTTTTCACGTTCGTTGTTCCGTCCTCCTGCATACCCATGAGAAACTGTAAAAGTTTCGCCATGAAAAACAAGGCAATAGCTCCGCTCACAATAGCGAGTAGAAGCGCAATAAATTCGTTTGTCCCCGTCCTTGCCGTCAAAAATCCAACCCAGCTGCCCACCATCAGAAACGCCATAATTCCCCTGATTGTGAATAACTGCAGTCCGTTGGCGTCATAATGGCTCGCCGCGCTGTTAGGACCTGTATTATCTGTATCATGCGGAACGTGACCGCCGCCGTCGTGACTGTGGTCAAAGTGCACATCATGCGCGATATCATGCGGCACATCGGCATGAATATCGCCGCCGCCGTCATGGTCGCCCCCTATATCGGAATCATTATGCCCGAATCCGACGACGGCAAGTATTGTCTGGATAATTAATATAATAGTAGACGAAGCCGCGATGACAAAAAATATTGTTTGAAAAAGAGTTAAATCAGATAACATAAATTTTCACCTCAAAACTAAATAATAATTAATAAAAGTAAATATTATTTACTTTTATTATACTACATAATTTTAATCTTGTCAATAGTTTATCAAAATTTTTTCGAAAATATTTTTGTATAGGACGCTCTATTTTATTTGAGTAAATAACATTTACAAAATCTATGTTTTTCTATTAACTGAATCCCAGTCAATAACATCTAATCCATTGTCCGACAAAAATTTATTCGCCTGAGAAAAATGCTTGCACCCGAAAAATCCCGTTGAAGCCGATAACGGCGACGGATGCGGAGCTTTCAATATTAAATGTTGATTTGAAATTACTATATACTGTTCCTTTGACTGCGAAGGTTTTCCCCATAAAATAAATACAATCGGACTTTCTTTTCCGCCGAGATATTTTATAACGGCGTCGGTAAATTTTTCCCAGCCTTTTTTGGCGTGAGAATTTGACTTACCCGCCTCAACAGTCAGAACTGTATTAAGCAGCAAAACTCCCTGATTTGCCCACGGTACAAGATAACCTGTCTTTGGGATATTCATACCAATATCAGCACTTAATTCTTTATATATATTTTTCAGCGACGGCGGGACTTTTACGCCGTCCTGCACAGAAAACGCAAGTCCGTGAGCCTCTCCCGGATTTATATACGGGTCTTGTCCCAATATAACGACTTTTACTTTATCCGGCGGCGTGAACTTCAATGTGTTATATATATTGTCTTTTTCGGGATATATAATTCTCGTTTTATATTCTTCGTCTAAAAATGCGCTTAATTTCCCAAAATATTCCGACTCAAATTCGCTTTTTAAAATTTCGTCCCATTCATTGCCGACTTGATTAATCATCTCTGCACCCTGCCGCTTCCGTCGCCGCCGCTTAATTTCTCCGCTTCGTCGGCGGTAACTAAATTAAAATCGCCTTCGATTGTGTGTTTTAAACAGCTTGCCGCAACGGCAAATTCAAGCGCGTCCTGCGGGGATTTTCCCGTGAGCGAAGAATATATCAGCCCTGCGCCGAAACTGTCGCCGCCGCCAACGCGGTCAACTATGTGAACCGCATAATTTTTTGAGAAATAATAACTTTCGCCGTCGTATAACATTCCCGCCCAGTTGTTGTCGCTTGCCGATATTGACCCGCGCAGCGTGATTGCAACTTTTTTGAATCCGAACCGCTCTTTTAACTGACGCGCAACGCTCTTATATCCGTCATGGCTTAATTTGCCGCCGGAAATATCCGTATCGTCGGCTTTTATGCCAAATACGTCGCCAGCATCCTCTTCGTTTGCGATACAAATGTCAACATACTGCATAAGTCCGCCCATAATCTCGCGTGCTGTATCTTTCGACCATAGATTTTTACGGTAATTCAAATCACAGCTTATCGTTATGCCTTTGCTTTTGGCGATTTTACACGCCTGTTTGCAGATTTCAGGCAGATTGCCGCCCAATGCCGGCGTTATGCCGGTAAAATGAAACCATTCCGCTCCCTCGAATATAGAATCCCATTCAAAATCATCGACAGACGCAGCCGCGATTGACGAACCCGCACGGTCGTATATGACTTTTGAAGCTCTCTGGCTCGCACCTTTTTCTATATAATATATACCCAAACGCGCTCCCCCGCGCTTGATTTTTCCCGTATCCACACCGAAACGGCGAAGTGCATTGAGCGCCGCCTGACCTATATCGTTATTCGGCAGTTTTGTTACAAATGCCGCGTCAACGCCGAAATGCGCCAGCGATACTGCTACGTTCGCCTCTCCGCCCCCGTATGTCGCTTCGAGCCTGTCCGCCTGCGCGAACCGCAAATATCCCTCCGGCGCAAGGCGCAGCATGATTTCCCCAAATGTTACAACTTTTGACATAATATATTATCCTCCTGTTTTTGTTATATTTATTTGTTTTCGCCATTTGTTTGCTGTAATATAGAAATTGCCCTTTTTAAACTGTCTATCTGAGGTTCGTAATCTCTTTCTATTGTCACGAGCAATTCTATTTTTTTATTTTCAAGAAATACAAGTTTATCATTCAAAAGTTCGATAACAAAATCCTTATTAATATCATTATTCTCATTTTCGGGTTCTTTAAAGATGCGTATCAGATTGTCTATTTCGTCTTGCGATAATATTTTCGACATTTTCCTGTCCTCCGTTATTTATACATTATATTATTTTTAAATCCAGCCTAAATATTCTTTTACCTGTTTCACTGTAAACGTTCCGAAGTGAAACACCGAAGCGGCAAGAGCCGCGCTTACATTTGTTTTTTTGAATATCTCCGCGAAATCCTCAAGTTTACCGCAGCCGCCTGAAGCGGTTACCGGGATTTTTACGGCGTCGCAGATAAGATTATACAATTCTATATCATATCCGTCTTTTACTCCGTCGGTGTCTATCGAAGTCGGCAGCAACTCCCCTGCCCCAAGATTCTCCGCTTCTTTTACCCAGTCAATCAGGTCGATTCCTGTATCGTCCCGCCCTCCGTTTATATAGACATTGTATTTGCCGTTATCCTGACGTTTCGTGTCCACAGCGAGAAGAATCTTTTCGCCGCCGAATTTCACGGCGGCTTCTTTTATTATATTTTTCTCTTTTACTGCGGCGGTATTAATACCGACTTTTGACGCTCCCGCGTTTATAACATCTTCTATATCGGTTATATTCCTGATGCCTCCGCCGACAGCCAGCGGTATATTTATCACTTCTTTTACGCGGCTTATCATTTCGAGCTTGGTTTTTCGTCCCTCAACCGTAGCGGTTATATCAAGCATAGTCAACTCGTCCGCTCCGTCGCCGCAGTATTTTTTTGCAAACGCAACAGGGTCCCCCACTTCTTTGATTCCTACAAAATTTACGCCTTTTACCACCATTCCGTCTTTCATATCAAGACACGGTATTATTTTTTTTATAATAATCTCCCCCTTTTTTGTTTCAATATCCACTAAATTTCAGAAATTCTCTCTAATTGCTTAAATGATTCGTAATCAGAACCCAATGCAATAGCTGCATCATAGATAGTTTCTTTCATCCAAGTAGATAAATATGGTTTGGGACTTGCTTGTTTCATTAATTCACCAAGAAATTCTGAATACTTTACTTTTGATGGAAACTCCCAGTTGTTCCAATCCGCATTCATTTCGTCGTCGTAGGTGTCAATAACTTTGTAGAGATAAGCGAGGAACCCAATTCCGTCCGCTTGTTCTTTCGCTTTATTTAATAAAAACTGATTAGGCTTATCAACATTATCTTTGAATTGACTCATCGGCATTTTATCATACCCTCCTATTAGTAAAATTCTATTTCTGCACCAAATGCACGGCGAAACCGCCGATTTCGTTTGCGAGATAAATCGCCGTCATTTTGCCTTTATCGTTATACTTTGCCGAATCTTCTTTAAACGCAATCCCGTTGACTTTCAGGAAATGCACTGCGCGTTCAATATAATTTGTGCGGATTGCGATATGCCCGTTCGCGCCGAGATACGGCGTTTTCATCACTTCGACATAACTGCCCGCAAATATTGAACTATTGCCCGGTTTATACGCAAACCCGAACATATCAGAAAATGATTTGGCAGTTTTACCGGCTTGAGTTTCGTCCGCGCCGTTTATTCCTATATGGGCAAGCTCAAATCCGAGCATTGTATGAACAGCGGTGCGCGTCAGTTCTTCTATTGCAGTAAAATCCCCGGCGGCGATAAGCGCCGCGTCAACCATCCATGAACCGCCGCACGCGATTACATGGTCGAAAGAGAGATAATCGTTCAGATTTTTTGCGTTTACGCCGCCCGTAGGAAGAAACGTAATATTTCCGTACGGCGCAGCCATAGCTTTTATGGCGGCAATCCCCCCTGATTGTTCAGCAGGAAAAAACTTCACGCAGGATAATCCGAGTTCCAACGCCTTTTCAATATCCGACGGGCTTGAACACCCGGGAAATATCGGTATGCCGTTATTTTTGCAGTGTTCAACCACAGTGGGATTCAGTCCCGGACTGACTATAAACTTTGCTCCCGCCGCCTGCGCTTTATCCGCCTGCGCGGGAGTTAAAACAGTGCCGGCTCCCACAAGCATATCGGGCAATGCGGCGGCAATGCGGCATATTGATTCCTCCGCCTTGTCGGTTCTGAACGTAATCTCCGCACACGGCAAACCGCCGCGGCAAAGAGCCTCCGCCAACGGAACGGCTTTATCCGCGTCGTCTATTTTGACAACAGGCACGATTCCGAGCAACTTTATTTTTTCCAACATTTCCATATACAAACTCTCCTAAATTTATTTTTATAAAATTAATTTTCTAAGTAAATATTTATTAATCCAAACAGATACGCCCTCATTGTCATTTGTTTCGGTTACAAAATCCGCAATTTCTTTGACAGGTTCTCTTGCATTGCCCATAGCGACGCTGATTCCGGCTGTTTTCAACATGTTTATATCATTTATATCGTCTCCAAACGCAATTACGTCAGACAACGGTATGGTAAAATATTCCGACGCCTTTTGTACCGCATGTTCTTTTGTAGCGTTCTTGTTCAAAATCATTGCCGTACCGTCGGAAGTTACAAAAAAGATTGTATTTTCCGTCATAAAATCATTCAACTGTATATCGTCGTTTTTATCAAATACTATTCTTATTCGCTGAACATCGTAATGCGGTAATTCAAAAATTGTACATTTCACTTTTTCACCTGTGTTTATATTCCAATTTTCGCCCATATAATAACTCCAAGGTCCAAAGCGTATTCCGATTTTTGCGTTCGGATATGTTTCATTTATACCGAATATAATTTTCATTGCATGTTCATAGGGAATTACGTTTTCTTCTATTGACGAGCTTGAGGCGTCCTCGGCACATATTTCCGCGCCGTTATTATATGCAATAAAATCGCACGGCAGATTATATGCGTCTGTGAAAAATATCTCGTTGTAAAATGGACGCGCTCTCGCTGTGATATAACCGATAATCATTCCTTTTGCCTTACACGCTTTTATCGCTTCGACAGTAAGCGGCGTAATTGTTTTCTCCGATGTAAGCAATGTATCGTCCAAATCAAACAGAAGCAGTTTTTTCTCCATAATACACCTATCATTTTTATGCAGTTATGTGTTTTTATCAACCGTTTTCATTTCTTTCAGATTGCCCATTTTTTTTGCGCGTTCGGCAAGCTCATCCTCAATATCCGACCATTTTATGTCGAGTTCGGCAAGCATTACAAGCACGTGATAAAATAAATCCGCGACTTCGCCGATTAATAAACCATTGTAATCCTCCGCGCCTGCGCCGCTGCTCGCGTCTTTTGCGGCGATTATAGTTTCGGCGCACTCCTCGCCGACTTTTTTCAGGATTTTATTTATGCCCTCCTGAAAAAGATACTTTGTATAAGACTTTTCGCCGTCTTTTTCCTTGGTATCAACCGTCTTTTTCCGCTCTAAAATTATCTTGTATAATTCGCTCAAAACATCGTCATTCATAAAATTATTCCCCTATTCTTATATTGACGCCTTCTTTTTGTATATACTGCCTTTTTTCATTTTTTTCTATTTTATTCAGTATTTCTTTTTCCAAGTTAATACCCAGAATCTCAGACAATCCCAATAAATATAATACGACATCGGCTAATTCTTCGCCCAAATCGTCTTTCTTTTTCATATATGCCTCGCAGGCTTCCGATAATTCGCCGTATGTATAACAAAATTCCTGATAAATATCTGTGACGTTAAATCCTTTAGCAATTTTGTTCCGATACACTCTTTTTTGTAACTGTTCCAAATCAACCATTTTTGCTCCCTATACATTATACCAACTTATTGAAAAAACAACTTCTGTTTCCCGTATGACATGCCGCGCCGATTTGTTCGACTTTTATTAAAAGAGCGTACTCCGGTTCGCAATCGTAATATATCTCTTTTACGTTTTGAAAATGCCCTGACGTCTCGCCTTTGTTCCAAAGTTTTTGCCGGTGACGGCTGTAAAACCATACGCGTTTTGTTTCGAGAGTGAGTCCAAGCGATTCCTCGTTCATATATCCGAGCATCAAAACTTCGCCGTTTTCATAATCCTGTATTATCGCCGGGATTAACTCGCTGTTCCCTAAAATTTTTTTCTCATTATAACTGCGTGCAGTCTTGACTGCTTCTTTCAAATCCAACGTCCCTGAATATATAGATTTCCCGCAGATTACACCATATATGTCAAGACTGCATAACTGCAATATGTCATCTATATTACGCACTCCCCCGCTCGCAGTGATATTAACGTCGGACGGCAATGCATTTTTTAGCTCTTTACAGTGCTCAAAATTCACCCCTGATAACATTCCGTCTTTTGATATATCAGTATAGATTATATTTTTCACGCCGATTCTCGCCATTTCTTTCGCAAGTTCTACAAAATCGACTTCGTTTTCTACAAGCCAGCCGGACGTCTTGACTTTTCTGTTTTTTGCGTCAATCCCGACAGCTATTTTTTCGCCGTATTTTAAAACGGCTTCTTCGGCGAATTTTTTGTCGTTTAAAATAGCAGACCCCAAAATCACACGGCTTATTCCATTGTTTAAATAATATCCAACAGTCTGCATATTCCTGATTCCGCCGCCTAATTCTATAGGAATATTGACCCTTTTTGCGACCTCAGTAAATATTTCCGCATTTTTCGGACTGCCGAACTTCGCGCCGTCCAAATCGACCATATGTATATATTCCGCTCCGCAATCGTAAAAATATTTCGCGGTTTCAACAGGATTTTCCGCAACTTTTGAGGCTGTTCCATAATCTCCCTGAACAAGTCTCACGCACTTGCCGTCCATTATATCAATCGCTGGCAGTATTATCATAAAATTTTGCAACTCCCTTTGAAATTCAATTGTGCAGGGGCAATCCCATGTGGCCGCCCGTTACAAAAAATTGTTATCTCATCTGATCGCGGGCAGCCACATAGGGTCGCCCCTACAATTAAAATTTCTGTGTTTTATTTATCAATCTCAACCAATACGCCTTGAACAACTAAACGCATATCGCGCCAGTTTGTACAAGTCGATAATGTTATAAGCTTAGAATTTTCGTCAATTTTAACGTCTTTTTGGAAGTGGCTTCTTGATTTCATATCGTTTACAAAATCTAAAAAACTCGCATAAGCGCATCCGTCTCCAAAACTAACCTCAAAGTACGGATAAGTAGGTTTTTCCTGATGAACCGAAAACACTTCGTATTTGTATGTCGCCGTTAGTGTACGTAATTCTATTATACCTGAATCAAAAACGTCTTCTTTATTCCAGTAATTCATAAGGGTGCTGAACATAGTTGCATCAGCCATATTATGACCGTATATTATCGTATTCTGGTTTTTTGAAACGTCTTTGTCATTTCTGAAATCGGCGAAAATAGAAGCGGAATACTGCGTTATTTTATAGAAATTGTGGCGTAAATAATAATCGTTGTCGGGTCCCTGAACAACTACGTAATCCACATTTGTACCATTTACCTTAATCCAGCCGTACGTGTCTGAATTTATATCCGTCAATTTTTTAAGATTGATTTTCATTTGGTCAATTTGGCTGGCTCCGGAAGCGACTTGTGCGCTGACATTTGCGTCTGCATTGTTCTGATTCTGTAAATATAATATATCATTTATCGGATTGTTTTCCATTGTTTTTTGCAGCGCCTGGCTGTCCTGCAAACCGGCGTCGCCGCCGTAAAAGATATTGCGGAGCGCATTGTTATCGTTTGCGGCCTGAACATATGATATAACTTTTTCTACAATATTGTATCCGGAATAAATGAATACCGTAATGCATACTAGTAAAACAAAATATCTTAAGACATCAACCGGTTGTTTTTTCGCTTTTTTTGCAGTTTCATTTAATGTTATATCATTTTCGGTCATACTTTCAACAGAGTTTAAAAAATCGGTGTTTTCTGGTTTCATTTTTATCTTCCTTTTTCTTTTTTTACTATTCATAATAACCCCACCTGTTTATAAACTAAAAACTATATTTTAATTTTTATACTATTATACTGCTATAAAATATATCATAAATTGTCTGTGAGATTATTATATCAAACTTATATTAAGTTTTATCAAATAAAAATTAAATCTTTAAATAATAATTTATTTATAATTATTCGTCGTTTTCCCAGTTATGCCAAACATTCAGAACATCATCGTTGTCTTCGAGATGTTCCAGAAGCCTGTTCATTTTTGTTATGCTGTCTTCGTCGTCCAATCTCACATACGTTGACGGAATCATTTCATTTTCCGCAGACATAATCGCATATCCGGCTTTTTCAAGTTTGCCGGCGACTTCCGAGACAAGCGTAGGATCGGTAAAAACCTGAAATGCTTCATCTTCTTTTGTAAAATCCGCCGCTCCGGATTCGAGAACGTCGTTCATAAATTTATCTTCGTCACTTTCGCTTACCCCCTCAGCCGGAATAATTATCACGCCTTTCTGACTGAAAAGATATGTAACGCACCCAGTTGTTCCTAAATTCCCGCCGAATTTATCAAAATAATGCCTTATATCGCCGCTCGTTCTGTTTTTGTTATCCGTCGCGCACTCAACAATCACGGCAACGCCGTTTGGACCGTATCCCTCATAATTTATATTCTCGTAGGTAGAATCGTCGCTGCTCGCTTTTTTGATTATTCTTTCAATATTATCGTTAGGAACGTTAAAACTTTTAGCTTTTGCGATTAAATCCCTCAATTTGCTGTTAGAGTTTGGATTTGCCCCGCTTTCTCTTACAGACATTGCCATTTCTTTGCCGATTTTAGTAAATATTTTCGCCTTTTGCGCATCGCTTTTTTCTTTTTTATGCATAATATTTTTCCACTTGGAATGACCTGACATCTGATTTCCCCTCCGGTTTTTATTTTATATTATATATTTTTTCTTATATTATTTTAATTATTGATTAATCATTGAACAGATCTACGGCAATATAATTGATTTTTACATTTCCTTTTGCATTTGTAAGGTTAATAATATTGTCTGTACCTTTATGCAGATTTACTGTAATATACGCGCAGTTCTCTGTATCAGGCATGTTGAGCAGCGAACAGTCTGTATCGTTTACGGTAAGATGTACTTTTGCCAACTTTTCATCTGTTTCATAGTTTATATATATTGTCGCTCTGCCGCCATTTCCGCCGTCAACATTTGGGTAATTACATACAGAATCTTCAAGCGGCAAACTTATCGCGCCATCTTTATGGAACGTTATTTTGTTACCGTATGCGCCTGTAATACCGTGGTATTTCCTCATATCAAAAACCGGCGGATTTCCTGTTGATTTGATGCCGCCTTTTTTTGTCTGAACCACCGTTTTTATAGTCCCGTCGCCGTTGAAATACAGATAATCTATACATACCGACCTTAAATTTCCCGCGCCCGAAATGTCGCAGTTATGGTAAAACAAATACCATTGACCTTTATATTCAACAACGGAACCGTGCGACGTATCGCAGCTTGTAGGCTCTAAGAATATGCCCTTATATGTCCACGGTCCGAGCGGGTTCTCGCTTATTGCGTATCTCATGCGGTTTCTGCCGGGCAGATTATCGGAATATGTGAGATAATATATACCGTTTCTTTTAAATACCCATGTAGCCTCGTGAAAATCTGCCAAACCTTCCATATCTGCCGGCTGTGTTTTCAGCGAAATCATGTCGTCGTTGAGTTCGCACCCCTGACATCTGTTCCCTCCGCCCGTGTAAATATATGCTTTTCCGTCATCATCTATAAACACGCAGGGGTCTATCATCGCAAATCCGCCGAGACCGTCTATATATCCTTGCTCAACGAAATCTTTCGCCGGACTTTTGCTTGTCGCCGCCCCGATTTTCCATGTGTCATTCCAATTTGTCCCGCTTGGGTGCGGATAATAAAAATAATAAACGCCGTTTTTGTACGCGCAATCGGGTGCCCACATAAACCCGCCTTCCGGTCTGCCCCATGACACGTCGTCGGAACGTAGTATTTCGCCCTCGTCCGTCCAGTTTAACATGTCTTCCGACGAAAAGACATGATATCTGTCCATTAAGTCGCACCCCCGCGCAGGGTCCATATCATGCGACGCATAAATATAAATTCTGCCGTCATCCCATACATGCGCGGACGGGTCCGCTGTGAAAATACTGGTTATAACCGGATTTTGCGATACTGTTCTCATAAGTATCATAAGTATTTTGCCCCTTTCTATTTTCGTTATTATCTATACTTTATTTGTTTTTTCAAGTCCGATAAGCCACAATCCGTTACCAATTGCGTATCTCACTGCTTCGCAAAGCGCGAGTCGCGAATTCTTTATTTCTTCGCTCTCGGCTTTCAATATAGAATAATCGTGGTAAAACCTGTTGAACACGGCGCATATATCTAAAAGATAACGGCATATTACAGAAGGCTCGTATTCGCGTTCTGCGATTAAAACTTTCTCCGGGAACTGAGCAAGCAGTTTTATAAGTTCGCGTTCAAGCATATTTGTTATAACTATATCTTTATTATATATATCGGCTGTATTTGCCTTTTCTATAACACCGCAAATTCTGGCATATGTGTACTGCACATACGGACCGGAATTGCCGTTGAAATTTAGAGCTTCTTCCCAAGTAAAATTTACGTCTTTGATTCTGCTGTTTGACAAATCGCCGAACATTACCGCCCCAACTCCTACTTTCTTTGCGATTTCTTTTTTTTCTTCGCTTGATAAATTAGAATCTCCCGGATTTTTTTCTTCCATTATTGATTCTACTTTCTCAACCGCTAATTTCAATAAATCGTCTAATAATTGCGTATTGCCTTCTCTTGTCGCCATAACCTGACCGCCGAAATTCATAATCCCGTACGGAATATATATACAGTTCTTCGCCCATTCATAGCCCATTAACTCAGTTACTTTTATCCATTGGGAAAAATGCAGCGTCTGCCTGAAATCAGTGATATAAATATTTTTATCGAAATTGTAAGTCTTGTGCCTGTAAATCGCGGACGCAATATCTCTTGTCGGATAAAGCGTCGCGCCGTCAGTTTTTAATATCAGACACGGCGGCATATTATATTCGCTCAAATCCACGATTTGCGCTCCCTGGTCCAATTTCAGAAGATTTTTTTCTTTCAGTTCTTCGACAACCGCGTCCATTTTATCCTCGAAAAAACTCTCGCCGTCGTATGAATCAAATTCAATCCCCATAATATTATATATTCTTTTGAGTTCCGTAATACTGATTTCAGTAAATTTTTTCCACAATTTCGTGGCTTCTTCGTCACCCTGTTCAAGTTTCGCGAACGATTCGCGCGCCATATTGTTAAGACTATCGTCTTTTTTCGCTTCAACGCCGAATTTTACATATAATTCAAGCAGTTTATAAACGCCTTTTTCTTCGACTTCGCTCATGTTATTGCACCATAGTTTATAAGCCGTAATCACTTTTCCGAACGGAGTTCCCCAGTCGCCGATATAATTTATCGCAACGGTTTTATATCCGCAGAACTGCTCTATTTTCTTTATGGAATTGCCGATATTTGTGGTGCGTAAGTGACCCACACTGAGAGGTCGTGACATATTCGGCGATGAGTAGTCTATAACAGCGGTTTTACCTTCGCCGATATTCGACGAGCCGTATTTGTCTTTCTGCGCAAACACGTCAGACGCTATATTATCTGCGTAGAATTTATCGTCGAGCGTGAAATTTACATATCCCCCGGCGGTCGCACAATTTTTGATTTTGCTATTCTCCGTATCCAACTTCGATTTTATCATTTCTGCAATAATATTCGGGGCTTTGCGTAATTGTTTTGACAGCTTAAAGCACGGGAAAGCCAAATCCCCCATGTTTATATCCGGCGGATATTCAAGCATATCCGCAATCTCTTGTTTTGTCATATTTATATTATCGTCGGCGGATTTTATAATTTCCAATAAACTTTCCGCTACAGTTTCTTTTATATCTTGTATCATAAAATAAATATATCCTTTCTGTTTTTTAATTAATCTGTAAATATATCTATGATTCTTCCTGTACCGAATCTCCCGGGTTTTCCGCCGCTATAGTCTCTTCCTGAATAGTAACAGGCGGTTCTGTTTCGGACGGCGATGCCGGCGGATTGGTCGCCGGAGGCTCTGTTATGGTTTCTTCCGGCACAGTCTCAGCCGGGGTACTCGGCTCTGTAATTTCAGCGGTAATTTCTTCTGTCGATGCAACGGTTTCGCTTGTCTGAATTTCCGTAGTCTGTTCAGCGGTGATCGTCGCCGGAGTTTCCGTTGTTGCAGGCGCAGCAGTCGGAGCTTCCGTAGTCGGCGCATTAGTCACCGGGGCTTTCGTCGCAGGCGGTGAAGTGGCGGGAGGATTTGTAACGGCAGGCGCGTCTGTGGCTCTCTGTGTTGCCTGCGCAGGAGTAGTCGGTTGAGTTGTATAATTATCCGTGTTGCCGGTACTGTCAGCGGCAGTAGTCGAGTTTATATCAGTCGTCCCATCCGAACCTGTCGGTATGTTAAAATTGTTTGTAGTAATATCCGTAGTTCCCGATGTTTCATTTGTATCAGATGTTACGGAATCCGACTGCTGCGTATTGCTTTTTGTAGTCACGGCGGGAGGCTCGCCTGCGAAAAATTTGAAAGGTCCGTTGAATATGACAACTATGGCTATTATAAACAAAATAACAACAAACCCTATCGTCGCTATTTGTTTTATATGCTTGGGTTTTAAAATAAAAGAATTTCTGTATGGCAGGGGGCTGAAATTTGTGGGAACATTTGACGTGGGTCTCAATATATCCTGGCTGTTTACGCTGTCATCCGTATAATTTACGCCCACAACAATTATCGTAAGATTGTCTCTGCCTCCGTTCTGCATTGCCTCGATCACTAAATCCCGGACTATTTCCGTCTCAGATATATCCCTCGACAATATCTGGTAAATTCTCTCATTTGTGAGATAATCGCATAAACCGTCGGAACACACAAGAAATTTATCCCCGTTGCGTAAAGTCAGTTTTTCGTTTATATGCACGCTTATACTCTTTTCGTCGTCAAATACGCCCAAATGCTGGGTAAGTATCTTGTTATCCGGGGTATATCTTGCAATATCCGCGCTGACTTGCTTTGCCATTATTAGACTTTCGACTTTTGTATCGTTTTGAGACAAAAGCGTAATTCTGTTGTCTCTCAATATAAAAATTTTACTGTTTCCTACATTATATGCGCATATCGTATTTTTATCAAAACAGAGCAGAGCGAACGAAGAACCGGTTCTTATACTTTTCTGCCGCATATAATCGCATATATTTTTATTTGTTTTTCTGATATAACGCAATATATAATCATCAAGACCATATTCCTGCTTGGTTTTCAGATGCCTTTGAAGTTTAGCAAGCATGTCCGCCGCAATAAAAGATGAATTCTGTCCGTCATAAAAATTCATGTTGGTGTTAATATCGCTTTTTACATCATCTCCGATTCCGTCGAAAACAGCGTAAAATTGTATTCTTCTGCGGTTGTTGTCGCTGTATACCGCCCCGTTTACGGCGTTTCCTTCAGCGACGTATATACCATTCATATAAAAATTATCTTCATTTATCTTTTTTTTACCCGGATTCGACGTCCCTGAAGAAGATATTTTTAACATTATCAGCGCACCCCACAAAATTATCGTTATAATTAAATTATACCACAAATATATATTTTTACAAGTAGTAGATATTTTTTTTCTAATAAATATTATAAAAAAATAACAATAATTTTAGAATTTTTTAAAAATTTGATTATTTGACGAATTTAAATAAATGGGTTAATTTTAAACAAATTGAAAATTCTGTTATTTTTTTAACATTTTTTATTTATTTTTACCCAAACAATATTGATATTCTCCAAAATATATGTTAATATTAATATATAAATAAAATCAAATCCAAAATTAAAATTACGAGGTGGAAAAATGCAGGTATTGAATAAAAAAACAATAGAAGATATTAATCCGGAGGGAAAGCGGGTTTTAGTCCGCTGTGATTTTAATGTCCCGATAACCGGCGATAAAATCGACGACGACAAAAGAATTGTCGAATCTCTCCCTACGATAAAATATCTCTCTGAAAAAGGCGCAAAAGTTATATTATGTTCTCATTTGGGACGCCCGAAAGGCGGGTTCGACATGAAATATTCGCTCGCTATTGTAGCGAAAAAACTTTCGCAATTATTGGGAAAAGAAGTTATAATGGCAAAAGACGTCATAGGCGACGATGCCAAGGCGAAAGCTGCCGCTCTTAAAAACGGCAATATAATGCTTTTAGAAAACGTCCGTTTTCATGCTGAAGAGGAAAAAAACGACCCCGAATTTTCCAAAGCTCTCGCTTCTCTTGCCGAGATTTATGTAAACGATGCTTTCGGAACGGCGCATAGGGCGCATAGCTCAACCGCCGGAGTGGCAAGTTATCTTCCGGCAGTCGCAGGGTTCCTTATAAACAAAGAAATTTCGATTATGGGCGGCGCATTGTCAAATCCAAAGAGACCGTTTGTGGCAATACTCGGCGGAGCGAAAGTCTCGGATAAAATAGGGGTTATCAACAATTTATTGGATAAAGTCGATTCTCTGCTTATAGGCGGTGCTATGGCATACACGTTTATAAAATCGCAGGGCGGTAAAATAGGCAAATCTCTCTGCGAGGACGAAAAACTCGATGTCGCGCGCGATGTTCTGCAAAAAGCTAAGAGCAAAAACATCAAACTTCTTCTGCCGGTTGATCATATAATCGCCGACGATTTCAAAAACGACGCAAACCGCCAAGTTTGTCATGCCGCAAACATACCGGACGGCTGGGAAGGCATGGATATCGGACCCGAAACTGTCAAAGCGTTTTCGGAAGTTATTAAAGACGACGGAACTATAGTATGGAACGGACCAATGGGCGTTTTCGAGTTTGACAATTTCGCGGAGGGCACAAAAGACATAGCGAAAGCCGTCGCCGAAAGCGGAGCAGTTTCGATAATCGGCGGAGGAGATTCGGCTGCCGCTATAGAAAAACTTGGATTTGCGGACAAAGTCACCCATATATCAACCGGGGGCGGAGCCGCTCTCGAATTTTTGGAAGGTCTTGAACTTCCCGGAATCGCATGCCTGCAGGATAAATAATTATTTTATAAGGAGACAAATCACAAATCATGGATAATTCAAAACGAACGACAGTAATCGCCGGCAACTGGAAAATGAACATGACCCCAAGCGAAGGCGTTAATTTTGTAAGTGAGCTCAAACCCCTGTTAAAAAACAAGAACAACTGCGAAATAGTCGTCTGCG
>WQYZ01000029.1 GCA_009780985.1 Oscillospiraceae bacterium | reverse complement strand
GTATGGTTCATCTATCTCCCACCAGTCGATCCAACGGGCGGCTTCGGGTTCGAAACCCAATTTTAGCGTCTTTTCCATAAGAGCATCATGCTCAGCTCGCCAATTAGAATTAGGATTATCCAAAATCCATTTAGCAGTGTTAAACTCGTTGTCATGCAAGGGCATTTCGACCAAATCAACTCTGTTGAAATCAAGCTCAGGCAGAAGGGAATTTGAGATAATATAGTCTCTGTAAAAATTATATATCGTTTCCATTATGCTTATTCGTTCCTGCCAGTTTTCAGCAACAGATAACAAATCAAAACTTGGTTTTAAATCCGATATCGGCGAGGGCAATCTGTTGAACGCCCAGCTTAAATGCTTGCGGTATGGATAATACTGCCGACATACCATAAAACCTATCTCAAGCAACGCTTTTACAGCGTCTCCGAACGGAATGTAAGCGTCTAAATAATGCTTGCGGTCTATACATCTGTGTATTTCCTGCATACCGTCACTCACGAAAGTCCTTATTTTCTCCAGCAACGCTTTTTTCCACATAATCTCCGGCATGTTTTCTGGAGCGGTCATTCTGCGGAGCTTGACGTATCTGTCTTTCGGGTCATGCCATATAGGATCGTTCTGCATATTAAACAATGTTTCAAATGATAATTCCGACCATGGTATATCAGCCTCGCCGGAAATAATTTTTTCGACGTCGCCGTTAATCATCCATGACAACGGGTGTACGCATATTATCGAGCAGGGCTGCGACCACAGATTTGTTTCAAGCAGGAGTTTATCAAGGTCTATCTGTAAATAGCCGCCTCTTTTTTTCCAGAGGTCATCGGGGAGATGAATAATCGCTTCTACATCGGAAAGTTCATCGTCAATGCCTAAACCCACAGAGCCGTGGATATAAAAGGTCATTTCGGGCATAATATCTGAATATTTTTCGCGAATCGACGGCATTATTATATTATTAAAATAATTTATACTTTTTTCTGTCATATTTACTGACTCCTTTTAATTTTTAGATTTATAATTATATTTTTCTCTAAAAATACAGAACCAATATGACATACATAACGACATCAAGAATTTTGTTCTCCACACAGTTGTCGTTAATAAATCAATCAGCTCTGTATGGAGTTAAGCTTGATTAGCGTACGCCTATGAATATACATGGCTTATACCTCCCGTATTCAAGTAGGGACGACCTGTGGTCGTCCGTTAAAATGGCACAATCTACGCGGACGACCACAGGTCGTCCCTACAAAATCTTGCCGGATACGATACTACATTTTATACACGCACCCGACGTTGTCTTTTATCACGGAGTTTACATGTCCGCCGCGGTCGTCGATAAGACCCGTCATGCCGCCGTTGTGGAAAACGTTTGACGTCACTGCGCTGTTCTCCAGATTTGCAAGCCGCAGAGCGTAATTCGGCGTCCAGTCGCCTCTGTTGCCGTCGTCGCGACCGACGTTCATTGTGTTTCCCGTGAAAGTCAGACCTTTGCAGCCGTCGAGAATACACTGCGCGGAATCGGCGACAGCGCCCTCGAATTTACCGCTTCTGTAAATCACGTTGCCCGTGCATGAAACAATCGAAGTATTGTGTAGATTTATAGCCGCGGAACCCGAACGATCGATATAATTGCCGGTTATATTGTAATGGCTTCCGCCGTCGAGGACAACCCCGCCTCTCGCGTTCCACTCGATTCTGTTTCCCGTCATTGTGACTGCGGCGTTCGGTCCCTGCGAGCCGAATCCCGCGCCGCCGTTGCCTGAAAACCAGTTGTCTATGACAAAGCCGTCCCAGCCGTTTATCGCCAGTCCGTCGCCGCCGGAATATGCAAACATGCAGTGTCTCACGCTGAAGCACCAGATAAAATCGAGAAATACTGCGTGAGAGCCGAAATGCGCAACGCGGCAGTTTTCTATTCTGTATGCGTCCTCTTCTTTGCCGTAATCTTTTTTGCGCGAGAGTATGCCGACGCAGCCACCCTTGCCGAGTCCCGTGATTGATAAGCCGTCGATAGTCGCGCCGTTTCCGTTTGTCATGTCGAGCACGCACTTCTGATTTTCGTCTTTTTGCAGAATTACGGCGTTTCCGGGTCTGTCCATTCTGTAGCCCCATGAATAGTCCGCTTTAATATGCACTTCGGGTTTTATGAATATTTCGCCGCACACGTATTTTCCCCCGCTTATATAGAGTGTTTCGCCCGTTTCATGAGCCTTGTCGACGGCGTTCTGAAATCCCGCCGTATCGTCTGTTATTCCGTCGCCTTTTGCGAATGTTTTTATATCTATCATTTTATATTCTATGCCTCCTGTTTATATTATTTTAAAATTTGTTGGTACGTAGAAAATGCTTATTCGGTTCAGTCTGGTTCTATTTTTCAAGTTATTATTTATTTTCGACAATATCTTTAGCATTATGAAATGCCGCCAAATCCTGTATAGCAAGGTCAATTTCCTTATAACCGATAAAAGCAGAATCAAATATGTTTTTTTCTTTTATTATGAAGTTCTTAGTTCTCCACTCCATTTTACAATCGAAATAACCGACAAACTTATTGCCAACTAAAATCGAAAGCGGCCATTTCATACCCTTTTTCTTAAAATACTCGAAACTAAAAGAGTAAGAAAAAAAGGTGTTCAACCAACGCTTATCTCGTATAATCCCTTCCATAGGGGATAGCAAGGAAACTTCATCTGTACTCCTTGTCCCTTGTTGTTGCAAGACTGCCAACAATTTGTTCGCGGCAACATAGGTTTTCTTTAAGCCCTCTACATTGATGTCGGTAATCAACCTCTTAAACCGAAGAGATGCAATAGCCATTGATATGTCTTCTGTGTTCAGTCCGGTAATCGCTTTCATATGAGTAATTTCGGTAATTCCAAACGAACAAATGAGCTTGTACAAAATAGCCTCAACAGCATCATTGTTGCTAATTTCAATCACAGAGGATTTATCTTTCAGCAAATCCTCTCTCAGGGCAAATACGGGTTCCCTGAATGTCCCGTGCAACCTGTTACAGACGATTATATCATTGGTTAATCTCATGTTATGAAAGACCTGAAAAATAGGGAGATACCCCTTAAGCAGTCCTTGTTTTCCACTCTGTCTATATGCTTTCCACTCCTCCGCAAGACCAAGATGCTCCCATAAACTGTGTTTCGTGCATGAGCGCATTTCATGAAACGCCTGTCTTAGCTTCTCCTCTTCCGCTAATAGTTCATTACTTTGACGCTCACGTTTTTGTTGCTCTCTTGAATTTCCCCAGCGTACAATTCTTTCTGTCGCGGCATTATATATATCTAATTCACCAGTGGGAGCAATAAAAAGATTCCGCTTAAAAAGAGACGCTTCAACAAGTTCCTTTTCTTCATAAGCGATTCTGTCGTAATCTGTGACCTTAAAACCCGGCACTCTACTCCAAAGAACCAAGTAGTGATTCAAGTGTAAAATAGGACAGGGGTCATACTGTATGCCCGATAAATCAGACACCACCTGCACCACCTGATTTTTATCTTTTTCCAGCAGACATTGCCCAGATAGAATTAGCGTTTTTGCGTCATTTATGGTTATTAACATATGGCGTAATCGAAACCTACTTTCATCGTTAGAAAGTTCCTATTTTATAAAATTATTTTTCGCACATAATATAAATTTACTCCGTTATAAACTACATATACCAGCTATATCCATTTAAATTTATTATCTCGGGAACCGTTCTTCTACTGAGGGCAGTTTTGGGAACTGTGCGTGCGGGTGGGTTTGATACCAGTAAACCGTTGACGAAATATCGTCGGTGCAGGGCTGAAATTTGCCGTTGGGCCACCAACCGAGAGCCTGTATTGTGATTCTGATGTCTTTCTCGAATCTTATCGGATCCATGATGTGAAATCTGTAAAGCCCGTGTTTTGGGATTTCATTCCCGTCTTTTTTCCAGAACGGGTAGCCCAGAAACGCCGTGGAATATGTTTCGCCGAAACCCCATGCCCCGCCGAAATAATCCTCTGTTCCGGTGCCGCAGTAAGTTGGGTATTCGCCGTCGCCGTCTATATAGCATTTGAGTTCCCATTCGCCCCACCAGCCGTTTGACAGCTGCTCCCACGCCAGATAAACTCCGGCATAATGTCCCTGTCCCTGCACGCCGTCAAGAATGACATGCTCGGGATATTCCCTCGTCGTCATCGACCTGCGCCACTGGGAATGGAAATATGCCGCATTTTCGGGGATATCGCACAGCATATAATCAAACTGGTAAAAAAATCCCCCTATATCTTCGGTATGGCAGTTTTCTACCGTTATTTTGCATGATTTTCTGAACGGCATGGGGAAATAACTGTTGAATCCGCCTGACGGATTTACCGCGATCGGCATAGAATTTATTTTCGCCCTTTGCGCGTGGCCGCAGCAGAAGAAGTCGCCTAAAGGCGCCTCGACGGACGGATATTCTTCGCCGTCCCAGTACATTCTTAAAACGCAGTTTCTGTAAGCGATTGTATCGACGGTTATCCATATGTGGGTTATGGAGCCGCTTCCGTCTATTTCCGCGAGAGTCGTCGCAGATTTTTTCGGCAGGGTTATGCACGGGCGGACTTTCCATGTCTTTCCGAGCGCGCTTGCCGCGCTGTATTTATCGGGAATTTCTTTTGCTCCCCCGCCTTTTTCGCCGTTGGGATTCTCCGCCGAAATGGAACGGGTTTTTGCGTTTGATAAAAACGCTATCGATTCGAGATTTGAAAACATAAAATTTACCTCAACTATTTAATATTAATTAGATCTGTCCGGAAACTGTAGGGGACGATGGTAATCGTCCCGTAAAATCACGGGCGGATTACCATCCGCCCCTACGTAAATCGGGGTTTCCGGACACATCTATTATTTTTTGTAAAATTATTTTAACGCCCAATTAAATCTTTTATGACTTCCCCAGCGATAATCAGTCCCGCAACAGGCGGCACAAACGAAACGCTTCCCGGAATCTGACGCTTCTGCGTGGTTTCCCGTTCCGTTTCATCGTCTTTCGTTTGTACAGGCGTAATAACCGGCTCTTTTGAATACACGGCTTTCAATCTGTCAATCCCGCGTTTTCTGAGTTCGCGGCGCATAGCCCGCGCAAGCGGGCATATCATTGTATCGTATATATCCGCGACTTCAAATCTTGTCGGGTCTGTTTTATTTCCCGCGCCCATGGAGCTTATTATCGGTACATCACATTCTTTTGCCTTTAACACAAGTTCGATTTTGCCTGAGAGCGTATCTATTGCGTCAACTATATAATCATACTGCGAAAAATCGACTTCCTGAGAAGTTGCCGGAATGAAGAAAATTTTATGCGCGTTTACGACAGCGTCGGGGTTTATGTCCTGTATGCGTTCTTTCGCGACGTCGACTTTATATCTTCCGACGGTTTTTCTTGTCGCGTAAATTTGCCTGTTTATATTAGTCAGGGAAACTTTGTCATTGTCGAACAAATCAAGGGTTCCGACGCCGCTCCGCGCAAGAGCCTCGACCGTGTAGCCGCCTACTCCGCCTATCCCGAAAACTGCGACTTGTGCGTTTCTTAACTTTTCCATTCCGTCTTTGCCGAAGATTAATTCTGTGCGTGAGAATTGATTCAACATATTTTTATCTTTCTGTCACAGCCTATTGCAGTGCGAGAACGGCGTCTATTTTTTTCTGAATCGCCGTCATCGACGCCTTTTCTTTCTTTTCGTATGCGGAAACGAAATCGTTTTGTTTTTTAAAAATGCAGTCGATAAATATATACCAGAAGTCCCAGGAACCCCATACATAACCCGGATCAATAGTTTTGCTGTCGAACAGTATCTGAAGCATATCGACAGATTCCTGATCTCTTACCATTTTGACATTTAAAACGACGTCGTAATAAGTCGGCAGTATATCTTTATACGCCAAGTAAGACATGTCCTCGATAATCATGCCGGTCCATTCGGGGTGCGGCAGACAGAGGGGAATAGCCATCATTGAAGCATGTCCGTCAACATAGGAATAATATCTGTCCTGCGACGAGTCGTATTTCGGATACGGAACTATGCCGAAATCGAAATTCACCGCTCTTAAATCGTTTACGCGGCACAGCTGCGAAGAATAGAATACACCCTGTCCGTTTGAAAACATCTGGATAGCCGGGTCTTGGAACCATTCTTCGACAGCAAATGTATATTCGTTATTTGTGATATCATATGCTTTGTTGAATATATTGACTGTTTGCTGAGTATTGAAATCGAGCGCGGGTATATCGCCTGTGTCTTTTGTCATGATATGGCTTCCGCCCGCCCATAAAAAGTTCATTGCGCATGAGCTTATATATCCGTACTGGTCGTTTTTGTCCATTATGCCGTCGCCGTTCAAATCGGCTGTGCCGACTTTTATTATGTCGTTAAACTTGTCAAAAGTCCATTGATTGTCTTTAACTAACTGATACGGATTTTCAACGCCGTAGTTTTGAAGCAGCTGTTTGTTGAAAAACATACAGTAAACATTTTCATTTGAGCTGAAGCTTAAATCGCTGAGTCCTTCGAGAAGTTTATTTCCTATAGAACATCCGTAAGTCGCTCCCTGATTCCAATACGGTTTCGATAAATCGACGTTCGGGAATTGTTCTAAATCGTAGAAATTTCCGTTTGCCGCGTCGTTTGCGCCGTCAATCATGTGGGTCATAAGCAAATCAAAGGAGTAGTCGCCGGCTTTTACGCTTTTTGCAACGACTTTATTTGCGGCGGTTTCGTCTGTCGTTTCATTGTAGGACTGCATTTTGATTGTGCAGTTGTATTTGTCTTCTATTGCGGTATTGCGTTTGTAGACGGCATCGTTGATTAAGTCGCCGTTTTCCTGTTCGGCGTACAAGTCGCGCGTATGCGCGGGATAATTGTGGGTTGAATCGTCTCTTGTGCCTATTGTGAAAACATAACCCTGCATATCTACGGCGGCTAATTTGGGATCGTACTGTTCTTTGGGGTCGGTTGTGGAAGCAGGCGCGGTGTCCTGCGCGTCTCCGGCAGAGGTGGTATTACTGCTGTTTCCGTTGTCGGATTTTCCGCCGCAGGCTGATAAAATCGGCAGGCACGCGATTGATATGATTAGAAAAAAAGAAATGATTCTTTTGATTTTCATGAAATATCTCCTTAATTTATTTTAAAAATTACTGAATTGCAAGAATAGCGTCTATCGTCTTTTGCATGTTCTTTTGAAGAGTAGCCGATTCTTTGTCATACATTGAAACTATATCTGTATTTTTTTTCATAATATTGTTTATCCAGTCAATCCAGAGGCTCAACCCCATAATATATGCGGGATCGAAAACTTTGCTGTCGAACAGTATTTTCAGCATAGCGACGGATTCTTCGTCTCTGACCATTTTAACGTCCAATACAACGTCGTAATAAACCGGGAGTATATCTTTATAAGCCAGATAAGACATATCTTCTATGAGCATACCCGTCCACTCCGGATGAGGCAGACAAAGAGGAATACCCATCATTGAGGCGTGACCGTCGACGTAGGAATAATAGTTTTCCTGAGTTGAATCGAATTTCGGGTACGGGACTATGCCGTAGTCGAACGTAACTCCTCTGAGATTGTTCACGCGGCAGAGCTGGGAACCGTGGAACACCGCGCGCCCGTCCTGAAATATTTTTATTCCGTCGTCTTTGTACCATTGGTCTTCCGAGAAAGTAAAGTCGTTGTTTGTAATATCAAAAGCTTTGGCGTATATATCGGTTGTTCTTTGCGAGAGGAAATCCATGTAAGGTATATCGTTTGCGTCTTTTGCCGCCATATGACTTCCGCCCGCCCATAAAAATTCGACGGAGTTTGAACTTGCATAACCGAACTGGTCGTCTTTATCGCTTACACCGTTGCCGTTCAAATCGGAGTAGCCCACTCTTATAATCTGGTCGAATTTGTCGAAAGTCCATTGATTGTTATCAACTAACTGATACGGATTTTCAATTCCGTAATTCTGGATAAGCTGTTTATTGAAGAATATACAATAAACATTTTCGTTTGTGCTGAAACTGTAATCGCTTAATCCGGTAAATAATCTATGTCCTATAGAACACCCGTCGTTTGCGCCTTTATTCCAGTACGGTTTTGTTATGTCTATGTTCGGGAATGTCGCTATGTCATAGAAATCGCCTTTTGTTGCGGTGGTTACGCCGTACATCATATGAGTCATAGCCAAGTCGTATGATTTGTCGCCGGCTTTGACTGCTTTGTCAACATTATTGTTTAATGTTGATTCGTCTATGTTTTCAGGATAAGCGTCCATCTCAATTTTGCAGTTGTATTTATCTTCGATTGCACTGTTGCGTCTGTATACTGCGTCGTTGATTAAGTCGCCGTTCTCCGCTTCCGCATAGAGGTCGCGGGTATGCGCGGGATAATTGTGATACGGTGCGTTGTCGTCCCTTGTCGCTACCTGGAAAACGTAACCGCCCATATCGACGGGGGCTAATTTGGGGTCGAACTGTTCTTTAGGATCAGTGGCGGAAACAGGCGCGGTGTCCTGCGTGTCTCCAACGGCAGTTGTGCCGCTATTGCCGCCGGTTTTACCGTTGCAAGAAGCCAAAATCGGCAGGCACGCTATTGATATGATTAGAAGTAACGAAACGATTCTTTTGATTTTCATGAAATATCTCCTTTAAATTAATTCAAATTATTAATAAAATTTAATTATTTTCATATTTACTTCTATATAATTTGTTTGTCTATAAGATAAATTATATTATGATAAATTATTATTGTCAAGAGATTTTTTTAAATTTGTTGACTTTTTCTTGAATTTATTATATAATGTTATATTGTTTTTTGTGGTTTTTGATGAAAAATAAAAATTTAATAAAATATTTATTTTTATCTTGACAAAAATAATTTATCATGCTAATATATTAGCATGATAGTTTAATAGATGATTTGAGGAGCGGAAATATAATTTTATGAAAAGATACAACAAAAATATACCGGACGGTACGGCTGATATTATATTCGACAAAACGTTTTACATAAAAAAAGCCGCCGATATATTCACAAAAGTTTACGAAGATTTGAATTACCGGGAAATAATCACCCCGACTATAGAATATTACGACGTATTTAATTTTATCAGCCAGCCGATTCCGCAGGAAATGATGTATAAACTTACAGATAACAGCGGCAGGCTGTTAGTTCTGCGCCCTGACAATACAACCCCGATTTCCAGAGTGGTTTCGACAAAACTGAAACCGGATAAACACGATTACCTGAAAATATATTACAATCAGAATGTATTCAGGATAAACACGGATTATTCCGGCAAAAAAAGCGAAATAATCCAGAGCGGCATTGAGATTATCGGTGTAAACGGTATGAAAACGGACATTCATTATATAGAAACGGCGTTGAAAGTATTGAAATCCACAGGATTAAACTTTAAACTCGAAATAGGTCATGTGGGATTTTACAAATCCATTATAAATTCCCTGAATTTGAAAAGCGAAGAAAAAGAAGTTATAAGACTGTACATAGAATCGAAAAATACCGGAGAAATAAATAATCTTAATATCAACGAGAACGAATATGAAATAATCAGAATGATTCCGCAGTTGTTCGGGGGATATGAAGTAATAGAGAAAGCGCGGGGTCTCGCTGAAAACAACAGGGAAGCGCAGAATGTTTTGGATTATTTATACAAGCTTTACACAATTCTCGATAATTCCGGCTACGGGGAACATATAATAATAGATTTGGGCATAGTCCACGAGATAGATTATTACACGGGCTTGGTGATAAGCGGCTATGTTGACGGCATAGGCGAAAACGTTCTTGCGGGAGGGCGGTACGACAATTTAATCGCGAACTTCGGGCTTGACCTGCCCGCCGTCGGATTTGCCGTAAACATAAATCTGATTGCCAAAGCCCTCGAAAACGCGCATTGTTTTCAGGAAAGTATGCCTATATCCGAAATTGTGCATTACAGCGCGGAAAACTATGATATGGCGTTGAATTATATCAACGGAATGAAAAAAATCGACAAGTATATCAAAATAGAACTGTCTTGTTTTGAAACTCTGAAAGAGACAGAAGAATATGCCGCAAAAAACGGTATAGAGAGGGTGGTGACAATATAAAAATGATACGCCTTGCACTGACAAAAGGACGGATAGAGGAAGAAACGGTCGAAATATTGCATAAATCGGGATATGACGCGGCGGAGCTTACCGACAAAGGACGCAGGCTTTTATTCAAAATCAAAAATGCGGACATAGAAGCCGTGCTCGCAAAAGCGGCTGATGTTATAACATACATTGAGCATGGGGTGTGCGATATTGGCATAGTCGGCAAAGACACAATAATGGAGTACGGTAAATCTTTTTATGAAGTACTTGATTTGAATTTCGGCAAATGCAGGTTTGCGCTTGCGGGACTGAAAGATAAAGAAAAAGATTTTTACGAAGGATATTCGCAGAAAGTCATAGCGACGAAATATCCTAATGTTGCGAAAAGATATTTTACGGAAAATGGCGTGGACGTGGAGATTGTAAAAATCGACGGTTCCGTAGAGCTTGCGCCGATTCTGGGATTATCCGCCGCTATAGTAGATATAGTCGAAACAGGGAGTACGCTGAAAGAAAACGGGCTTGTGATATATGAGGAAATAGCGCGTGTTTCAGCGAGGGTTATAGTAAACAAAGCGAGTATAAAACTCAAAAAAAACGAAGTGGACGAGTTTGTCGGGAGAATTTCGAGGGTGATTTAAAATCAGAATAGGAGAAAGAATTTATGTTAAATATATATAACGCAAATGTATACGATATATACGACGAATCGAATGCAGATAACTTTTTCAGAAAGTTGAGGAACAGAATAGACGATAAATTCGACGACGCATTAAAAGCGGCGACTGAAATAATTCACAACGTACAGTTTTACGGCGACGGAGCTGTGCGGGACTATACAAAAAAATTCGACGGCGTAGAATTGAGAAACTTCTATATGACCGACGAGGAAATAAATCAGGCGTTTCAAAAATGCGATAAAGAAACGGTAAAAGTCATGGAAAAAGCCGCATTGAATATCGAAGAATATCACAAACGGCAGTTGCAGAATTCGTATGTTATCACAAAAGATGGCATAATTATGGGACAGAGAGTCATGCCCATAGAGCGGGTCGCGCTGTATGTGCCGGGAGGAACCGCGGCGTATCCGTCAAGCGTTCTGATGAACGCAATTCCGGCAAAAATCGCAGGCGTGAACGAGATGACTATTTTCACGCCGCCGAAAAATGAAGGCATAAGCCCGTCAATTATTGCCGCCGCTAAAATATGCGGCATTGATAAAATAGTGAAAGTCGGCGGAGTGCAGGCAATCGCCGCTGCCGCATATGGGACGCAAAGTATAAAACCAGTAAGCAAAATCGTCGGTCCGGGTAGTTTTTATGTAGCCGCCGCAAAAAAACTTGTATACGGCACGGTGGATATAGATATGATAGCAGGTCCGAGCGAAATTCTGATTATCGCCGACAAAACGGCTAATCCAAAATATATAGCGGCGGACCTGATGTCGCAGGCTGAACACGATATTCTCGCTTCGTCCGTGCTTGTCACAGACAGCGAAGAACTTATAAATCAGGTGGATGCAGAACTTGAAAAACAGATTCAAAATCTCAGCCGCAGAGAAATAATAGAGAAATCGCTGACTGAATACGGCGGCTGCGTTTTGTGCGAAAATATAACCGAAGCGATAAAAATTGCAAATTTTATCGCGCCCGAGCATCTTGAACTTGTCGTCGAAAACGGTTTCGAAAAGTTGGATCTGATTAAGAACGCAGGGTCTGTATTTGTGGGTGATTATTCGCCCGAACCTTTGGGAGACTATTTCGCCGGCACAAATCACGTCCTGCCGACGAACGGCACGGCGAAATTCTCATCGCCTCTTGGGGTTGACAGTTTTATAAAAAAATCGAGTTTTATATATTATTCAAGAGAAAGACTTTCGGACGTAAGCGGCGATATAATTAAATTCGCGGAGGCTGAAAAACTTACTGCTCACGCAAATTCTCTTAAAGTGAGGTTTGATGATGGAAAATAATAAAAATCCTGAAGATTACTTAAATCCCAAAATAAAAAAATTCACTCCGTATTCATTAAACAACGAAATAGATTTAAGTAAAATCGAAATACGTCTCGACGCAAACGAGAGTTTTTCAAACCTGCCGGATTATATTGTCAAAGAGATACAGGAAAACATAAAAAATATAGATTTTAACAGGTATCCCGACCCGTCGGCGGTAGATTTGACAAAAAAATACACAGAATATCTGAAAATCAGCGAAAACGCCGATGTGAGCGTAGAAAATATTGCGGTAGGTAATGGTTCAGATGAACTTCTTAATATCATAATCAATTCTTTTTTGTCAAAAAGCGACAAAATCCTGACTTTTACGCCCGACTTTTCAATGTACGCGTTTTACGGCGATATTATAGAAGCCGACGTTATACGGGTGAAAAAAAGAGGCGGCGATGACTTCGCGATTGACTTTGATGAAATCGCGGACAGAATAAACAAAGAGAATATAAAACTGGCGATATTCTCCAATCCGTGCAATCCTACGGGACGGCTTGAATCGAAAGAAGTTCTGAAAAATTTTATAAAAAACGTGAACGCCGTCGTTGTAGTGGACGAAGTATATATGACTTTCGCAGATAATAAAGAGAGTCAGTCGTTTTTATATGATTTTTTGGAATATCCAAATTTGATTGTGATGAAATCGTTGTCAAAATCAGTCGGACTCGCATCGATAAGAGTGGGATTTGCTTTATCGAACGACGTCTTTATAAATGTGATAAAGACGATAAAAAGTCCGTTTAACGTCAGTGCAGTTTCTCAGAAAATCGCCGAAATTGCGCTTTGTTATCCCCAATATCTTGCAGAAAGATTAAAAAATATAAAAGAAAATAAAAAATTTCTGCAAACGGCTATTAAAAATTTAATCGCAGATAGAAAAGATTTTAAATTATACAGAACGGAAACTAATTTTATATTAATCGAGACGGATAAATCGAAAGGATTATTTGATTTTCTTGTGGCAGACAGAATATTAGTCAGGAATTTCGACAACAAGTTTCTTCGTATCACGACAGGAAACTGCGAAGAAAACAATAGATTAATAGAAAGGATAAAATTATGGATAAACCCGGAAGAACCGCGGTAATCAAACGCGACACAAAAGAAACTAAAATAAAATTGTTGTTGGAAACAGAAAGCATTACGCCCGGACTTACCGGAAGTTCCGGCATTGGATTTTTTGATCATATGCTCAATACATTTGCGGTTCACGGAGGATTTGCGATTAATTTGGATATATCCGGCGATTTAAATGTGGATTGTCACCATTCAATCGAGGACGTCGGGATTGTGTTGGGAACGGCGTTCAGAAAAATTGTCGATTCCAATAAAAATATAATAAGATTTGCGTCGGAATATATTCCAATGGACGAAAGTCTGGCTTTCTGCGCCGTCGATATCGGAGGACGGGCGTATCTTGTATTCAACGCGGAATTTAAATCGGATTTAATCGGCGAATATGACACTCAAATGACAAAAGAATTTTTTTACGCTCTTTCTCACAATATGCTCGCAACGGTTCATATAAATGTGCCGTACGGCGAAAACGACCATCATAAAGTCGAGGCGATTTTTAAAACGTCGGCAAAAGTAATTAAAAAAGCTATTGCTTTAAACGCTGAAGACATTGTTGCATCAGCAAAAGGCAGTATTTGACTCCGCTATTATAAATTAAAATAAAGTGAAAAAAATTTCAAAAAAATATTAATAAACTATTGATTTTATAGATTTTTTATGTTATAATATATCCAACATAAAAAATTTTGGGGAAGATGTGTGAAAATGAAAACGAGAATGAAATCATTTTTTGTTGTTTTATTAATATTTGCTCTCATTTCAGCTTTATCGGTTTACATACTCGCGGCATCCGTTGATACCATCAACTTGATAGAAAATTCTAACAATTTGCAGAACAGTTTGTCAAATTTTCAACAAGTTGATACAACGGCAAACCCTCAAGCCGTTGCGTCCGCAGTTTCTGCGCCTGATACAGGAGATATAGGCGTTATCATCGCGTTTGCGGTATGCGGGGCTACCGCTTTTGTCACTATAAAGCTGACGAGGGACAAAAATAAGAATAAGATATTGTAGATTCCTAATAAATCAACTTCGCGCAGTTCTGCTGAACTTGTTGAAAATTCGACAAACAAAATTTGTCAGAATTTTCTATCAAGTTCAGCCTTTATTTTTTATAAATTTCCCAAAATATTTTTGTAAAATTTTTATACAAAATGATGATATATTAGTTGACTGTGGTTAAAATATATGATATTATAGAGGTAATAAAAATATATTATTTACATGAACTTGTTGAAAAATCAAAAAATTAATAATTTTTTAGATTTTTCTATCAAGTTCATAAAGGGGATATTTAATTCGGGAGGTATTAAAAATTATCATGGATAATACAGGCATTATCAAGAATAAAAACACAGCTAAAAAAATCGTTATTATACTGCTTTCATTGTGCGCCGTAATGATTTCGCTTACGGTTTCCGTTTCTGCGGCAACCGATTATGAAAACAACTGGGCTAAAGAAACTATCTCTGTTTTAATAGAGCGGGGGATTATAAGCCCGGTGGATCTGAACGGAAATATAAAGCCGGATATTCCGATAACCCGCGCCGAAGTAGCGGCAGCCATAAACAAAACCTACGGGTATACGCAGACCGCGCCGATTAATTATAAAGACGCCGACCCGTCCGCATGGTATTACAAAGACCTGCAGATAGCGAAAGCAGCTGGATATATGATAGGCGACGGAGTAAACGTCCACCCGAACGACCCTATATCAAGGCAGGAACTTTCAACGGTCGTCGGCAGGATTTTAAAGCTGTCTTCAGGGAAAGACTACGCAAAAACTTTTAAAGACGTAGCGAATATAGCCGACTGGTCTATAGATTACGTCGGGGCTTTGGCTAACGAAAAAGTGCTGGTAGGATATCCCGACGGGACATTCCTGCCTAAAAACAATATCACGAGAGCAGAGGCTTACACGGTTATCCTGCGCTCCGAAAAAATATTCAACGCAATTAAAAACAATACGCGCAATTTACAGTCTGTTACTGTTACGTCAAATCTCGGCGACGGCAATACAATACAGAATTATGCCGACGTTACGGTTACGCAAAAAGGCGTTGCCATTAACGGGGTGGTCGTAAACGGCGACCTGATCATCGCAAAAGACGTTGCGGACGGCAATATTACTCTCCAAAACGTCATAGTAAAAGGCATAACATATATATACGGAGGCGGACCGAACTCCGTAACCGCGACAAACTGCAATTTCGGCTATGTAGTATTAAATTCAACTTATAACACAAGGCTTTTACTCAACGGAGCTGGGAAAAATTCAATAAGTAAAATAATTGCGCTTTCAAGCGGAACCATAGACGTCCAGAATGCGGTATCGCCTAATATTTCGGCTGCCGCGGGAACTCCTGCAACCGCCGTTTTAAATATAAAAGGCACAGTCAATACGGTTGATGTTAAATCTGCCGCGTCGGTAAATATTTTCGGGAAAGCCTCTGTGTTAAACGTACTGTCCGCCACGGGGACAAATGCCAAAATCACAGTGAGTTCCGGCGCGTCGGTAAATACCGCGAATCTCAGCGCGCCTGTGAATGTTACGGGCGACGGCACGATAAGCACGGCTAATATAACCTCGTCCGGGGTTGTCTTGAGCGCGCAGACGCAGAAAGTCGTAAAAAATCCGACAGTTGACGGCACTCCTATAATAAGCGCGGTATTTCAGGATTTATCCGTGACAGGCACTAATTCTTCAAACGGCTATATACAGCTTACGGCGACGTTTGACAAAGGCATAAACGATGGTCTGACTTCAGGCGATGTCGGCGTAAAAGGCGCGGCGCTTGTATCTGTTACCGGCTCCGGCAAAACTTATGTAATAACAGTCTCAAACGTTACCGCGACAACCGTTTATGTAACCGTGCAGAAAGCCGGATATTCAATCACGTCGGCGACGAAGAGCGTAAATGCCGGCGGGAACACCATAAACTTCAAAAATCTTACAGCAGACGGTTCGTCCAATACGATTACGACTCAGCTTACAATAACGTTTGACAAAACCGTCCCGGGACTTACGGTAAATGATATCACGGTCACAGGGGCAACAAAAGGGATTTTAACAGGAAACGGTCCTATCTATTATCTCAGTTTGACCGATATAGCTGTTGTGAGCGGACAAAGTATAACCGTAAGAGTCTATAAAAATAATTATGTTTTTACGCCTGACACCCAAACCGTCACAGTATATAAGTCTCCGGTAACGTTTGGAAACCTTGCTGCAGACGGCTCAGATACCCAGAGTACAAGTCAATTGACTATAACGTTAAGTACGCCGGTTCCGGGGCTTTCGGTAAATGATTTCGCAGTTACAGGCGCAACAAAGGGTTCTTTAACCCAATCAAGTTACGGCACCGGTAATATTTATTATCTCACCATATCAAATATAACAGTCTTGGACAGATATAACGTCACTGTGAAAATCGCTAAAACAGGATATATATTTACTCCCGACACACTCAGTGTTACAATACGCAAACTGCCGGATATATCGTTTGCAACTCTGACAGCGGCGGACGGCTCGGATTCGCTTGTGACAACCACTCTCAATATGACGTTTGGAATAGCGGCTTTGAATTTAGGACTTACAGTAAACGATTTCACTGTCACGGGAGCGTCAAAAGGTTATCTGACGCAGACAGCCACATCCTCCACGACCGTGACGTATACTCTCACAATATCCGCTATAACTGTTGCCGACAAGGGGACAGTTACAGTGGCAGTGGCGCGTTACGGATATAACTTTGCTCCCAACAGCAGGGACGTAGTAGTTCGTAAACCGCTTACCTCGCCTGTATACGTATCCAGTATTACTGCGGCTAACGGCTCGTCATCATCGCCGGCTTCGACGACAACGCTGCTTAACGTAACGCTCGACAGATCGGTCCCGGGACTTGCCGCGACAGATTTCACAATCAACGGCGCGAAAGTAGGAACTTTGAGTTCGCCGAGCGTGACTGGTTCAGGTACGGTGTTATATACTCTGGGTATATCGAATATAACGGTCGGCAATATGGTAAGCATAACTGTGACGATAACCAAAGCGGGATATACGTTCTATCCGAATGTATTCCAAGTTCCGGTGTATGTCGCGGACTCGTTTACTTTCAATAGTGTCACCCAAATCGGAGGTTCTGCAACAGCCGCAACTACCCAACTTGTAATTACTTTAAGCAAGAGCATACCGAATTTACTGCTGTCCGATATAACTATAACCCGTCCGGGCGGCGGAGGATATATTACGCCGACGAATCTTGTATTGACACAGTCGGGCTCGCCGGGAAAATATACTTTATATATAACGCCTGTTGCAACGGAAACGGTCACAGTTACAATATCAAAGTCGGGATATACTATAACAAGTCCGAGTCAGACAGTTCAGGTGTATAAACCGGCACAGAATATAACGTATTCTTATACCTCAGACGGCAATGCGTCAACGACGACAACAAAAATAGTAGTAACTCTCGGTACTGGAGCCCCGACACTGAGCGCAGGCGATTTTACTGTCAGCGGCACAGCCAAAGTAACTACAGGATTAATAAGTATAAGTGGAAATGTTTATACTATTCCTGTAACGGTCAATACCGCAGGAACAGCAATAATTACGCCATCAAAGACGGGATATACTTTCACCTCAAATACAGCCGGAGGCGTTAGCGTTTATAAAGCTCCCGATAATATTGCCGTGACTTATGCGGTAAGAGCAGACGGCTCAGCTTCCGCAACGACAACGGAAATTACAATAACGCTCAGCACGGCAGTTCCGACACTTACAGATTCCGATATAACATTACTTGCATCCGGTGCGGGCGCGGCTACTGTGATAAAAGGTACAGGATCTAACGGAGGGACAACGTATGCGGTTCCCATAACGGTGACAAACGCCGGGACTGTGACGGTTAGTATAACAAAAACTGGATATACTTTCACTCCGTTGGGCAGCAATACTGTGCAAATATATAAAGCCGCCGATAATGTGACGGTAACAGGAATCACCGTGTCAAGCCCGTCGACTGATATAGAATATGGCGGCACTCCGATAGAAATCACATTGACTGCAGAAATATCGCCGGAGGACGCCACAAATACAGGCGTTATTTGGACAATCATTTCAGATGCTAATACAATAGCGACATTAGATTCATATAGTGGTATTTCGACAAATCTAATAATTACAGGAGCAGGCGAGATAACCGTAAGAGCCATATCGGCTGAAAACTCCGCTATACATGGCGATATAACTATCACAGTTACCGAGCCGTAATATTAGACATCGTTTGATTAAAAATTATATAAATCAAAAAATCCCCCTCGCGGGGATTTTTTATTTTTTACAAAAAACGTTTGAAAATATCAAATTTTTTTGATATAATATACTTAGTTATTTTAGGTGAGGCGGAGGATTGGGGAAATTTTATGGAGAATAATCCTGATATAAAAAATAAAATAGAGGAATTGCGCAAAAAAATAGAGTTTTACAGTAAAAAATATAACGATGAGGACGAGAGTCTAATCAGCGATTACGACTACGACATGATGTTAAAAGAACTCGCAAATCTTGAAGAGGAATATCCGGAGTTTGACAGTCCGGTTTCTCCCACAAAACGGGTGGGCGGAAAAGTCCTGGATAAATTCGAGAAAGTCTCGCACAATGTCAGAATGGGCTCGCTCTCCAACGTTTATTCAAAAGAAGAACTTGTCGATTTTATCGTCAAGACAAATAAAATCTTCGATGAGCAGAAGCAAGAATATATCGTCGAATATAAAATAGACGGTCTTTCTGTCTCTTTGGAATATCAGGACGGCGTATTTATCAGGGGTTCGACAAGAGGAAACGGAATAGTCGGCGAAAATATCACGGAAAATCTCAAGACTGTAAAATCGATCCCATTGAGATTATCAGGAGATTTTCCGAAATACATAGAAGTGCGCGGAGAAGCGTATATGCCGATCAGCGTGTTCAGGCAGCTGAATGCGGAAAAAGAAGAACAAGGACTTGCGCTCCTGGCAAATCCCCGAAACGCCGCCGCAGGCAGTCTGCGTCAGCTTGACCCACGGGAAACCGCCAGCCGAAAACTTGATATATTTATCTTCAAAATATTGCAGATTGAATTCGACGGCGGCGTAACCGACAGAATTGAGCGAAAGTTTAAGACGGATTCAGAATCTTTGGACTATCTTGCCTCGCTCGGATTTAAAGTCGCGTCTACGTATAATGCGTTCACCGAACCCGACGAAATTGTCGCCGAGGTCAACAGATTGGATTCAACGCGTTTTGATTTGAATTTTGAAATAGACGGCGCAGTTTTGAACATAAACGAGCTCGCGAAACGCGATATAATCGGGGAAACTTCCCACTCCCCCAAGTGGTCGATAGCGTATAAATATCCTCCGGAAGTAAAAAGCACAAAACTTCTGGATATAATAATAAAGGTCGGCAGAACCGGGGTCTTAACGCCGAACGCAGTTTTTGAGCCGATAAGATTAGCGGGCACAAACGTTTCTAGGGCGACGCTGCACAATATGGATTTCATCGCGGAAAAACAAATCAAAATCGGCGATATAATAAATGTCCGAAAAGCGGGCGAAATAATCCCGGAAATACTGTCGGTCGAGTTTGATAAAAGAGACGGCGCGGAACGCGAATTTGCTCCCCCGACTATATGTCCGTCTTGCGGGTCGCAGATATACTACGACAGCGAAGATGTGGCGATACGGTGTATAAATCCGTTATGTCCCGCGCAGGCTGAGAGAAATATCATACACTTTGCGTCAAAACCCGCAATGAATATCGAGGGGCTTGGTCCGTCGGTGATAAGACAGCTTATAGACAATAAATTTATCTCGTCCGCCGCCGATTTATATGCGCTTAAAGACAGGGTTGACGAAATCGCGAATATAGAACGCATGGGGAAAAAGAGTTCGCAGAAGTTGATTGATGCGATAGAAATCTCGAAAACGCGCGGATTTACTGCGTTTTTCTACGCGCTCGGCATACGTCACATAGGCGAAAAAGCCAGCGCGTTAATCGCGAAAAAATTTATTGATATAGAAAAACTGTATTCTCCACTCTTACAAAATTTCTATTGCGAATTTAACTTGTATTGCGAAATTAACAAACTTGGTACTTGGTCATTAACTATTACAGTCGAGGAACTCACGCAGATAAAAGACATAGGCGAAGAATCCGCAAAAATGGTCGTGAATTATTTCGCGAACCCAGCAAACATAGAGTATGTAGAGAAATTCAAGTCATACGGCGTAAAGACATATTTAGACGAAAGCGAAACTCAGAAAGCGTCGGATAAATTGAACGGGCTGAAATTTGTCGTGACTGGCGTGTTGACAAAATACACGCGCGACGGGATTGAAAAGCTGATAGTGCAGAACGGAGGGGAAGTATCGTCGAGTGTGTCGAAAAAGACGGATTATGTGTTAGCGGGCGAAAACGCAGGCAGCAAACTCGAAAAAGCGCAGGATTTGGGGGTAAAAGTGATAAACGAAGATGAATTTGAGGGGCTTATATTGTGAAAAAATATATAATGATATTATTAATAACTATTTTGTCTCTATTATTTTACGCTTGCCATAAAATAGACAAAAATGCAGTTGAGGTTCAAAATACAGATGTCACTGTTGAAAGCAACTATAACACTTCTGAGTCTATTGATAACAGCGATACATCTTCTAATGTTGAAAGTAATAATAATGACGATAGTAATTATGGACAGGAAATACAAGTGGACAAATCAAAAATTGTTATTTCAGATGAAGCAGATTTTCCTTATAATGATATTTGGCAGGGATATACCCCGAACAGTTATGTTATTGCTCAAACGCAGTCATATGAAAATAAATGGTTTAGGAAATATGCGGCATATTATCCCCGTTTTACTGATGAAATAAAACATGCCGGAAGCGAAGCTATAAAACAATATTATGCCGACTTCGCTGAAAAAGAATATACTGAATGTGAAAAATTTATGGAATATTGGGGGATAGGAGACACTGTTACAGATGCAATTTATGATTACAATTACTATTGTTATAAAACCTATTATGTTGATTTTTTCAAAAAATATTTGTCCGTAGGTTATTCATATGAAGATTATTGTGGAGGAGTACATGGTTTGCACTTTTATACAGTCGATAATTTCGATATGAACACAGGCAAACTTTTAACGCTTGATGATTTATTCGGCAATGCAAAAATATATCGTTCTATATTAAATAATTTAATTTGTAAAAATCTATTGATTCAATATAAAGATGAAGAATTATTTATAAATCCTTCTGAAGAAACCGATATAATAAGCTATGCGAAAAATTTACAATTCCAAATAACCGATAATGGTATTGAGTTTATATTTCAGATATACGAAATTGCCCAATATGCTGCGGGAACTATATCTGTGACAGTGCCGTACGAGGAATTGAGCGGTATATTGCAGATTCAAATAGATTGAAAGGATGAGAGTATTTATGATAATTTTAATCGGCGGCGTGGGATATGCCGGAAAAACTCTAATGGCGCAGAAACTCTTGGAAAAATATAAAATGCCCTATCTGTCGATAGACGACCTGAAAATGGGGATATACCGCTCCGACCCCGACTGCGGATTTACGCCTGAGAGCGACTCTGAGACTGGCGGCTTTGAATTGATTGCAAATAAATTGTGGGGGATTCTAAAAGGCATAATAATGACGAGTATCGAAAACAAACAAAACCTGATTATCGAGGGAGCTTATTTATTCCCGCAGAAAATCAATGAGTTCAAAGAAGAAGACAACAAGGAAAATCAATATTCGCCGAATATTATCTCGTTTTATATGGGATTTTCAGAAAATTATGTCAGAGAAAATTTTCACTCGCAAGTTCTCGCAAACAGAAGCGCAATACAATACAGGGGATATGAAGATACCGGCACTGTTGAAGATTATATTGCGGAAAACGCGAAGCAGAAGAAAATCTGCGAAGATTACGGCGCAAAATATTTTGAGATAGACGGCGACTACGAAGAAGAAATAAAAAAAGTTTACGAATGGATTGACGAAGAAATCAATCGGAAAGGGTTATTACATGCTTGAAAACAGAAGAATTATAGACGATATAACAAGATTTATTTTTGTTTCGGATAAGCTGGAGCCGTCGGATATTATTTTTCTGCCCGGTAGTTCGTGTCCTGAAATCCCAGAAAAGGCGGCGCAACTTTATGCGGGGAAATATACCCCGATCATTCTTCCGTCGGGGTGCGCGGGTTTAAATAAAAAATTTCCCGGGGTAAAAAATAAAAAAGAGATTTATGATAAAGAGTATGCAACTGAGTATGAATTTTACACAGACGTGCTCATAAAAAACGGCGTGCCGGATTCTGCGATATTATGCGAAAACAAATCTACCTACACAAAAGAAAACGCGTTTTTTTCACGCAAAGTAACAGATAAACATAATTTTAAAATTAACTCGGCGATAATATGCTGTAAGCCGTTTCATGCGCGGCGGTGTCTGATGTATTATCAGCTGGCTTTTCCCGAAACCGAAATAAAGATTGTTCCGGTAAATTGTTATACAACCGAAGAAATACGCAAAGACAACTGGTTTATGAATAAAACAGGCATAGAGCGCGTTCTGGGAGAATTGAGCCGCTGCGGAAATCAGTTTTTGATGGATGATTTATTTGCCGAAAAAATATTAAATTCAAACAGTGATTGAGGATAAAAAATGTTTTTAGATAAAGTTGAAATATATATAAAAGCCGGAAACGGCGGAAACGGTCGCGTATCGTTTCACAGGGAAAAATATGTCGCAAAGGGCGGTCCCGACGGAGGAGACGGCGGCAAAGGCGGGGATATTGTATTCAGAATCGACGAGGGTAAAAATACCCTTTTTGATTTTAAACACCGCCGCAGATTTATCGCCGGAAACGGCGAAGACGGCAAAACGTCCAAAATGTACGGCAAATCCGCAGACGACGTGTATATTACAGTCCCGCCCGGCACTCTTGTCAGAGATGACGAAACCGGCAGGATAATCAAAGACATGTCGGAGTGCGAGGATTTTATCGCGGCAAAAGGCGGCAAAGGCGGCTGGGGCAATAGGCACTTCGCCACGGCTTCACGCCAGACGCCCAACTTCGCAAAAAACGGACTCCCCGGCGAAGAAAAAAAAGTGATACTGGAACTGAAAATGCTTGCAGACGTCGGTCTTATCGGTTATCCGAATGTGGGAAAATCGTCTATATTAAATATAGTGAGCATGGCGAGACCCAAAATCGCAAACTATCATTTTACGACACTGACGCCGAATTTGGGAGTTGTCACGGTTGACGACAATTTTTCGTTTGTCATGGCTGATATACCCGGATTGATTGAGGGAGCGTCCGACGGTTTGGGCTTGGGACATGAGTTCCTGCGGCATATAGAGCGCTGCAGACTGCTTGTGCACGTCATCGATATATCGTCGAGCGAGGGCAGAGACCCTATCGACGACATAGACAATATCAACCGCGAACTCGCAAAGCACAGCGAAGATTTAATTGACCGTCCGCAGATAATAGCGGCGAATAAAACAGATTTGCTTGACGACGGCGCGGATTTCAGTGAGTTTGAAAGTTACGCTAAAAATCTCGACTGTGATGTTGTATATATATCTGCGGTTACGGGTAAAGGCATAGATAAACTGATAGAGAAAATCGTCGAAATATATCCGACGCTTCCGCCAATGAAAATCTACGAGAGCGAAATAATCGGGGATGAACCGGAAATAAGCCGCGACAGTCACGATATTACCATAACAGTCGAGGACGGCGTATATATAGTCGAGGGGGAATGGCTGTTTAAAGTTGTGAATTCAGTAAATTTTGACGACAGGGAAAGCATGATGTATTTACAGAGGGTTCTGAACAAGAGCGGGGTCATAGAAAAACTGCGCGCCGCCGGTATAAATGAGGGCGACACTGTGAATATATACGACGCTGAGTTTGATTTTGTGGATTAAATAAATTGTTATTCTATACTTCTATGTGTTCTCAGGACGGGAAAATCCCGCCTCCCTACTCCCTGCAAATTTAAAATAATTCAAAATAACCGTTCGAAAGAGCGGTTATTTTTCGTCTATAAAGATTTTATAAAAACTTTTTATCAAAAATGCGTTTTATATATTTAAAATAAATCAAATCTGTAGTATAATATAATATAATTTATTTTTAGAGGAGAATTTGCCTGATGAATCATATTAACACTATATCTGATTATTGCAAAAACAAAAGATGTATTGTTAAAATTAACGAGAGTTTAAAAGACTATACAACGTTTAAAATCGGAGGGAATACCGAAGTTCTGGTTTTACCGCAAGATAAAGAAAGTCTGATTGATCTGATTAGAATCATAAAAGAAAACAATACAAAATATGTTTTAATCGGCAACGGAAGTAATGTCCTAATCAGCGAAAATCATTTTGACGGCGCGTTTATAATCACTTCGGGCATGAACGGTATCATGTGCGACAACGACAGCATATATGCGGAGTGCGGTGCGACTTTAAACAGGACGGCAAATTTCGCGAAAGAAACTTGTTTATCAGGGCTTGAATTTGCATACGGAATCCCGGGAACTGTCGGCGGGGCGGTTTACATGAACGCAGGGGCATACGGCGGTCAGATGAGCGATGTTTTGTATTCGAGCGATTATTTGGACACCGGCAGTCTTGAAGTCAGGACTTTAAACTTGCAGGAACACGAGTTTGCGTACAGAAAAAGTATTTTCGACGAAAATAACGATTATATAATTTTATCGTCTGTGTTAAAATTAAAACGCGGCGAAAAATCTGAAATCGAAGCGTTGATGGCAAAGAATATCGCGGCGAGAAAAGAAAAACAGCCCCTTGAATATCCGAGCGCAGGGAGCGTTTTCAAGCGCGGGAACGGGTATTATACAGCAAAATTAATAGAAGACTGCGGGTTAAAAGGCTGTCAGTTCGGCGGCGCGCAGGTATCCGAAAAACACGCCGGATTTATAATCAACAAAGGCGGCGCAAAATTTTCGGACGTCGTAAATCTTATAGAGCATATAAAATCCGTGGTGCTTGACAAAACGGGGATAAATATAGAGTGCGAAGTTAAAATAATAAATTTTTAATGTTTTAGGCGGGTAAAAATATGGAAATACTGATTTTGACAGGAATGACGGGTGCGGGAAAAACAGAGGCGGCAAATACTCTTGAGGATTTGGGATATTACTGCGTGGATAATATGCCTGCGACTATGATTCTGGAGTTTGTGAATATTTATAAAAGAGTGCCGGACAAAAGCCAGACTGTGGCTTTTGTCATAGACGTGCGCGGCGAGAGCGAGTTTGACACTCTTATAAAACAGCTTGACGTAATAAAATCTGAAAATACATGCAGACTTATATTTCTGGACTGCTCGGACGAGGTCATCATAACAAGGCAAAAAGAGAAAAGAAGGCTTCATCCCCTCACTGCATTGCAGGGTATCCCTATGAGAGAGGCGATAATAAAAGAGCGCGAGCTTTTGGCGGAAGCTAAACAAAAATCGGATTTTGTCATAGATACCACAAAGCTCGCGACTCAGCAGTTAAAAGAACGCATAACAGCAATAGTCGTAAATTCGTCCAAAAACGGCGTGACGGTCGACTGCATGTCGTTCGGATATAAATACGGAGTACCATCCGAAGCGGATTTAGTTTTTGACGTGCGGTGTTTTCCCAATCCGTTTTATATAGAAAGCATGAGAAACAAAACGGGTCTTGATTCAGACGTCGCAGAATATGTCATGTCAAATAAACAGACAGTTGAATTTACGGAAAAACTCAAAGACATGACAGCTTTTCTTCTGCCGTTATACATACACGAGGGCAGGGCGCATCTGACGGTTGCAATAGGCTGTACGGGAGGGAAGCACCGCTCCGTATGCATTGCTGAAGTCCTGAAAAAATATTTGTTGGACAGCAGTTACAGCGCGTCCGCCGTGCACAGGGATATAAACAAAAACTGATATACGCAAAAAATTTATAATTTTTTACGGACATTGTTGCTTTCTATTATTTTATATGCTATAATTAGGACTAGTGTATAGCGGTTAATAATATTATCTACGTCATCACAGTTATTGGCGCGGATATTATGAAATTTATATTTTGTGCAGGAGGAGAATTGATTATGGCAGTATCAAAAATTAATATCAATACAGATAGTGAACTCAGAACAAAAGTACAATCGGTACTTGATGATTTAGGTCTTGATATATCTACGGCGGTTAATATTTATTTTAAGCAAATAGTATATAAAGAGGCGATTCCGTTTGAAATCAGCAAATCAAAAGTTATTGATTTAAAACAGGCTAAACTTGGAGGCTGGGAAGGAAAAATTTTTATGTCGCCTGATTTCAATGAACCAATGGAAGAATTTAAGGAGTATATGGAATGATTAAATATCTGCTGGATACTCACGTCGTTTTGTGGGTTGCCGAAAATTCACCGTCATTATCAGAAAAAGCTAAAAGCGCGATACTAGATACATCCGCTGAAAAATATGTGAGTATTGCGTCCGCCTGGGAAGTTGCAATCAAACTCGGAACCACAAAATTAGATTTCACCGGCGGACTTCCTGAATTTTACAAAATGATTGACAGTAACGGTTTTATGACATTACCGATAGAAAGAAAATATTTGATAAATCTGCAAAGTTTGCCGAATTATCATAAAGACCCTTTTGACCGTCTGATTGTTTCAACGGCGATTGCGGAAGATATGACGTTAATAACTGTTGATGAAAATATCCACAGATATGATTTGTCTTTATTATGGTGATAGCGCAGTAAATTTATATTTAGTAAGTGAGGTTTATTATGGAAAGTAAAACCTATTCATTCAATACATTAAGCGATTATAAATTCGCTGATATTATTTCCTTATACAGGGGCAAATGGATTTTCTGCAAACAAAAAGAAAAGACTACGTGGGAATACCCCAGCGGGCATATTGAAATTGGCGAAACACCCTTAGAAGCTGCAAAAAGAGAGCTGTATGAAGAAACAGGAGCAATTGATTTCGATATTGAACCACTTTGCGACTACTATTTTAACGGAGAACTAAACGGCAACACGTTTATTGGGAATGGGCAGGTGTATTTCGCAATCGTTCATACATTGGGCGAATTGCCATATAACAGTGAAATGGAAAGAATAGAATTTTTCGATTCCATTCCAGATGAATTGACATATCCGGTTATACGCGATTTTTTCCCGATAGCCATACGAAAAAAGGAAAGCATAGCTAACGAAAAAACAGAGCGGCTCGCAATACCCGGTGTCGGCGGTATCATAATAAAAGAGATTGACGGGCAAAAACATATACTCCTACAGGAACGATATAAAAAAGACGCGCCAAGCGAAAACGGGCTTTTAGAAGTACCCGCAGGGAGGATTCGGGAATTTGAAAATATATTTGATACGTTAAAACGTGAAGTGAAAGAGGAAACAGGGCTTGACATAACAAAAATTTATGGTGAAGAATTATCGGAGATATACAGCAAGCACGAATATAAAGTGATAAATTTTATGCCGTTTTCGTGTTCGCAAAACCTTGAGGGACAATTTCCATTTATGGTACTTTTATTTATTTGCCACGCCGAAGGAGAACTCATGCAATCTTCTGATGAGTCAAGGAATTATAAATGGGTCTCAGTTAGCGAATTGAAAAAAATGCTTGTAAATAATAAAGATTTATTTTTTCCAATGCACTATAACGCATTACAAAAATTTATATCGTCACAGCAGACAAAATAAGCATTTTCCATAGCAGCCGGTAAATAACGTCAAACACCATATTATAGGGATTTTGTAGGGTACTACAAAATCCCTATATTTTATAAATTTGCATAAGTTTTTCCCGATTTCGCATGCGAAATTATAGCACGGGGTTTTGATTACTGCTCGTAATTCTTCCTGATGCCGTCGTATACTTTTTGCATCTGCTTGTTGAAACTGCCTTCGTTTTTTTCTAAAAACGATACATAATCGGGGGTTTTATTTGTTTTCAGGATATTTTCTATAGGAAATGTAAGCGCGTTCCAGTTGCCGAAGTCCATCGCGAAATCGTAAACCGCGCCTTTATAGATTATATCTATCATTTCGGTGGATTCGACGTCTCTTGCGACTTTGGAAGTCAGAAGAACGTCGTAATACGCGGGAACCGTATATTTATAGCTTTCAGCCGCGAGAGCCTCGCTTATTGCCCCGACAAATTCAGGGTCTGCCGTTCTGGGAATCATCATAAACCCGTTCCATGAAAGGCTGAGATAATCCTGCTGCGCCTCGTCGTATTTAGGATACGGGAGTATGCCGAATTCAACGTCGTAAGCTCTGTATCTTTTGCCTGCGCTGAGGGGGTCGGTGATAAACAGGGTGCGGCCGGAGCTCATGGGCACCTGCGCTTCAAATTGGACCGCGGGATTGTTCGCGTCCCAGTCTCCGATAAAAGTCTGATTGCCGACGTACAGCAAATTGTATAAAGTATTTATAAGATTGCCGAAACGTTCGGTGTTCAGATTATCTTCGGGATAGCCGCTGTCGCCGATTTTTGAGACGAAAATATCGCATGACTGCATCGCGCTTTCAAGCATCCAGCCTATGTGGGTGACAAGTCCGTACTGGTCGTCCTTGTCGAATTTTCCGTCGCCGTTTAAATCTTTCGACGCGGTTTTGGCGAGTTCTGTGAGTTTGTCCCAAGTCCACTTCCCATCCCTGACCATTTGATATAAGTCTCCGATGTCCAAATCCTTCGCCATGCCTTTGTTAAAATAAATCACGTTCGGGTCGAAGATAATGAAATCGCTCACGGCGGCTAAGAGAATTCCGTCAACCGACATAGTCTGATTCATAGTTTGATTCCACCATGGTTTTGTAAAATCGACTATAGGTATTTTGTTCCAGTCCTGAACATAACCGCCGGATGTCAGATCAGGCACGCCGGACATACAGTGGGTAAGCGCCATTTGATAATCGTCGGATCCGGCTTTTACGGCTTTTGATACTTCCGGATATATTGTTTCTATGTATCCTTTTGTTACCGGATTGATATTTACGTTGAAGCGTTCGTTAATGTCTTGCGTTCTTTTGTATACGGCGTCGTTCATTTTTTCGCCTATTTCCTCGGAGGCGAAATAATAATCGTTATACATGCTCCAGGTGGGATAAATAATAGTAAAATTTTTCCCGCCGAAATCCAGAGCCGGAATATCGTCTGCTACCGAAAGTCTCGGATCCTGAGTTTCTCCTGCCGAAGTCGGAGCGGTGTTATCTTGTCCGTTTTGCGAAGTACTTTGCGGCGCGCCGTTTTCTGAGCTGCCGCCGGCGCATGACACCGCGCTTATGAGAATTGAGACAACGAATATGAACAAAATTACTATAGATATGCTTTTTTTCATCTGATAATCCCCCTATAAACTTTAAAATAAAATTTTAAGTATTAATTACAGATAAATAATAACACAAATTCAAAAAATAATCAACAATTTATTGATATATTTATGTTATATTTATATAAATATTAAAAAATATTATTTTATTTTTTATGCAAAAAATAAAAATTGGATTAAATTTGCAGGTCTTGCGGAAAATAAATAAAGATAAATAAAAGTTCACAAAAATGTTTAATATTCGTGCGAAAAATTAGTTTTTTATAAGATAAAATATATAAAATATAATAAGGTTATGATTATAAGCGCAAGCAGACGGACTGATATTCCCTGTTATTACTCTGAATGGCTGTTTAACAGGATAAAAGAAAAATATGTTTTTACAAAAAATCCTCTGAATTTAAGCCAAATAAAAAAGATAGATTTATCGCCGGAAAATGTTGACGGTTTTGTGTTCTGGACAAAAAATCCGGCGCCTATGCTTGACAGCCTGTATAAATTAAAAGATTACGCGTATTATTTTCAGTTTACGCTGAATTCATATGAAATCGACATAGAACCGGGGCTCCCCGACAAACGGGAGATTATAGACACTTTCAGAAGACTCGCGGATATAATCGGCGAAACCGGAGCGGGGCGTGTTATCTGGAGATATGACCCTATATTCCTCAACGACAAATACAACGTTGAATATCACGCAGAGCATTTTGAAAGAACTTCGGAACTTTTAAAAGGGTACGCAAAAAAAGTTATAATAAGTTTTATTGATTGCTATAAGAAAATAGCGGGAAATGCCGATAAATTTAATATACGGGAATTAGATTTTTCTCAGAAAAACTTAATTCTTAAAGAGTTCTCAAATACTGCAAAGGCAGATGGCTTTACAGTAGAGACATGCGCGGAAAATGGTGATTTTTCGGAATATGATATCGGACGCTCTAAATGCGTTGACGGCGGTCTTATAGAAAAAATTTCCGGCAGAAAATTGGACGCAGATAGTTTGAAGAAAGATAAAAATCAAAGACAGGAGTGCGGGTGCGTTTCAAGCGTCGATATAGGCGCGTATAACTGCTGTCCGAACGGTTGCGTTTACTGTTACGCAAATTACAGCGCGAAATCTGTGAAAGCTAATTTTGAAAAGCATAACAGCGGTTCGTCGTTTCTTATTTATTAATCGTCGAGAAAGAGAAGCTGAGATAACAACCGTGCGCCAATTTTCATGCCGATTTCGATGTATACGTCCCTGTACGCACGCGCCGCCGACGTTAGCTCCAGCATGGCGTCACTGCGCGAGTGCGGGTCGTCCCTGTAAGCCTCGTTCAGCCTTTTCAGTATAAGTGCGGCGCCCTCTGAGATATGGTCTTCGTATGTAGCGGAGTT
>WQYZ01000028.1 GCA_009780985.1 Oscillospiraceae bacterium | reverse complement strand
TAATAAATTATACTGCAATAAAACAGACGAAAATATTTCGCCCTGTTCGATTATATACTGCATATCTTTCGGATCCCCGTGAAATGAGAAAGACATATGTTTAATAAGCCCCTCGTCGATAGCTTTCTGGGCTTCTTTCATAAGTCCCATAGGCTTGATTTGACCGTCCATTGCTCCTTTGTTTATCCCGTGAAAGTGATAAAAATCCAAGTACGGCGTGTCCATTCTTCTGAGCTGTTCTTCGAGGACTTTTCTGAAATCCGACGTTTGTTTAACCAGATGAAGCGGCTGTTTTGTAGAGAGCATAACGTCTTCGCGTTTTATGCTTTTCATGGCTTTGCCGAGGGTATACTGGCTGTTGTCATGGCAGTACATGTGAGCCGTGTCAAAATAGTTTACGCCCCTTTTAACCGCCTCATGAAGCATAGGTATGACCTTTTCCTCGTCAATATACCATTTGCCGTCCTTTTCAAATTCTGGAAGCCTCATACATCCGAATCCGAGAGCGGATATTTGTTTTCCTGTATTTCCAAATTTACGATATTGCATAATTTCAGTACTCCTTTTTTCATTCTGTGTTTATATAAAATTTATTATTTATATGATTATAATATAAATATATTAATAATACAATAATATTGGCAAAAAAACTGTCAAATAAAACATAATTCACAAAAAGGCGCAGTTTAAAAACATGTTTGTTCATAAACTGTGCCTTTCGCTTTTAATATGCGAAATTTAATATTTCAAGTTCAGCTAAACAATTCAAAAATTAAACTTCTTCGCTTGCGGCGTTTTTCTGAGCTTCAATAACGTCGTTGTAATTAGCCAGTATAGCGGATTCTAATTTAAGTCTAAACTCGCTGTTTATCGGATGAACTATATCTTTATAAGTCCCGTCCAAATTTTTTCTGCTCGGCATGATTAAAAACAGTTTATCTTTAGCATAAATTATTTTAACGTCATGAACAGCCAGCTCATTATCAAAAGTTACCGAAACAATTGCTTTTAAAGGACCCTCCTCGAAGGTCTTACGAACTTTTATATCCGAAATCTCCATTTTTTAAATCCTCCTATAAAATGAAAATGATTTAGATTTACTCGTCGATATTAAGTCAAAGATAAAACGTAATTTCTTTATACTCATAATATTTAAAACGAATATAAAAATATTATTTATAATACTTGATAAAATATACATTGCGATATAATATTAACAATAATATATTCCAAAAAGTATTCTGGGTTTTCTTAGGTCTAAATATCGATTCAAGTCGTTTATAAATAAATGATACATCTAAAAAATGATGTAACAATTAAAATATAATTAATTTACCGTTAAAATTACAGAAAATATGTTTACTTAACCATTTTTTTGTCATATAATTATATAAAATTATAAAAATCGCTAAAAAATTTTAGAAGGTGGAAATTAATGTCAGGGAATAATACTCAAAACATTTTGAATTATCTAAAAAATAAAAACATAAAAATATTTTTTTCGGGTATAGGCGGAATAAGCATGTCCGCTATCGCCGCCGCGTTAAAGCAGAAAGGCCATACAGTCGGCGGGTCTGATATAAAAGAGAAAAGTGAAACCGTACAACTGCGGGACATGGGGATAGAAATATTTATTTCCCACAAAAGCGAAAATGTAAACGGTTATGATCTGCTTGTTTACAATGCCAGAATAAAAGACGATAATCCCGAAATAATACGGGCAAAAGAACTCAATATCCCCATAATAAGACGCACAGAAATGCTCGGCGCATTGATGCAGAGCTGTAAAGCGTCGATAGGAATCGCCGGGACTCACGGCAAGTCCACAGTTACATCCATGATGATCGAGATCTTCATGCAGGCTGAAACAGATCCAACATTTTTTATCGGGGCTGTATACCCTCCGGTAAACTCCGCATATAAATTGGGCAAAGACGATTATTTTATTGCCGAAGCCGATGAATACTCGGGATTCTTTGCCGACAGTCCACTGAATATCGCCGTTATATTAAATATAGAAATGGACCATCCCGACCATTTTAAAGATTTACAGGACGTTATATCCTGTTTTGAGGAATATCTTTCGCACGCGTCGGATACCGCAATAATAAACGCGGACGACGAAAATACGTTAAAAGCGTCAAAAAATTTTAAAAGCAGAATCATAACATTCGGGTTGCAAAGCGATAAAGCTAACATATTTATAAAAAACATAGATTATTCAAATTTGTTCCCTGAATTTGACATAGTTGCAGACGGAAAATTATACGCTCACATAAAATTATCTGTTCCCGGCGAATTCAACATATATAATGCGGCGGCAGCGGCAAGTTCGGCATATGCCTGCGGAATCGGCGGTTCGGCAGTCGAAGCCGGATTGAATATATTCAAAGGCGCGAGCAGAAGATTCGAGTATAAAGGCGAATTAAACGGAGCAAAAATTTATGATGATTACGCCCATCACCCGACCGCAATCAAAAAGAACCTAATGGAAATAAAAAGATTTACACAGCGTAATAACAAAAATTTATGGTGCGTATTCCAGCCGCACACTTATTCGAGGACATATGAATTATTCGGCGATTTGTGCGAAGCTCTTTCCCATGCCGATAAATTGATACTTACGGAAATATATTCCGCAACCGAAAAAAACATATATAACATTCACTCAAAAGATATAGCGGAAAAGTTAAACAACTGTATATTGATAGAAGACTTCGGGGAAATAGCGGAACATCTGAAAAAAAACGCGTCCGGCGGAGATATTATATTAATTATGGGAGCGGGAGATATAAACAACCTCACGCAACTTTTGATTTAACATAAAAATTTAATAAAATTTATAGAAATCCCTTGATTTTTTTTGAATTTGGTTTATACTGTATGGTAGATAATATGAATGTATAAATATAATTATTGAATACAAAATAAAGAAAAAAATAAACAAAATCATTAATGGCAGTACAAATAAAGCATACGGAGAATTTATATTTTCAGGAAGAGGTGATATTTATTAAATTAACAATTGTTCAGGCTTCATACAGAGTCTTTTAGGGCAAAATTTGTATGAAGCTATGTAAAAAAATTTGTCCTATTGGGCTTTGTTCTTTTTACTGTAAAACTAATTTATAAAAGTTATAAAGGAGAAAGCACAATGAAAGAAAAAAATATTTATAAAGCAGCATTTTCACAGATTGATATAACACCGGAATTTCAAACGTCACTTATGGGGTGTTACAGACCCGATAACCGCTCTCAGGGTATATTGCATAGGCTTTATGCTCAAGCGTCGTTATTCCAGAATGATAATGAAACATTTTGCTTAATTGCAATTGATAGTTTAGGTCTGACCGTTCAGCGTGCAAAAATATTACGTTTGAAAATCGCCGAACTTTTGAACATAGATATATCTCATGTTATGCTTAATTTTTCGCATACACATTCTGCTCCCGAACCAACCCAATATGCGTTAAATGGAGATCGGTATTTTGCTTTTCTATGTGAACAGATAGTCAGTTGTGCGGAGAGTGCGAATCAGAATTTTTCACCGTGCAAAATTGCATGGGCATTAACAGAAGCCAATACAGGCGAAAACCGCCGCCCCGGTTGTTCTGTGACTGACAATCGTCTCGGAGCGTTGTTGGTTTCCGACGCAGACAATGAAAAACCGATTGTGATAATCATGCGCGTCGCAACGCATAATAATGTATTGATGTGGCAGAATTATAAGATTTCCAGCGACTTTATCGGGGTTGCCCGTGAACGGTTGCAACAGTTTTATGGCTGTCCGATTATGGTTTTGCAGGGTGCGGCGGGGAATCTTTCGCCTGTTGGCGTCGATATAATGCGCGGCGGAAATCTTGATGATTTGCACAGGATTGCGGGGATATTTGAAAACGCGGCGAAAATGTTGAAATTTGAACTGCGAAATATTGAAAATATTCAGATGTTTTCAAAGGAGATTACTTTCATTTCCGATGTGCCGTCAAAAAGTGAAGCGGAAAAAATCGCCGCAGCAGCAGATGAGACGCAAGCTGCCGCCGCCGCTGAATGGCTTAAGTCATGCGAAGAACTGCGGAACAGCGGTTATATGACTCAGTCGTTTTTAGCTGAAATTAATTTTTTTGAATTAAACGAAGGATGCTTTTGCGGAGTCGCGGAGGAAATATTCTGCGAGCTTGCCATTGACGCAAAAGAGCGCACAAATAATCCTTTGCTGTTCTTAAACGGATACACAAACGGCTGTACAGGCTATCTTGCCACGCGGGAAGAGTGGCACAAAGGCGGATACGAATTATTTGACAGTAATTTTGTTTATCATAAATATCATGGACATGTAATGCCATATAGGGATGACACTGCAGAACAAATTGTCGATATGGTTGTGGGTGAGTGGGAGCGAATAGTGAACAACATTTAATAATCACTTTCGCCGTTGCAATAACCAATCCGCCAACCCCAGAGTTGTACGTCAGAAAGAATATATTACAAAAATCAGGAGATTTTATATTATGACAGATGTAACGCAAATAATAGCAGATAAAGAAAATTTAATAAACGGCATAAAAGCGTTAGGAATATCAGCCGCGGCGGTTTTTCCCGTCGGGGATATAACTTTTGATCCCATATTCAGGGATATGTGCAAACAGAATTTATGTGGAAACTACAGCAGAAATTATATGTGCCCCCCCTCAGTCGGCGAATTTGACGATTTGAAAAACGAAGTTCTGTCCTACAAAAATGTGATTTTAATTCAGACTATATATTCTCTCGAAGATTCATATGATTTCGAAGGTATGGAAGAAGGCGGAAAAGTTCACGGCGAAAATATGAATAAAACGCTTGATTACATAAAAGAACATATATCTTTTGAAAACATAAAAGTTCTCGGTGTGGGAGGCTGCAAATTATGCCCAAAGTGCGGCATCATAGAGAATCGTCCCTGCCCTTTTCCAGATAAGGCGAATTCATCCGTAGAGGGATATTGCATGAACGTCGCACAGATGACAAATTCTCACGGGTTAAAATACATAAACGGCGAAAATACCGTGTCGTATGTGGCAGTGTTTTTGCTGAAATAATAATCAACTGTATATTAATTTTATTTAATATAATTTTATTTAAATTTTAGGAGGAAATATAAAAATGTCAAAACTTAGAGTAGGAATAATAGGGACCGGCGGAATAGCTCACTCGCATTTAAATTCATACAAAACTATCGAAGAAGTCGAAGTCGTCGCAGGGTGCGATATAGTCCCCGGAAAATCTCAGGAATTTTTCAAGAGGAACGGCTTTCCAAACGCTCAGGGATTCGACAGCAAAGAAGAAATGCTCAAAAATGTAAAACTTGACGCAGTAAGCGTCTGCACTTACAACTCAACACACTCGGAATGCGCAGTTTTCACTTTGGAAAACGGTCTGCATGTTTTGCTCGAAAAACCCATGAGCGTAACTCTGGAACAGACAATAGCAATGCTTAAAGCGGAGAAAAAGAGCGGCAAAATATTAACCGTGGGATTTCAGCCGCGCTACGACGTAAATTCGCAGAAAGTCAAGGAAATAATCCAGTCCGGCGCGCTCGGCAAACTCTATTATGTTCAGACAGGCGGCGGCAGACGCAGGGGAATGCCCGGCGGCACGTTTATAAGCAAAGAAAAAGCGGGAGTTGGCTGTCTTGCTGACATAGGATGCTACGCGCTTGATTTTGCGCTGAACTCTATCGGATATCCGAAGCCGTTGACTGTTTCGGCTGTTGCTTATGATTATTTCGGCAAAAAAGAGTTCGGCGACGAATTTGGAGTCGATGATTTCTCAGCGGCGTTTGTAAGATTAGAAGGCGGAATAACTCTCGATTTCCGTATGTCGTGGGCTATGCACATGGATACTACCGGAGACTTTATATTCTTGGGAACAGAAGCAGGATTAAAAATCAAGCAGCCGAATCTCGCTTTATGGGGCGGAGCGTGGGACGGACCTATCGGCGAAATAAGATTGATGCACGACGTATTCGGCAAACCTACAGAAACTCTTATTCCGCTTGATGACAACCGCGGTCCCGGATTATTCGAGAAGAAAGTGCGCGCCTTTGTGGACGCCGTGATAAACGGCAAAAAACCGCCGATACCCACAAGCCAGATAGTTTACAATCAGGCGATTATCGACGGCATACAGCGTTCGAACAAAGCAGGCAAAGAAGTCGATGTAGTTATAGAAAACATATAATGTAAAAACATAAAAATATCAGTAAGGGCGGGGTTTCCCCGCCCTGTAGACTTCTTTTGAGTTATATGCGTTCAGGACGAACAGGCGGGAATCCCCTTTTTTCATCTATGAATTTACGGCTGCGGCGTTTATAATCCCGCAGTCTTTCTATGCCGTATTCTTTGCAGATTTCACGGGCGTTGATATCCGCACTTGTTGAACGTATCACAAACCATTCCTCACGATCATATTCATGTTCAATTTCGATTTTACCGGGGTTCTCTTTGAGCATTTTATAAATCTTGTCCCTGTTGTAATTATGGTGGCAAATCACCTTGTCAATATCGATGCGGGCACGGGAAACAAGCACTCGGCTGGGACGGTTCCAGCTTTCAAGTCGGATATATGTAACTTCTTTACCGTTTATATCGTATACGGCAAAATCCGGCTTCTGCGTAGCCGTCACTATTGCGTAATGATGGTTAAGCGCGTGCGCGCACAACTGGCTGCCTGCCGAATATGCGCTTGAAAACAATACGAGATCCGCGTCTAAATCAGCTATATCCTGCCACAAATCCGGAAAGTTCGCGTCGAAACAGATTGCCACGGAAACCCTGCCGAAATCCGTGTCGGCGCATACCGCGCGGCTGCCGGGTATGACAATCGGCTCTTTGTTGTCAAATTCGCCTAAGAACGGGTACATTTTGTCGTAAATAAAAGCAATTTTGCCGTTCCGGTCATACAGGATTGCCGAGTTTGCCTTTGACTTGTCGTCGATTTTTCTGTATACAGACGCCGATACGTATATTTTGTTCTTTAACGCAATTTCCGATATTCCCGACAGAAATCCGTCGCCGGGGTCCCTTACTTCATTCCCTAAACATGTTTCGGGAACCATCACTAAATCTTCCGTTCCGTTGAGATTTTCTTTTATCATGTCGAGAACGCCCTGCCATCCCGGATGAATTGTTCTGTCGGCGCCAAAAGAAAGACTGAGTATATTTACGTTTTTCATGATTTGATTTCCTCCGTTTATAAATTTTTTTATTTATTCTGTTATATATTTTTTTATGTTAATGTTAGGGAGTACCTCTGAATAAAATGCTTATTTTCTAAGAATTTCATAAAACTGCTTCGCTATGTTAGCTGCATTTATTCGGTAATCTATTGTACCGTCAACACGGATAACAGGACAAGTTTGGGTTTTAGCCCATGCTTCTTGTGAAGCCAGCGAACGTATTTCCATGCCACCATTATCGTATTTAGATACATATTCAATAAATTTTTGATGCAGATTATACAAATCCCCTTCTAATTTAATGCGCTCACCATTACGATTATATTCCCGTTTTTCCAGTCGTTCGATTCTTATATCAGTTGGAGTCATAACAAAAACTGCTAAAGATAATATGGAATCGAAAGCCCCATCCCAATCGCGTATACACCCAGTAAGGACGAAATTACTCTTTATTAAAGGACGTAATAATGCTAATCGTTCATGTAGTGGACGCGATTTTGTGTATGGCGGGTCAGTTTGCTCAAAAGAATAGTCATCTGTATCGTAGTGTTCAAAATTTAACAACCGTGCCAATTCGCGTCCCAAAGTCGTACTACCCGCCCCAGATGCCCCGAACACGATTATTCCGTGTGGTTTATCCATTTCGCCGTTCTCCATTTTAAAAATTTTATCGTACATTATATAAATTTTCTGCATACCAATACAGCCTTTTTAAATCATCTGTATCCGATTTCCGCAGACAAGTCAAGATAATGCTTGATACCCTCAGGACTTACATTCCACGGAATGTGATTGCCTATGCTCATCATATATCCCCGCGAAATTTTGCCTGTCTCCACCATTGATTCAACCATCGCCCGTATTTCGGCTGGGTCGTTGCGGTCTAATATCCTGTTGTCTCCCTCGCCGGCGATAAAACAGTCTTTGTGTTTTCGCGCAATAGCTTTGTAATCTGTGTATGGCTCGCTGATTATCCCCCTCGCCCCGCACGCGAAAACGTTGTCGGCGTATGCGTCCATACAGCCGTCCGCCATGAATATTACTTCTTTGCGTGCGGATTTCAATATAGACCAGTATTCCTCATACCGGGGGAATATATATTTGTTCATCCACTGCGGCGAGCATACCGGTCCGCGCGTCATCACAATATCGTCGTGGCATGTCACGAAGTTTATCGGAAGCCTCGCGAACGCGCGGAAAACCCTGCGGTTTATCTCCGCGAATTCGTTCATAATACGCTCGAATCTATCATCAAGACAACACTCGAGAAACAATTCCCATCCGAAAGTCAGCAGAGGCCACATGAACATTGTATTATAAAACCCTATATCGCCGGCGGCTGAACCTTCGGGGGCTTTATCTCCCCATTCTTCCGGCAGTTTCGCCCTGTATCTCTGATATATAGTCTCTTCGTCGGAAAAATCGTAGTTCTCAACCACCGAACCTCGCCATTTTGAAAAATCTGCGTGTTCGAGAGGGCTGAAATTGAAAACGTCTTCCGGAGTTTTAAAAAACGTTCCGTGCAGAAATGTGCCAGTTTCACTGTCTCCCCAGCGTACCGTATGCTGTTCTGAATTGCTCGATATATCTTTGCCGAGTTTGGGTTTCGGAATGGGTGCGTCGGTTTCGGGGATTTCTATTCCGTCCACAATCATAGGATATAATTCATGCAGTTTCTGACGGCACAGGCGCGGGTGTTCGTAATAATCTATTCCGGTAAGATATGTCTCCGCGTCCGGATTAGACCAAGGTTCTCTGTGAATGAGTTTTTTCCCGCCCATTCCCATATAGACATTATATTTTTCGTCGTTTGAATGTTTTATTTCTGACATGTAAAATCTCCTTGAAATATACAACCGTTATAAAATAAATATATATTATAAAGATTAAAATAAAATAAAAGAAAGATTAATATTTGATAAATTATATTGCAGATAACGACAAAATAATATATATAAATTATTTCTGTAAAATTTTCATAAAATTATTGAAAAAATAATTTTTTTATATTATAATATTAAAATAATTTAATATTATTTTCAGAGAGGATTTTATTTTATGCAGGGACGAATAAAAAATAAAGGAAAATTTATTTCGCACATAGCAGTTTTATTTATAATTGCAGCGGCTGTGATTATTATAACGCAAACTACTAAAGAAAATCAAAATAAAGACGATAATATTTTAAGGGAGACATCAGAAAACTATGCCTTAGATAACAGCCAGATAGAGATAAGTGAAAATGATATAACAAATACAACAGAAAATATAAAAATAACATCGGAAACGAAAAAGCAGACACAGCCTCAGACAGTTCAGGAGACAACCGGTCCTCCGGTAAAAGTGAACAATAAAGTCTATCAGACTAAATTCGATGCTCTGAGAGCGAAATATAGCAATAATCAGGATATTATAGGAATATTAAAAATTCCGGGGACTCTGATTTTTTACCCTGTCGCTCACTATACGGACAACGATTATTATTTAAACAGAAATTTATATAAACAGCGCAGCGACGTCGGCTCTATTTTTATGGATTATGAAGACAGCCCCGATCGTTCCGACCCGAATATTATTTTATACGGACATCAGATGTACTCGTCAGACACAATGTTTCATCCATTGCGCTATTACACGGATGAAAATTATTTTGAAAATCACAGGTATGTTATTTTTAACACAATCTACGAAGATAACGTCTGGGAAGTTTTCTCATTTATGATAGCTAACACATCGTTTTACTACATACAGGTAAACTTTAATTCCGAAGATGAATTTTTAAGTCTTGCGTCTGACATTAAGAATAAATCATTGTACGATACGGGAGTAGATGTAAATCCCGGCGACAGGATTCTGATTTTGTCTACATGTACAAATCAGGACCCGAATACAAGATATGTTTTAGCGGCGAAATTAATAAAAAATAAAGACGATATTCCGACGGATATATTAAATCAAATGAACAGCGCCGTCGACGATTATATTAAATAACTAAACTGGATATAATAATTATGCAAACCGGATGTTAAAAAAACAGGAATGTTAAAAATGAAAGGAAAATGAAAATGGGATATGTAAATTTACAGGTTAAAAACCCTGAAAGAAAGGCAATAACTGGAAGGAAGTATGAAAATTACAGTGAAAACTCGGCGAATAACGACGGCGAATATTTATTTCACGTATATACGCTGGGGAAATTTGAAGTATATTCTAAAGGCGAGATTTTAACGGAAGATAACAAACGATCCATACGTATGTGGAATCTGTTTAAGTATATTTTTACTCACAGAAAAAAAATGCTTTCGCCGGGAGAACTTATCGATGTTTTGTGGGAAGAGGATTCGTGCGAAAATCCGGAAAAAGCTCTGCAGAACCTCATATACAGGCTCAGGCAGAGTCTTACTGCGGCAATAGCGGCAGACGATTTGATTTTATTTATGCAGGGCTGTTACAAATGGAATGAAAAAATCCCGGTTTGGATCGACTGCGACGCTATGATTGAATACAGCGTCAAAGGGAAAGAGCTCCTGAGCGCTTCGCCGCACGAGGCAAGAAATTGTTTCGAAAAGGTGATAGAACTCTATAACGGAGATTATTTCAGCGAAATTATGTATGATATGTGGGTTGTTCCCTCAAGAACCACATACAGAAAAGTATATGTCGACTGCGTGATGCTTCTTCTTGAACTTTTAGACGATCTTAAAGATTCGGAAGCTATTATACGCGTGTGCAATCATTTTTTCAATTATGAATATTTAGACGAAAGAGTCAACATATATTTTTTGAACGCGCTCATTTCACTTAATAAAAAGCAGGAAGCTCAAAAACATTATAACCGGACGGTGGATCTGATGTATAAAGAATTGGGAATAAGACCGTCTTTTGAATTTACTGAAATTCAAAAGAAAATACAGGCGGTAAAACCTCACAATGATATAAAAAATATAAATTTACAGTTTATAAACGATATATTATGGAAAGACGAGAGACTTCCAGGCGCATTTCAATGCGATAAAGAGACGTTTATCTCAATAAGCAAAATCATGCTGCGCAATTTAGAGAGAAGCGGATTTTCAGTTATGATGGTTTTAGCGACTGTTTTGATTAATCCGAATAATTCGGGTAATTTAAACGGCACAGATATGGTAAATCTATTAAGCGAAGTTGAAAAAGTGCGCGAAAAATTTGTTAAATCGTTCAGACGCGGCGACATTGTCTGTCGGTGGAATCCGCAGCAGATTCTGATTATGCTTACAAATCTGACATTTGAGGATGCTAAAATCGCGATGGCGCGCATAAATGCTAAAATAAAAAACGAAATATTGAAAGGCAAATATGATATCGAATATACTATAGTTCCGTTGGAACATGAGATTATCTGATATTATGCGTCTGAATATTGGCATCAAATGTTAATAAATTATGAAATTATGAAATTTTTTATAATTTTTATTGACATTTTGTCAAATAACTGATATACTAATTAATGTAATTTATATTATTAATATCTTAATATATCCAGATTATTTGGATTTTAAAATGTTGGAAAAATTAAAAATGTATAGTTTGCCTTACGGTTTTAATCATAATAAATATAGTAATTATAATAAATGGGAATCAAAATTAAACGACGAAAGCGACATATTTCTGACAAATGAAGTCAAATTGGGAAATGAAGACGCTTTTGCAGTTCTTGTACAGCGCTACGCTTATATAATAGTTTATAATATTTCAAAAATGTCTGTATCTTTTCCCCAAATAGCCGTAAAATGGTCTGATAAAGAGGATTTATATCAAGAATGCTGTATAGTTTTGTATAAAGCAGCAAAATACTACAATTTAGTGAAAAATGCCAAATTCTCAACATATTTAAATGTATGCGTTAAAAATTATCTGATTTCGTTTTTCAGAAAACACAGGAAAAAAAGCTATGAGCTGGTTTCGATCGACGATATACCGGAAAATGATTACGGGATATATGACCAGTATTCTGTATTTAATGAGTATGACGATTCAGTTTTTAAAATTCTGACTAATTTTGAACGCAAAGTTTTTTTTATGTACATAGAGCAAAAAAGTTATAAATATATTGCTGAAATTCTTAATAAAAATATTAAGTCAATAGACAACGCCTTATGCAGAATAAAAACAAAGCTTAAACCGTATGTTAAATCCTTTATATTAAATTAGGATATTTATAATAAATATATAAAATAAAGGATATGCGCCCAAATAGCTTAAACAAAAAGCAAGAAACTAAAATTTTTTAGTTTATAGATGCCGGTTTGTTCCCGGCTGCGGGCTAATAAATTTTTAAAAACCAAAAGCGAGGTATTATCATGTATCAAGACAAAACAATCGTATGCAAAGACTGCGGACAGGATTTTATTTTTACTGCCGGCGAACAGGAATTTTACGCTGAAAGAGGATTCCAGAACGAACCTCAAAGATGTAAAAACTGCCGCGACAGAAGAAAAGATTCTGTAAAACCCCAAAAAGAAATGCACGTCACAACGTGCGCAAAATGCGGAAAAGAAGCGAAAGTTCCTTTTCAGCCGGTAGCGGAAAGACCCGTTTACTGCAGCGAATGTTTCGCAAAAATGAAACAAGCCTAAATGAACTTTGCGCAACTGTCGAATTACTCGCGGAGCGGAAATTCGACGGAAGTTCGTTAGCGGCGCGGTTATAATAATGTGCCAAATTTATTTGCAAGCGTAGCATAAATGAATTTCGCGCAGTTCCGTGTAACGGAACAAGCAGAAACTCATTTTACCCTTTCAACAATCCTGAATAAATTTTCGGGCGGTTCTCGGTCTTGGATACGTGATATTTTTTATGAGGCATTTTATTGAAATTGAAATTAAGGCGGAAAAACGGCTGTATATGATTCTGGACAAGGTTATATACAGTCGTTTTTTGTTATTTTTTTAATGCTAATTTATGTTATAAAATGGTATGAATATGAAAAAATTTTATATATCAAACAAAAACACCTGGTATCAGTATTTTGAAACTCTTAAAAAAAACAGGAATAAACGGCACTCAAGCGGCGAATTTTTTGTGGAGGGAGTAAGAAATATTAACGAACTTTGCTCAAATCCAGACGCTAATTGGGAAATAAGCAAAGTAATATGTTCCGACGAAAATAATCTTTCAGATTGGGCGAGAAATATAATTTATAATTTTGCAGAGAATTTATATGTTTTGGATAAAAATTTGATGGAAGATTTGAGCGATAAAGAGAACAAAGAAGAAGCTTCCGAAATTATTTTTATCGTCAGAATGAAAAATGAAAATATAAAAGATTTAAAATTGGAAAAATCCTCTGTCGTATTGATTTTCGACAGACCATCCAATAAAGGAAACTTGGGAACGATAATAAGAAGCTGCGACAGTTTCGGCACAGATGCTTTAATTGTAGCGGGACATGCCGTCGATTTATACGACAGCGAGACAATAAGGGCGACAATGGGCTCCTTTTTCAGGCAGAAAGTAATAATTGAACCTTCGTTTAAAGAAATTACGGACTGGGCAGAAAAACAAAAAGCGATTTTCCAGGGATTAAAGATAACTGGAACAAGCGCGAAAACATCAAAGCCGTCAAAACCTATATATTCCGACGAGAACTTTTCGGAGGATATTCCTGCAATTATAATAATCGGCAATGAAACAATGGGAATGAGCAGTAATTTCTATGAGCTTTCCGACTCTCTTCTGAGAATACCTATGAGTGACGATTCGTCGGCTTCTTCTCTTAATGTATCATGCGCCGCATCTATAATTTTATATGAAGCGTTCAGACATAAAAAGCTGTAACTCCGCAGAAATCCAAGGGTATAATTCAAATGTTAAAAAACATAATATAATATAATAATTTTTTGGATTTCCTATTGCATGTTTTATATTTTTGTTATATAATATTATACAGTAAATAGTATTGAAGATTAAAGTTCTAAAGTATTATTTATACAGATTGCGGGTATTATATATAAAAATATCTGCGGCGCCGGGTTCGCTCGGATTAAACAAATAAAAATTATAGTTTTAATTTATAAATACGGAGGGAATATTTTTATGAACGATTTTTGGGATAATTTCAGCAAATTAGCAAACGAAACTGCAAAAAAGGCAATGAAAGCGTCAGGAGACGTGGTAGAATTAACGAAAACCTCGTTAAACATAAGGTTAGACGAGATAAAAAGAGAAAGTTTTTTTAAAGAGATAGGAAAAATAGTATACAATACTTATAAAAATTCTCCGGGAAGCGCAAGCGACGAAGTTTTGGATTTTTGTAAATGTATCGACGAAATAGAAAATTCTATCAACTCGCATAAATCAAAAGCGGCTCAGATAAAAAACAAAAAATTCTGCGTGAACTGCGGGGCTCAATTGCCTAAAGAGGTAACTTACTGCTATTCATGCGGAGCAAAACAGCCGGAGATTATCGAAGAGGATGAAAGTTGCTGTGACGACGACAGTTGCTGCTGTTCGGGCACGTCGGATACATCGGAAAACAAAGACAACACAAATGACAAAGGCGATTCAAATTCTTCGGATTCTTCTGATTGCGGTTGTTCGGGGAGCGATTGCGGCTGTAATCCGGATTTCGGCAGCTATTCAAAATCCAGCGAAAATAACGACGGCGGATTTCACTGGGAATAATTAATAACGCGCGAATTACATGCTGAATTTCATGCCGGCAGGGACACCGTATAACGGGTGTCCCTACAATTTTTTATTCTGCTTGCATATTATAATAATGGACGGAATTAAATTGCAGAATAGTAAAATTTTTATAAAAAGATTACAAAGAGTATTGACAAATTAATTTTAAGGATATATAATAGATTTGTTAAATGATTAACATATAATTTTATAAAAAAGCAAGAGGTGATATTCATGGATAGCGGCGGTCGACAATGCGGATACTCATTTATTATACATAAAAATAATAAAAATGACGGACAAATACTGAGCTCCGCTCAGTGGTATTTTATGAATATCGCAACTATTTCTATTCGTATCGTTCGGTTTGTAAATTTATAAACTGTAATTACGTTTAGTTTTCTGTGTGTTATCCGTCGTCATAAACGACGATTTTTTTATGTCCATATTAATTTAATAAAGTTCAGTAATGTTATGAGTTTAACATAAATTATTTTTAAAGTCAACACGTTAAAAGAATTAACTTTATAAAAAATCTAAAAAATTAAAAATTTTTTGATTTTTCAACAAGTTAATTATGAAAAGAGGTGGAACGAAATGGAAACCGGAGGTAAGTGCAGCCCTAACTCTGACGGGCGGCACCGAAGTAAAGTGACGGAAGGGACGGGACAAATGCCCGCGTTTCCTTTCGTCGCCGTAAAAAGTGAAGTTGAACTTGATAGAAAATTCTGAAAATCAAAGATTTTCGAATTTTCAACAAGTTCAACTATAGCTCATCAAGAATGAACTTGTTGGGATGAATATGCCGAAATTTTGAGAAACTCGAAGAATTTCGGAAATTTCGAGTATATTCAGCATATCAAGTTCATTGAGGCTGTGCCTTCCAAAACAAAAATGCGGATATAATATATATATTAATTATAAATATTGTTCCGCAGGACGAATGAAGTTAATAACAATTGTCAAATCTAAGAAATGGAGGTACAAACTTAATGAAATATTTAAACGCAACTATTAATAACAAAAACAATAACAATAGTAATAACAATTCAAGGAATAATACCCCCGCAGAAATAGCGCATCGCGAAGAAGTCAATAAAAGACTGAATTTTGCCGTATCGGCTCAGACAGAAGAATTATACAGAAAATTCGGAACAACCTCCGAAGGACTGATTGAAGTCTTAATAGACGCTTACAGAGGACGCTACGGAAGAAATAAGATCACCCACGGAAAAAAAATATCCTTTCCTAAACGTATTATAGATGCGTTCGTAAACCCGTTCACTGCTATCTTGTTTGCATTAGCTATAGTGTCTTTATTTACCGACGTCATTTTGGCAGGTCCCGGGGACGCTAATCCCATTACAGTTATTATAATCCTGACAATGGTCATAATTTCCGGAATGCTGCGTTTTGTTCAGGAGACAAGGAGCGGAAACGCGGCGGAGAATCTCCTGAAAATGATTAAAACAACAACTGCCGTTCAGCGCGTCGAGGACGGAAAACAGGAAATTCCGTTGGAAGAAGTCGTAGTAGGCGATCTTGTATATTTAGCCGCAGGCGATTTGATTCCCGCGGATATGCGCATAATCAAAGCCAAAGACCTCTTCGTGAGTCAGTCGGCTCTGACTGGAGAAAGCGCAGCCGTGGAAAAAACTCCGTTCGGCATAAAAAACTACTCAGGCAGTTTGACCGAATGTCCAAATCTTGCGTTTATGGGCTCAAACGTAATAAGCGGAAGCGCGGAGGGTGTTGTAGTAACAACCGGCGACGACACTATGCTCGGCGGTATGGCTAAAAACATAGGAGTAAAACAGGACAAGACAAGTTTTGAAAAAGGCGTCAACTCCGTATCGTGGCTTTTAATCAGGTTTATGCTGGTAATGGTGCCGATAGTTCTGTTTATCAACGGTTTCACAAAAGGAGACTGGATGCAGGCGGTTCTGTTTGCTCTCTCAGTCGCGGTAGGTCTTACTCCCGAAATGCTGCCTATGATTGTCACGACATGCCTTGCCAAAGGCGCTGTGACTATGTCTAAAGAAAAGACCATAATCAAGAATTTGAACTCTATACAGAATCTCGGCTCTATCGATATTTTATGTACGGATAAAACAGGCACTTTGACTCAGGATAAAGTCGCTCTGCAGTATCATCTGAACATACACGGCGAAGACGACGCACGAGTATTGCGTCACGCGTTTTTGAACAGCTATTATCAGACGGGATTAAAAAATCTCATGGATATAGCGATAATTGAACGGACAGAAATAGAACAGGAAGAAAACGCGGAACTTCGCGGGCTTGCCGATCATTTCATAAAAGTCGACGAGATACCGTTTGATTTTGAACGCCGCCGCATGAGCGTCGTTGTGGCAAACGGCAAGACCCAAATGATTACAAAAGGCGCGGTCGAGGAAATGCTCGCGGTTTGCAGTTACGCTGAGTACGAAGGCAAAGTCGAGCCTCTCACGGACGAGTTGAGACAATATATAGTCGAAAAAGTGGACGAGTTAAACGACGACGGAATGAGAGTTATCGTTGTAGCGCAAAAAACCAATCCGTCGCCGGTCGGGGCTTTTTCAGCTTCAGACGAATCGGACATGGTTTTGATGGGTTATCTCGCTTTTCTTGACCCGCCGAAAGAATCGACAGAAGACGCGATAAAGGCTCTTGAGGAACACGGCGTCGGAGTGAAAATCCTCACCGGCGACAACGACAAAGTGACCAAATGCATATGCCGTCAGGTTGGCATTCCGATAAATAAAATTCTTCTCGGCTCAGATTTAGAAAATATGAGCAGTGACGAATTGAGAAAAGTCGTCGAAGACGTAAGCGTGTTCGCTAAATTGTCTCCCCAGCAGAAAGCCCAGGTCATTACCGCTCTGCGCGCCAATGGGCACAGCGTGGGCTATATGGGCGACGGCATAAACGACGCTGCCGGAATGACTGCGTCGGATGTCGGGATTTCCGTCGATACCGCCGTAGATATAGCGAAAGAATCCGCCGACGTTATACTCCTTGAAAAAGACCTGATGGTTCTTGAAAAGGGTATCGTCGCAGGACGCAAAACATACGCCAATATGATAAAATATGTAAAGATGACGGCAAGCTCGAATTTCGGCAATATGCTGTCGGTTCTTGCGGCAAGCGCGTTTCTGCCGTTTATTCCAATGCTGCCGATACACTTGATTTTGCTTAACCTGATTTACGATTTAAGCTGTACGGCAATCCCGTGGGACAATGTAGACAAAGAGTTTATCGCCGTGCCGAGAAAATGGGACGCGTCAAATATCGGCAAATTCATGTTCTGGATAGGACCTACAAGCTCTGTGTTTGATATTACGACATATCTGCTCATGTATTTTATAATATGCCCCGCCGTTTGCGGAGGGCAGTTATACCACCAGATAACCGATCCGGCAACGCAGGTTATATATATGGCAGTGTTCCACGCTGGCTGGTTTGTCGAATCCATGTGGAGTCAGACGCTTGTCATTCATATGATACGCACGCCGAAACTGCCGTTTATACAGAGCCGCGCATCCGCGCCGGTGACGCTGCTTACGTTTACCGGAATAGCCGTATTGACCGTGATACCGTTCACGTTTATAGGAAAAGCAATAGGATTGGAAGCTCTCCCGCCCGTATATTTCGCATGGCTCGTGCTCACGATTTTCCTGTACATGGTTCTGGCAACGGTATTCAAGAAAATATTCGTTAAAAAATACGGGGAATTGCTGTAGATTGCAGGTCATGATTTAAAGAACAATGTGGGAATTTTCGCCGAAGCCCTCTTTAGTAAATGAGGGTGGCGTCGCCGAATAATGCGAAAGATTACAATAATACGTTGAATGCGACGACGGGTGTTTTGTGGAATTTTGACAAAACACCCGTCACGCAGTCTGACGTATTTCATATATGAGGTTCTGACATCTCGCGTGCCACCCTCTTTGCTAAAGAGGGCTTTGGCAAAATCGCCGAAAAATTCTATCTCTTTTTAGCGTACTTTTTCAGACGTTCTTCTATTTCGATAAAATCTTTATTGTCTCTGATTGCGTCAAAGGCTGAACAATCTGCTATAATTTTAAGCAAACTATTTATATAAAATTTTTCCGGTCCTACAAAATGCGAAGTCATTTTCATACCTCTGAAAGGCAAAGCCGTATATTCATCTGCTTTTTCAGCGTAATCCGCTTCTTCATCGCACAGTATAATCTGTTCCGCCGCGAGCTTTAGATTCATTATCGCTTTCTCATAATCTTCAAGACTGGCGTAATTCTCAGCAATCGCTTCATATGCCCATGCCGCGCGATTTCTAAATGCTCCGGAATACCCGTCGTCAAATATCAGATTAATAAAATCAATGACTTTTTGATTGAGAATAATACATTCTTCAGCCGTATAAGGTTTGCCGCCATCGTCAAGAGTGTCCCGGAAAGGAAATAAGCCTTCAATCACAGCACTAATGTCATAAAATAATTTATATTGTTTTTGCACAAACTGTTCAGTACCTTTAAAAATTTTAACAAATAAGTTCTCACGCGAAAGATTACTCTTTGGCATTTTATATGCAAGTTTCAAAGCTTTTTCAGTTTCGCCAACCAACGGATAAGCATAACAAAGCGTTTGTATCGCGCTATGCCTTATTTCATCGTCCGTACATTCGGAAAGAATTTTTTCGCCGAGTCTGATAATTTCTGCCGTAAGTTCGCTTTTTTCTTCTATTTCTTTTACAGCTGTATTTGTATAAATAAAATTCATAAGATTGCCCATGATTTTATAACTGTTAGGATATTCTTTCAATCCGATGCGAAGTGTTTCAACGGCTTTTTCTAAGTTATAACCGTAACGATGATATTCTTCCGCACTATCTATAATATCCTGTATCCGTTTTTCTTTCATTGTAACGTCAATGCCGAGAAGCACGTCTGCCGAAACGTCGAATATATTTGCAATCATGGGAATAAGCGTTATATCGGGCAATGACGAGTTTGTTTCCCACCGCGAAACAGCCTGCGTCGAAATATTCAAGTATTCCGCAAGCTGTTCCTGTGTCATGTCTTTTTGTCTGCGCAGTTTTTTTATCGTTTCTCCAAAATTCATAATATCAATTCTCCTGTTTGTTATAAATAAATTTATATTTTTATATCCAAAAACGTTTTTGTAATTTTATTATAACAGATATTATTTGATATTACAATGTAGTGTTAATTGAGATTAAATCAAGTGTGGGTTGATTAATTTAAGAAAAGACCACCCCGTCGTTGCATCCTGCGTATTTTTACACCCTTTTGCAGTGTTCGGCGACGCCACCCCTCCACGGAGGGGAATTTGACAAAATATCCGATTGTTAGATAAAATTCCCCTCCGTGGAGGGGTGGCACGCGAGAACTTTGTTTAGAATTGTAGAAATATATTAAATCGCGTGACGGGGTGGTCTCATTTTTTACAATTTCCTATACTTCTTCAGCGCAATGGTGTTCAGCACGCACAGTATGAACGTGTACGCCAGCAACGCTAATATAAACGGCAGAATCGCGATAAAGCCCTCGCCCTCAATCATGACTTTTTTTATAGCCGCACAACCGTAATATACCGGAGTGATGTAGCAGATATTGCCCAAACCATAAGGAATCGTGTCGAGCGGGATAAGCCCGGAAAAGAAAACCTGCGGAATCAAAACAATCGGGATAAACTGCACAACCTGAAATTCCGAGTGCGAAAATACCGAAATCATCGCGCCGAAAGATACGGCGGTTATCGCCATTAACAGCATCAACACAAATACCCATACGGGGTTTCCCGCGCAGTCGAGTTTCAGAACAAAAATAGAATAAACCACTATCAAAATCGCCTGAACAACCGCAAAAACTCCGTATCCCGCAGTATATCCCGTTATGACTTCCCAGCGTTTTATCGGCGTCATTAACATACGCTCCAAAGTCCCGCCGCTGCGCTCCCGCACAAGAGCCATGCCTGAAATTATAAACACGAAGAAAAACGAGAACAATCCAAGAAAAACATAGCCGAAATTGTCAAACGTCGAACCATCGGCTTTGCCGTAAACGAAATGCGTCTGTATTGAAATTTCCGACGCATTAAACATACCTTTCTGAATCGCAGCTATAGCCTTTGCGCTTTTTGTTGAAGATTCGAGCATATATATATTTATGACGGCATTATCGGGCTGGATGGCAAAAATTGCGTCGATATTTTTGTTGTCTTTTAAATATTGCTCTATATGTGCTGAATCCGGATTATCAAAAGTTATAAATTCTGTTGTAACATTTTCACTGTCAAATGCGAAAGAAAGGTCATTCATAAATTTTTCATCGGTAAATCCAATCGTCGGGACATATTTTGAATCGCCGAGAAGAAAATATACGAGCGATATAACCAGTAGCGGCGCGAATAAAATCAACGCCAAACTGCGCTTGTCGTTTCTCATCTGATGTATAACGCGTATCATAAGACTTTTCATGCCGTTTCGCCCTCCCCTACCCTGTTATCTGCATTTTCTCGGCTGTCCGCCATAAAAAACAGTTCTTCTATTCTGCCGTTTTCTGTTTTCACAAGAAGATTCTGCACAGTATCGTATTCTATCAGCCGCCCTCTGTAAAGCAGCGCGGCTTTGTCGCACTCTGTTACATCGTCCATGACGTGCGTCGAGACGATAATCGTCTTTCCGGCTTCTTTTATCTTTTTGAACTGATTCCAGATAGACCGGCGCAAAACCGGGTCAATACCGACTGTAGGCTCGTCTAAAAGTAAAACGTCGGGTTCATGCAGTAACGCGGCGGCAAGCGAGAGCCTTTTTTTCATTCCGCCGGAATAATTTACCACTTGCTTTTTTCCATCGTCAGTCAGTCCGACTATTTCCAAAACTTCCTTAATACGTTTATTTGCATCTGATTTTTTTAGTCCGTAAAGCCCGGCGAAAAATTCTAAATTGTCATAACCGGACAAATCGTCGTAAAGAGCGTCGTTCTGCGGCATAAATCCTATCTTTTTCAACAAACTCATATCCGGCACTTTCGTGTCCCCGAATTTTATTTCTCCGCTGTCTGACGGGACTGCGCCTATAAGCAGGCGTATTGTCGTAGTTTTCCCGGAGCCGGACGGACCTAAAAGCCCGACTATATCGCCGGACATAATTTTAAACGTCACGTCTCTGATTATTTCCTTCTTGGCAAAACTTTTGCACACATGCGAAATCTCAATATCCATATTGCTGTAAATTCCCCCCTTTAATTTTATAATTTGACCACCCCGTCGCCATAAATTCGGCAAAGCCGAATTTGGCGCCACCCCTCCACTGAGGGGAATCTTGCAAAAATCCGATTGTTAGCCAAAATTCCCCTCAGTGGAGGGGTGGCACGCGAGATGTTGAGAAAAAATTGCAAGAATACCTTAAATCGCGTGACGGGGTGGTCAAAATCAATATATATACGGTTTTTCTTTGATTGCGTTTATTTCGCTGTCGCGATTGAACAGCGACAATTTATATACATTGTCTATAAACATATCAATATTATTTTTATATTTATCATTACTCGCAGGTTTGGTTATTATCTGAATCTGCGACTTTTTACGTATGGTGTTTAGAAAATCTCTGCCTTTTTGATTTGCCGCCAGAAGATTTGTGTATAACGGCGGCTGTTTCTGCATTTCTCTTGTTATTCCAAAAAATATGTTTAAAATCATTCGCCGCACTGAAGACGATGTGCCGTGTTTTGCTTCCAAATTTTGTATGAGCGAATTGTAATCGAAAGAATTTTCAACGGCTTTTTTTATTCTGTATTCTTCGCCCCCGCCTGTTCCCGCGTATCTTGAAATTTCTTTTACATCAAGACGGGTTATATACGATATAACGGCGGAACTTATATTATTTATGTCAGCGAATTTCTCTGATTTTGTCAAGTCTGCAAGTATGTTGTAAGAGTTTTCAGGCATATATTTTTTCATCTCTTCCAACTCGTTGGGTCTGCCTTTATTTGTCAGCAGATAATCTCGTATATACGACGCGCTTACAGTGTTGTAATCCCTTCCGGACCTTTTAATTGTCATAGGTATTATACGGCTGTCCAGTTTTTTTAACGCTTTTAAATATTCGACTGCCAGAATATTATTTGAGCCGGTAAAAATACTGTGAATATCGGCTTTTTCGTCCCCATACAAATCAAGAAAGGCATGAGCGACATTTTGAGGATAACTTAAATTTTTATGTGCCTTTATATATTTGTTAAGTTTTACGTTAAATTCCACCGAACATGTTTTTTCTGCGGCGAAATTAAGGAGTTCTAAATCGCCGCATTCGCTGCCAAAACAAATAAGATCAATGATTTGCAGACTGTGTAATATATATACAGACGCAAAGGCGAAAATATTTGCCGGAGCGCACGACCAGATCGGCGGGAGTTCCAGAACTGCATCAACTCCGTTTAATACAGCCATTCCCGCCCGCTCATATTTTGAAAACAGGGCAAACTCTCCCCTCTGAACCAAATTTCCGCTCATCACGGATATTATCACGGCATTGGGGATAAGTTTTTTTATTTGATTTATCTGAAATAAATGACCGTTATGAAACGGATTATATTCAGCGACAATTCCGATTGTTTTTGTTGTTTCTGTTAGTTCGGCAGGCATAAAGTTCATTCTCCGGTATATATAAAAGCAAGTTTATCCAATTATACAATGCCGATAAAAAAATGTCAAGCATTTTTTATATTTAATATACATAAACGGTAAAATGCCGCATCACTCGCGTAACACGGCATTTTGAGAAAAGGAGATGAGGTATGGGGTAGTATATCTAATTATATGATGAAATCTGATTAATTTGTAAATTCGTTTAGTTCAACGAATTTAATATTCTAAAAATTTAGAATAATTTGACCCGTCGCCGATAAACTGCATAACTTTTTTACTTGATTTGGACGTCGAGTCGAAAGTCGGGTCAACTCTGTCAAATTGTTTGCCGTCGAACTTCATGTCGTTTATCTTGAACCATCCCTGGTCTTTGATATAAAACTCGTTCCATGCGTGATACGCGTTGTTCGGTTGTACGTAGCCCGTCACAAGTTTCGCAGGTATACCCTGCGAACGCAGCATCGCAGCAAATACCGCAGCGTAGTCGAAGCATATGCCCTTACCGCTGGCTATTATCGCGTCTACCGATGGCAGATACCCGCTCTGCACCGTCTGGGCTTTCTGCGTGTCGTATACCAAGCTGCTTATCACAAAATTATATATCGCCTGCACTTCGTCAATGTCGCTTGTGCAATTTTTTGTCAGGTCAGCCGCTATTTTTACTGCTTTTGAATCCTTATTGAAATTCACATACTGGCTTGGGTTGAGGAACGGAGCGTTCGGGTCGGCTAACTTTACCGTGTATTTCGCAGACAGGGCGAGAGCGTATTTTTCTCCCGCTTGTATCCAGACTTTGATTGTGTAATCGCCGTTTCCGAATTGAATCGGGTATATCTCGGCTGTCGTGTCGTTTTTAAGGTCATATGTATATTTTGTGTCGCCTTTTTCGATGGTGACCTTGACGCGTTTGTCCAATTTTGAAACGACATTTATTTTTACGTCGCCTGTAGCGTCCGTATTAGTACAGTCTATCTGCGCTTTGTCATTCTTGAATATACTGTCATCCTGATTATCTGCCAATACAACGAAAGGAAAAGCATATATTATGAAAAATATTAAAATCACTGGCAGGATAATTTTTGCTTTTTTTATTATGTTATTAAAATTTATATTTTTATTTATTTCTTTTGATTCAATATAAAAACTTTCCATAAATTTAAACTCCCTTCATTTTTACTTCCTTATTTTCTATATATTCTATATTTTAATTCTATGTTTAAATTACATTTTTGCCTCAAGTTTCTATGACGTCTTTTATTATAACATCTGTCAGTCACATTTCGGTCTTATTTTTAAGCATATTTTAATTTTTTTTAATTTTTCACGAAAAATTTTTTTATTGCTTAATCTATTCTTAACGTTTTTATAATATCACATTTTTTATATTTTGTCAACATTTTTTTTTGTTTTATTTTAATTTTTTCGAAATTTTTATTCGATTGTTAAATTAACCAAGGCAATTGACGATATAAAATATAACTGAAAACAAATTAAAAATACCAAACAGAAAAACAGAGGAGTAAAAAATTATGAATTTAGTAACCCGTTCGGATTTTGACGGACTTGCTTGCGCAACAATTTTAAAAGAAGCCGGCGTTATCGACACATGGACTTTTGTCCATCCTAAAGATTTACAGGACGGACTTGTAAAAGTTACGGAAAACGACGTTCTCACGAATGTGCCGTATGTCCCGGGGTGTGGAATGTGGTTTGACCATCATTCAAGCGAAAAGGAAAGAATCAAAGATATTGAATATAAGGGCGAAAGCCGTATGGAAAAAAGCGCCGCCCGCATAGTTTACGAATATTACGGCGGCAAATCAAAAATGCCGCATTTTGAGGAGCTGATAACCGCCGTTGACACGGTCGATTCCGGCAGCATCAATATCGACAACATAATAAATCCAAGCGGCTGGATTTTACTCGGATTTATTATGGACCCAAGAACAGGGTTGGGACGATTCCGCGAGTTCAGGATAAGCAATTACGCCTTAATGGAAAAGTTGATAGAAGATTGCAGGGTCAAAAATATGGATGAAATTCTTTCGGATTTTGACGTAAAAGAGCGTATAGACAAATATGAGGAACAAAACAATTTATTTAAAATAATGATTCTTGAACACTCGCAGATTTACGGAAATGTCATTGTAAGCGATTTACGCGGCGTTTTTCCGATATACACAGGCAACAGGTTTCTCATATACGCAATATATCCGGAACAGAATATCTCAATTTGGATAGTTGACGGGAAAAACAAGCAAAACGTCTCAATCGCCGTGGGACACAGCATATTAAAACGGACATCCAACACAGACGTTGGTTCGCTTTTACTGAAATACGGCGGCGGCGGTCATAAACAGGTCGGCACATGTCAGATCGCGTATGATGACTGCGATAAAACAGTCCGCGAGCTTATAGAAAAAATGAACGCCGACGGTTAAACAATAAAGCAGGCGAAGGAATATTTATTCCCCCGCCTGTAAATTTTTTAAATAACGTGAAAATTTTTGAATACAATGCTTATTTTAGATTTCATTTTATATGCGTTTATTTTCATCGCATTGCTTGCGCCACCTGTAAAGCCATTCAAGCTGATTGTCCATATCAACGCTATCTATACAATCAAGCCCCGCTATTTCCATTACTGTCGCTTGTGTAGAATAGTGCTGAATGGCTATCAGAGCGTGAAAAGCGTCTGTTTCCGCCTGACTGAGCGCGTTGAATTTTCTGTATTCGGGCACAAACCGCGATAATATTTTGTTCGATTTGTCATAATTGCGCTCGTCAAAATCGAAATGACTTGTCATGTCGCATATCAATGTCGGGTCATACATCGGAAACCCCTCGCATGATGTGTCAAAATCATGTATATACAGATTGCCGTCAGGAGTTTTGCGTATATTCCCGTCGTACATATCGCCGTGGCAGTATCCCATCGGCAAATCCTTGATTTTTTCCCATAAGTCATCGCCGTATACGATATATTCATCTGTTCGCGGATATTGTAACTTCCGCAGAATATCGATATATCTGCCTATATAAAATTGTTTGTTACGTTTAACGAGTTTGCCGGGATATTCTTTCATCATGTGATGAAATCTGCCCAATAATCCGCCTATAGCTTCCGCGTCCTGCTCCGGGTCACAATCTGCGCCCTCAATAAACTCATAAAGTATCAGCAGACTGTCGGTTATTTTTATATACGGTAAATTTCCTTTTGTAAAAATTATGAGCGGCACGGGAAAGCCTTTATTTTGCAAAAATACCTGAATGTCCGCACCTGTTACCGCTGTGTCAAAAAACGCGGGATATATCACACGCAAAAAGTATTTATCGTTACCGAAAAAAGCCGCATAAGACTTACTGCCGCCTTCCCGCAATAATTCAAGGCGGTCAAAGTGTATAGGATAATGTTCATTCAATGTATTTATAATATTTTCCATAAATTATACCTCTTTTAAATAAAAATTTTAAATTTTTAGTATAAAATACAGAAACCGTTATATTGTCAGCGACAATAACTGTTTTTCTCCATACAGATGTCGCCAACCAATATCAATCGGTTCTGTATGGAGTACAGCGAGAAGAGCGTGTGTCTGAACATTTTATTTTACTCCTGTTCAAATTATAAATTTTATAAAGTATCAATAATATCTATATACTTTTGAGTTTTTTCCAACGCCTGACATCAACAATATATACAACTAATAACAATAAAAATTTCAACATAAACGGAATTATTGAATATCGCGATATTTGTATAACTGCTGACAAAACAGTCAGTCCGGTATATACTTCAAATACCCACTTTTTTAATTTAACTATACATATACATGACAGTAAAATACCAATTAATATAAAGGGTATTTGCATAAAGATCCATGCCTGGTAAGGCATTTTTTCGATAGGTATAGGAAGAATCTCGAATTTATGGGGAATAACCCAGTATCTGATTGATAATCCCGTAAAATGATAAACATTGTCAAGTAATGCTGTTAATACCCGAATATTTAAAATTACGCCTATATTTACGAGTATCTTCATAATGTCAATACATACAAACAATGACATAACCGCAATCAGCACAGGAGTTCTCTTATATACTTTTGTCGGAGTCTGTTTTTCTGCCGCTAACCCATCGCTGTTATCATACCCACACTGGAAACATTTTGTACCCGAAGTTATATGGTTGCCGCATTTTCTGCAAATCATAAATATTTCCGCCTTTTTCGTAAAATGCAAAAATTTATTTACCGAAACTCATCTACATTGTTTTCACATAACTTTACTGTGTCATCTGAAAGGGCTGTGTTTGTGTTGTCGCCGTATCGTACATTTTCATATATATCAAATAAAATATCTTTATCTATGTGATTCAAACTGTCATTTATCTCTTTCGGCGTATATGAATATCTGATTTTATAATTTTTCCCTGTTAAAATTAAAATAAGTCTTATATATAACAGTCTTATTTTTTCTGAATTTGACTGAGCATGTTTGAAATCCAATTTCTGGCGTAATTTCAGCTTATTCTTCAATTTGTCTATTACATTAAAGTGTAAGATAAACTTGCTTTCGTCGCTGCCCCTTATGAATTTACGTTTTCTGCTGCGTATTTCCTCTATTTTTTTCAAAATTGGTTTAAAAACCCGCTTGAACAATTCAACTATAGAATTTTTCAAGTTTGTAAACAATGATTTGAAACGAATAAAAGAAATGATTTCCCATGCAGTTAATACTGACAGCGCGAGTTGAACGACTGTTAAGAACCGTGCCGCGCTTTGATTGTGAATTGGCAGACAATAACTAATTGCTATTATAATCGTATATATAATTATTCTTATTATCTTTTTTCTGATTTTCCTGTTCTTAAATATTTTCATAACTCTCCGCCACACCCTTTCACGCCTTGCCCGCAGAACTCAAAAATTTGTTATACTCTTCATTTTCAAGCTCAACTATCGTTACCGCATTATTGCGCCGTTTCAGAACCGCTATGCTGTTATCTATAACAATGTCTGCATAAGGTGTTATGACAAATATTTCCGCGTTATAAATATCGGCTCTTGCTCCGCCGTCCAACAGCGATGCGAAAGACACGCCGCACTTGATTTGCGCTTTTGCCATTTCTTTAAGTATATCTTCTATGTGATACAATCCGCCGGTAATCGGAAAAGCCATACGGTTTTCGCCGCTTGCTAACTGGCAATTAGCCGATAAGCCGATTTTATATCCGTTGCGCAGGGCTTCGCTGACAAACGAAGCGGCAAACGACAAAGCCTGCTCCATCAGACTTTCGTATATATCTGTGGGAATACTTGCAGTTTCAGACGGCGACTGGAAATTTATATAAACCATAAAAATACGGTCGGAGCAGTAGTCCAGTTTATTCACTTTTATGCTTTGTATCCCCTGAAAGCCACTTTTCGCCGTAGCTTTAAAGTTAATCATATTAAACGGGTCGCCGGTTGAATAGTCTCTTATACCGGAGATTGAGAAGGGGTCCTGCATAACCATGCGCTGAGAGATGCTGTCGCCTTGCAGCAAATTGACCGGATACGATATTTGATTGAATTCAAGCGGTTTCGGATATACATATAATTCAGCGTTAAAATTAAAATATGAGTTTTTTTCTATTCCAATTTTTTTTGTGATAATACACGCCGTGTTCATTGTATAATAACCCCTGCGCATACATTTGATTTTATGACGGCGTTTTACCTGCATATATGGCATCAGATGAAATCTGCTTATGACTAACTGCATTGCGGAATCGTTATCGTCATATCCAACATAATCCAGTAAATTTAAACTGTTATGTATATACGATTCGACATCGACAAAAAATATCGGCAATGCGCTGTTGTTATATATCGTTTCGGTAATAATCAGTTCCTCACCTTCAAATACTCCCTGAACCGAAAATTCTCGCCTGTATTTCAGTCGTTTTATAAGACTTATTTTTATTTTGTAATATGCGGCATATATAAAATAAATAACAACCGCCGCGAGCAGAACCGGAACAGCGTAGATTCCTATTTCAAATAATATATTATACATAATATCCGCCGCCTACAATCTGTATTTATCGAAGTCTTCCGTAGGAACTGTAATACTGTCGGTTATCTCGTTTATTAGCTCGGAATCTGCGCCTTTCTTGAGACTTACAGAAGTTTTGAGTATCAACCTGTGCGCCATAACGGGAACCGCCGCCGCTTTTATATCGTCGGGGGTCACGTATGCCCTATTATTTACGGCAGCCATTCCTTTTGATACTTTAAGCAAAGCTATACAGCCTCTTGGGCTTACTCCGAGAATAACGCCGGAATTACGGCGCGTTGCTTCCGCTATCGACGTTATATAGCCGTATAAATCCTTATGCACATATATGTTGTTTATTTCTTCCTGCGCTTTTATTATATCTTCGCGTGAAATCACAGATTTCAGATTTTTGATAGGATTATTCTTATCGAACCTGTCAAGAATATCTACGCTTTCCTCATACGACGGATAGCCCATATCAACTTTTATCAGAAATCTGTCCAACTGCGCTTCTGGCAGTGGGAACACTCCCATATTTTCGATTGGGTTCTGCGTCGCTATAACCATAAACGGCGCGGGAAGTTTATGCGTTTCGCCTTCTATTGTCACCTGCTGTTCTTCCATGCACTCCAATAAACCCGACTGCGTTTTCGGCGTAGCCCTGTTGATTTCGTCGGCTAAGATAATATTTGAGAATACAGAGCCGGGTATAAACTCAAACTCGGATTTTTTCATATTGAAATATTTTATGCCGGTGATATCCGACGGCAGTAAATCCGGCGTAAACTGTATGCGTTTGAAATCGCAGTCCAAAGATACTGCAAACGATTTCGCGAGCATAGTTTTACCTGAGCCGGGCACGTCTTCTATCAGCACATGTCCGTTGCATAAAAGCGCGGTTATTATAAAATCCGTCACTTTATCTTTGCCTATTATAACTTTGCGTATATTTTCTTTTACAGCGTTTATCATTTCAAAAGCGTTCATAATTACATATTACCCAAACTAATAAGTTTATTAAACAAATCCTCAGCCAGCGCGTCCCTGTTTACATGATATATGTACTTGATAAAATGTCTGCGGCTGTCGTAGCCGTAATGCCCATCATATTCGGGAATCGGGCTTCTTTCCAAACGTTCGCAGAAGAATCTGCCGTCGGTATTGACAAGCCACGCTATTGCGGTTACGTCCCAAATCACGCGCGTCCATGGCCTGCCGCTTGCATAGCTTGACGCTTCTTCTATAGTATTGCGCGCCAAATAGTCGCAGATTTTATTTTTGCCCAAAAGCCACTGTCTTAAATCGGCTTCGCTGAATGTAAACGCCGATACTACTCCCATGCACGGTAACTGTACCAATGGAACGCCGCAGCCGAAAATAATTCTCGCCGCCGCAATATCCTGAGAAAGATTAAACTCATGCATATCATGCCAGTGCAAAGAATTTCCGCCAAGCCAGATAATAACAATATTATCCGTAATTTTGGGATTCAGCAGAATCGCTGACGCAATATTTGTTATCGCGCCGATTGACGCAACATAAAGCGGACTATCCGCGCTGTATTTTTCTGCCAATTTTACAAGATGTTCGGCAGCAGGCGATATTTCAGGCGTTTTTTCATCTTTTAAATAATTCTCAGAACCTTTGTAAAC